>QHXW01000202.1 GCA_003223115.1 Acidobacteriota bacterium
CTCATCGCTTCAGGTCCTGGCAACTTGTTCAGGAAATTCCTGCGCGACCGGTTCGATCTAACCAGAGCTGAGGGGCTCCGTCTGGCCTCTTGACCAAGAACGAGGTAGTCTTGAGTGTCTAAAATAAAATGAAGTTTAATTCCGGGGACTTTGTTCGAGCTGCGCCGACGAAGTTCCCGTTTGCGCATTTCAGGTTGTAGCGGCGGCTCTAGCGACGCTTGTCCCTTCGGAGCTTCGCCATTCGCTGACAGACGAATGATGGAAGCAGCGGCCATGTTTCGAACCGCTGTGCGGGAATCCTTCAGCAACGAGGCCAGTTTGTCGATGGAGCTCTGGTTGCCCCGTTCACCCAACTCTTTGGCAGCCGCGGCGCGCACCATGGCACGGTTGTCCTGAAGGGCCACTCGAGCAGCGTCAGCGCGTACGGGTCGGGATCTTTTGCCAGGTACGAAGTCGCCAATGCCCTGCCCGCGCCCTTGTCCTTAAATGCATTCTCCTCGAAATAAATGCATTCTCCTCGAAATGCATTCTCCGCGGTGGTCACCCCGTACGACGCCGGTCCGAGAAACGCTCCTGATGCCTCGTTGATTCCGATCATGGCCAGCTCGACCGGATTCCGCATCTTATGCTTAGCATCGCGCGCTTAGCATCTTATGCTTAGCATCGCGCGTCGCGTTCGTGAACGCTCCGGCCGCATCTTTTCTTTCACCTGTGAGGACTTCCTGAAAACCGCTGACCGGATATGTCGCCCATGCTCGAAAGCGCCTTGGCGGCGGTGAAAGCGATCTCGTCATCGGTTTCGTTCAGAACCGCGGCCGCGCTCTGCCGCACCTGAGGACTCTTGTCATGAAGGGCATCTTCTAAAACCTTCATGGCGTCGGGTTGCGCGCCAATGGCGGCAATGGCCCTGATCGCTTCCCTGCGCTTGTGGGATTTCCGTCACTCACGCCCTTCTTGAGTAGGTCCCAAGCGCTCTATTCACCAGAGTATGGTTTGATTGCTCCTGTGGCACGTTTGGCGTGGCGGCGCGCAAATCAGAACCCGCCAACAGCCATGCGAGGCCGCGGCAAATTCCGCTCGCGAGAGTTTTCAGGGATCTCTTTTCCGGCTCCATCCGTCCCCGGAACTGGCATGTGAGAGTCCATTCCTTTCGTTTCACAGCCGGGGGCAGCAAATACCTCTCGAATTACCGGCAAATCATGCAATTATTTCCACGCTTGGTATCCCCGGCGTGTGAGGCCTGACACAGTTGCGACTTAAGACCGCGCCGCGTGAATACGCGTCGAAGGGAATCTATAATAGGAACTTATCCAGGTCATCCCACCTAAAGGAGTGCCGATGTCCGCGAGACGTATCGGGATACTCACCGGCGGAGGTGATGTTCCCGGCCTGAATTCAGTGATCAAGAGCGTCGTCTATCGAGCTAGTGAAATCAATTGTGACGTCATCGGAATCCGGCGCGGTTGGGAAGGTCTGACGCACGTCAACCTCGACGAATCAGCAAGCCGCCTACGTTATATTCTGCCGCTGAATCGCGATAACACTCGGACCATTGACCGGACCGGCGGCACGTTTCTGCACACCACGCGTACCAATCCATCCAAGATAAAGAAACTGCCGGACTTCCTGAATCCGGCGGATTTTCCATCCTCACAAACCACCAAGAACGGTCAACCTGTCGTTCTTTACGACGTCACGTCACAAGTGCTGAAAAACCTGGAAAAATTGCAGCTCGAGTACCTGGTTGCGATCGGTGGCGACGATACGCTGAGTTACGCCGCGAAGCTGGACAAAACGGGAATGAAAGTCATCGCGATCCCAAAAACCATGGACAACGACGTCCGCAACACCGAGTACTGCATTGGTTTCTCGACCGCCATCACGCGAGCGACCGAAGCCATCAACCGGCAGCGCACCACGGTAGGCTCGCACGAGCGCATCGGCATTTTCCGGATTTTTGGCCGCGACGCCGGGTACACGGCGCTCTATACGGCATATGTCACCTCGACTCGTTGCTGCATTCCGGAGCAGAAATTCGATCTCGAGAAGCTGATCCAGCTCTTGCTGACCGAAAAACGAAGCAACCCCAGCAATTACTCGCTGGTCATCCTCTCAGAAGGCGCGGAGTGGGAAGGTTACCACATTCGTGAAACCGGCGAGGCCGACGCTTACGGCCACCGTAAGAAGGCCAACGTAGGCGAGGACCTGAGCGATGAAATCAAGAAGCGCACCGAAGAAGAAACCATCGTCAGCGATCTGACTTATGACCTGCGCAGCGGCAATCCTGATTTTCTTGACAAGATGGTCGCGTCTACGTTTGCCGGAATGGCAATGGATTGCATCGAGCGCGGACAGCATGGCGTGATGATGGCCATCTGCGGCGGTTGCTATGCGGCGGTTCCGATTCCAGACCCGAAGCTCGGCCCACGACGCGTCGATGTGGACACAATGTACAACACGGAACGGTACCGGCCGGTCTATGCCAACAAGATGGGGCTGCCCATCTTTCTGACACGCGCGTAAGGGGACGTTCTGTCCCCCAGAGGACAAACCTGAAGCCGCACGGCTCCACGTCGGCCCACGGGCCCGCCGCGCTAGAATGAAAGCTTCTATGCAATTCCAGGAGGTCGTCGAAGCCCAGGGGCACCTGATCGATTCCCATATCATGGAGCAGATTTTCGATCAGGTGGTGGAGTTCAACGGCCGGTTCGAAGTGGAAGAGTTCCGCGTGGGCCGCACCAATAGTGAGCCTTCATACTTACGGCTCAAGGTGGAAGCCGCGGACCGTGGAACCATGGAGCGGCTGCTGCAGCAGTTGCTTGGTCTGGGCTGTTCGCTCGTGGACACCGGCGATGCGCAGTTGCGAACCGTCGAACGGGACCGCTGCGCACCCGAAGATTTCTACTCGACTACAAATCACAAGACTTCCGTGCGTCACCGGAATCAATGGGTTGAAGTGGAGAGCCAACGGATGGACGCGTTGGTTGTGGTTGCCGACGGCCGCGCGGTGTGCCGCCGGTTGCGCGATATCCGGGCCGGCGACCAGGTGGTGGTTGGAATGCGCGGTATCCGTGTAATACCGGAATCGAAGGAACGCGATCGCATGGCTTTTGCGTTCATGGCCAATGGAATTTCCTCCGAGCGCCAGGTGGAAACCGCGGTGCGGCAGACGGCCACGCTGATCGAGCACACCATCGCACAGGGTCTGAAAGTGGTCGCGGTGGCAGGACCCGTAGTCGTGCATACAGGCGGCGTAAACGGTTTGGCGGAACTCATCCGGCGTGGCTTCATTCACGTGCTGCTGAGCGGCAACGCCTTGGGCGTTCATGATGTGGAAGCGGCGCTATTTGGAACTTCGCTGGGCGTGCGGCTTTCTGACGGCCGTCAGGAGGAGCACGGGCACCGCAATCATATGCGCGCTATCAACGCCATTTATCTCTGCGGAAACATTCGCCACGCGGTGGAGAGCGGCCGCCTGCGCGCCGGCATTCTCTATGAATGCGTCAAGAACAACGTGCCTTTTGTGCTTGCCGGCAGCTTGCGGGATGACGGGCCTCTACCGGATGTCATTACTGACATGAACGCCGCGCAGGACGGTTACGCCGAGCACTTGAAGGGAGCCGGTTTGGTACTGTGCCTGGGATCGATGCTGCACTCGATCGCCACCGGAAACATGCTGCCCAGTTGGGTCAAAATAGTGTGCGTGGACATCAACCCGGCGGTCGCCACAAAAGTCAGCGACCGTGGCACAGGGCAAGCCGTAGGCGTCGTTACCGACGTCGGTCTGTTTCTCGATCTGCTCTCTCGCGCGCTTGCAGGCAAAGCCAGTGCGGCGGTTCGGTCCGGCGAATCCAGAGAGAAATGAAGCGCGGCTACACCGATGAACACGCCCGGGCAGGCATTGACGCCAGGCTCCCGGAGATCGAGACCTGGCCCAATCAGTTTCCCGGCTATGAAATTGAAGTCGTGATTTCGGAATTCACGTCGGTGTGTCCCAAAACAGGGCTGCCGGATTTTGGCACCCTCACGTTGCGCTACACTCCGGACAGACTTTGTCTGGAGCTGAAATCGCTGAAGATGTATGCCCTGGCCTACCGCAATCTGGGCATCTTCTACGAGAATGTGGTGAATCGTTTCCTAGGTGATGTAGTGAACGCCACCCACCCCATTTCAGCGACCGTGATCGGCGAGTTCACGCCGCGCGGCGGGCTGTACTCCAAAGTAGCTGCTCACTGGAGCAAAAAACGTGGTTCCCGCAAGCGATAACGATTCGCGCAAAGCCGAGGAGATTACCGAACTGGTTCGCGAGATTCGGGAGCGCGTCCGGGCACGCTATCCGGACTCATCGGCCTCCAACGGGTGGATCGCTGTCCCGGACCTGATGCCGCTGGTGCACGCGCGCGATGCCGCCGAAGCCAAAGTGGCCTCCATCGGCAGCGTAAATCCTCGCCCGGGGGGTCCTCTCAATGCAGTCATCCAGTGGGTCAAGCGCAACATCGCGCGAGGTCTGGACTGGTTCGTTCGCGATCAGGTGGTTTTCAACCGCCAGGCTATGGCGTGCGTGGAAGCTACCATCGAAGCGCTGAATGAAGTGAACCGCACTCTCATTAAGCTTTCGCTGCCGATCGGCGAATTGCGCGGTGAAGCCGCGGAGCTCAAGGATGTCCGCTCACATTGGACTGCCTGGCGCGCCGAATGGGAGCAAAAGCTTTTCCTCAATGAAACGCAATTCCTGCGCAGCCTCGCCGATCTTCAAATCGCCTTCCAGCATCGGGCGACGCTGATGGAGACGAACTTCCGGGACATCGTGAAGTCGCAGCACTCCGACTATCTGGGGGCGCTCGACAGATCCACCCTGGACATTCAAAAAAGGCTTTGGGCGGATCTGCAGAAAATCCGGCTGGAATACGACCGGCTCATCCATAGCGAACTGCGTGTTGTACGCCAGCATGTAGCGGCTCTCTCGCACGAGCCGGCCGCCGAGGCTATCCCGGCTCGGCCCGCTCCTTCACAGGAACCGCGGCCTGGGATGGATTACCTGCGCTTCTCCGAACGTTTTCGCGGATCCGAAGAATACGTCCGCAATAGTTTCAAATTCTATGTGCCGCTGTTTTCAGGACGTAAAGACGTGCTGGACATCGGCTGCGGGCGCGGCGAGTTTCTGGCACTCATGCACGAGGCCGGCGTACCCGCGCGTGGCGTCGATCTGAGCCGCGAATGGGTGGCGTTATGCGTCCAAAAAGGCCTGCGAGCCGAAGTGGCAGACCTGTTCCGTTATCTCGGCGACTTGCCCGATTTCGCGCTGGACGGTATTTTCTGTGCGCAGGTTGTGGAGCACCTACCGCCGGATCGTATTCCTGAATTCATCCGGCTGGCAGCGCAGAAGCTGGTGCGGGACGGTCTCATCGTGATTGAGACGCCCAACCCCGAGTGTCTGGCGATCTTCGCCACCCATTTTTATCTCGACCCGACACACACACGTCCCGTGCCGCACTCACTGCTCGCCTTCTACATGGAGGAGCACGGTCTTGGGGGCATCGAACTGCACCGCCGATCGCCGGCTGTCGATTCGATTCCCGAATTGGCCGAGGTGCCGCAGGGCGTCAGAGACGCCCTTTTCGGCGGCCTGGATTATGCCATCATCGGGCGCAAGCTAACCTAACCCGTCGTCAGCGAACACCGTTCCAACGGCGCTAATTTCTGCCGCGGCCTTGGCTGCGGTGCTGGGTATGGTTCTTCGCCTGGGTCTTATTATGCTTTTTAAAACCGAGCCGCTCTTTGAAGCTCTTCTGGTGCTTCTGCTTGAGCCCCTTCTTTTTCCCCCGGCCCACGTCCTGGGCGCGTTGTTTACCATGGTCGCGGTCGCGTGACGCTGCCGGAGTTCCGGCTGGAGCGTTGCTGTGCGCAGCTCCGGGACTGCCCGCCGCCTGACTGCGGCTGTGGCCTTGCGCCACAGCGCCTGTCACCATCAAGGCTGCAATCGCCGACATTGTGATGAGCTTTCTCATTTTCGTTTCCTCCGTTTTTCGATAATCTGACTCGACTTGCCGATCAGTTGATCTGAAACTTATTGGCTGTTGTCGCCGCGAAACTCGCATCACCGTTCGGGGTCTCGACGCGCGGGCAGCACGGTGAGTCGCCATAGAACTTCACATCCACGCTCACACCCCCAATAGTTAAGTTACGGTGGGTGCGCTCGAAAAATCGAGGCCCGTCGTATAGATCGCTAGGTAAGTAGGCGTGCCTTGGGTCGTCACCGTGTACGGACCGAGTGCGAAGGTCACGGCATTCTGAATGGCTCCGTCGCGAGTTCCGGTGCCGAAAACTGAGAAAACTCCCGGAGTCGAGGTCGCTGGCAACACAATATTCTGAGTGAACGTTCCCGTTGGTGAATTGACCGTCAGCACGGCCGCGCCTAGCGGAATCGATGGGCCAATCCGCGCGTTGATCTGTGTCTTGCTGACATAGAACCGTGGCAGCGTGGTGCTTCCGATCGTCACAGTCACGCCACCCAGCGTGTGCGGCACGTTCGTCAGATCGATGGCAAGCGCCGTTGTATTCGCGAGGTTTGGTCCCAGGATTGAGCTGATGGCTCCTGGTGTCAGACTGGTGTCCTCGGGAAACGATGCCGCATTGACCACCCGGATGTTGGGGGGGGTTGGGGGTATCGGCGTGTAAAAGTTGCCACGCGAGCACAACTGTAACTGCGAGTTTTTTCACACTCCCCTCCTGCCGACTGCATCTAAAGACCCAAATTTAGTCTGCCGCGAGGATTGCAATTGGACTTCCAGGTTCCTGGCTAATCCACCGGTAACATCAATTTGTTCCTTTCAGTTAGCGGCGTTATGATGATGCTTCCTGATAGAAGCTCGGAGGTGAGCATGCTGACACGACGTGGGTTTGGCGGTATAGGATTGGCGACGCTCGCGGGGCGCATGTTGCCCGAGGTGGCGTATGCCCAGCGAGCCGCGGTGCACGGCACGTTGCCAAACGATATGGTTTGGCTCAACGCAAATGAGAACCCGGACGGGCCTCCAGCGTCTTCAATCGCAGCGATGACGAACGTGCTGCCGGAGAGTTGGCGTTACCATTACCAGGAATTCGGCGCGTTCTACGCGGCACTGGCGCACGGTGAGGACCTGGCGCCCGAACAGATCCTGGTGGGCTCGGGTTCGAGCGAGATTCTGCACGCCGCCGTGGAAGCTTTCTCTTCTGCCACGCGGCCATTGATCACGGTTGCTCCAACCTACGAAGGTCCCGTCGATGTCGCAGCCGCTTCCGGCCACACGGTGGTGCGCATTCCGCTCGAGCCTCCGTACGTACCCGATCTGCGAAAGCTTGTAGCGGAAGCTGAGAAGGCAGGCGGCGGACTCATCTATCTCTGCAATCCGAACAATCCCACGTCCACCGTGGTTCCGAAAAAAGACCTCGCCTGGATGATCTCGAACCTGCCGCCCAACACGGTAGTTCTCATCGACGAGGCTTACATACATTTCGGCGATACGCCCGAACTCGCGAGCGCGCTGGGCTACGTGCGTCAGGGAAAGAATGTTGTCGTGACGCGGACGTTCTCCAAAATTTATGGGATGGCGGGTTTGCGGGCCGGATTTGGATGCGCTCCGCCCCAGCTCATCGCCAAGATGGCCCCGTTTCGGAATAACGTCATCTCCATCGTGACGGTACGGGCCGTTCTGGCCGCGATCGCCGAAGGTAACCCACTGGTTCAGCAACGGCGCACACGCCTCATTCGTACCCGCCGGGAGCTGTTGAACTGGCTGCGCGAACGCGAAATTACGTTCATCGAGCCACAGGCCAATTTCCTGATGATCGATGTGCGGCGCGATGCACGGGAGTTTATTTTCAACATGCCTCCCAAAGGTGTAGCCGTGGGGCGGCCGTTCCCGCCCATGGACAACTTCCTGCGCGTCACAATCGGAACTGATCGCGATATGGCCAGATTCCGCGAAGTATTCTGGAGCCTCTACAGAGCATGAGACCGAGTTGGGTGTTGCTTCTCTTGCTGGCTGCCAATCTTATCGCCGAGCGTCGCGTGATTTTCCCGCCCGGCGTAAAACCCGTCGGTCCATACAGTCCCGGTATTCTGGCCGGGGATTTTCTATACGTGTCCGGCCAGGGCGCTCGAACTCCGGATGGCCGCATGCCAGCCACCTTTGAAGACCAGGCGCGCCAATGCCTGGAAAACATCAAGAGCATCGTGGAATTGGCGGGCCTGACCATGGACCATGTGGTGTACACGCAGGTATACCTGGACAATGGTTCGAGCTTCGACGAGATGAACCGGATCTTTGCCGGCTACTTTCCAGCGCATCCGCCTGCGCGTTCGACGGTTGGCGTCCATCATCTGCCTACCGACACTCCCATCGAGATCAACGCCGTGGCCGTGCGCGACTTGGCGCAAAAGAAGATTATCGTGCCGGCGGGCGAAGACCAGCCCCAATTCCTCAGCCCGGGTGTGCTGGCAGGCGATCGACTGTACATCTCCGGTTCGACGCGAGTAGGTCGCTCAGCAGCGCTCCCGGAAGACCCCGCTGAGCAGGTTGAAGCCGCGCTCAAACGTTTTCACCAGATCCTTCAAGCTGCCGGCATGGATTTCGCCAATGTGGTTTTTGTGAATCCATACCTTACTCACGCGATGCCCACGGAAGTGATGAATCGCGTTTACGCGAAGCATTTTGAATTCGGCAACACACCCGCGCGGGCCACCATCGAAATGTCATGGCTGCCGTACGGCGCCAATGTTTCCTTTACCGGAGTAGCGATCCGGGACCTTCCCAAACGCCGCGCCGTGCGCCCCAAGAACATGCCGCCCAGCCCTACCGCCAGTCCTTGCGTTTTCGCGGGCGATACTTTCTATTGCTCGGCGAAATCTGGGTTCATCCCCGGGGCGAATGGTGGAATTTGGGCGGAGAGTGTGGAGAACCAGGTGCGCCAGACCATGCGCAATCTCCTCGACGGTCTGGAAGAAGCCGGCCTGGATTTCTCCCACGTGGTAGCCAGCAATGTCTACCTCGTTAACCTCGGGGAATTCGGAAACATGAACGGGGTGTACGCCAAGTATTTTGGTCCTGCTCCGCCCGCGCGAACTACGATTTCCCCGCTCGCGCCAATCGAGAGAAAGCCGGATGCCTTAGGTCACTCACCCATGCTCGAGCAGATTTCGATTATCGCTGTAACAGAGAAATAGACCGGCGTCTCAGGATTTAGAAACCTTTGCGAGGGCGGCGCGGATGTCATCAATCCCTTGAACCACGGGCGCAGCCGTTATCGAAGGACGGTCCGATCCCGGCGGAAAGAGCGCGATAAAATCCCAGATCACCTTCCCCATTTCAAACTCGATCTTGTTCATGCTGTCGGCGGGCGCAAAGTGTTCCGGTCCGCCGAGAGCTCGAAACCTGTTCGAGAGAGACTCCGAGAGCAAATGCCGCCGGTCCCAGAACTGCGCAGCTCGCAGATCATGCACGCGCGCCAGGGTCGAGGTAGATGGCGGACCCCAGTCCGTGGGAAGCACCGGTTCCCAAACCACGAACACCCGGACCGGCGCGTCGCGCATTCCGTCGAGAACATTTTGAGTTGCGGAGGCCCCCCGCAAGCAGACCGATCAAGTGGGCGACAACATCACCAGAACGCGCGTGCTGGCGGAGGCAGCTTTGAATTGTTGATCGAAGCTCTGGGTATCGAGTGCAGCCAGGGGCGGCTGGCCGGCCGGAGCGCGCCCGGGGACCAATGCATAATATGCGGCGGCGCCCGCCAGGATCAGGACCGCAACCACGATGGTAACGAGCTTCCTTCTCATCTGACAAAGCCTTTCGGCAGTTTATCAGCAATCAATCCGGCAATGATCTGCGGAAATAACAGCGTCGCTGCAACCACCGCTGCGACCGCCCAAAGCAGAATCCGGCTGAAGCGGTCACGCCTCAACGAACAATCCTTGTGCTGGTTGGCCCGGACGAAACCAACCGCCAGAAACAGCACGGACAAGACCAAAAGCCAGGGCCGCAACGGAGCCAGGATGCGCGCCGCTCCCGCAGTGCCCGCAGCCGCTAAGAAAGCTCCCAACGGCAGGCAGCAACTCAATGCGGCTACCAGGCTGCCGAGCGCGGCTATGGCCGAAAACGCCAGCCAACGCTCACGTGTGACCATAGGCTGATTCTACACGCCTGCGGGGTCCGGAAGGATCATAGATGGCCGGCCGAATGCTCTACAATGGTTGTCGTGCCACCGGACGGGCGACTCGACCAGGCAGTTTCGCGGCTCAACGAAGTCCGCTATGAAATTTCGAAAATAATTGTCGGCCAGCAGGACGTGATCGAAGGCGTTCTCATCTGTTTGGTTGCTGCTGGTCACGTGCTGCTCGAAGGCGTTCCTGGGCTGGGAAAGACGACGCTGCTGCGGACCATGGCCCGCGCTCTGCAGCTCAAGTACTCCAGAATCCAGTTCACACCGGACCTGATGCCGGCTGACATCGTCGGCAGCATGATCATCGAGACCAACGAGCGCGGCTCCAAGTCCCTCCGCTTTCAGCCGGGTCCGATTTTCGCGCATCTGGTCCTGGCCGACGAGATTAATCGCGCCACGCCCAAGACTCAATCCGCACTGCTCGAGGCCATGCAGGAGCGCACGGTTACAAGCGGAACCACCACTCACGAGCTCGAAGCGCCATTTCTGGTGATGGCCACTCAAAATCCCATCGAGATGGAAGGCACGTATCCTCTGCCTGAAGCGCAGCTCGATCGATTTCTGATGAAAATTCTGGTGACGTATCCCTCGCACGATGAGCTGAACCGCATTGTGGAGCGCACCATCCAACGCGAGGACGCTCAAGTTGGTCCAGTACTGGGGCGCGACGAGGTGCTGGAAGTACGTTCCGTATGCCGCGACATTCTGGTGGCGCCGCATGTGCAGGAATTCGCCATTCAGGTGGTAATGGCCACCCAACCCGAACATAGCGAGGCGCACGAGCTGGCGCGCAAATACATCCGGTATGGAAGTTCACCGCGTGGCGCTCAAGCGCTGGTCGAATGCGGGCGGGTGCGCGCGCTGATGCATGGCCGCTACCACCTGAGTATTGAGGACATCGATGCCGTGGCCGCCTCAGTCTTACGCCACCGCATCATTTTGAACTTTGATGCTCATGCAGACGGGCAGACGCCCGACACGATTCTGAGCACTATCATTCGCGAAGCCGCGGCGCACGCTTCCGCGGCCTGACAGGTCGTCTCATGCCCTATACCGCTCTGCTCGACCGGCAGTTTCTCGAGAAGCTCGAGCGGCTCACGATCCACTGGCAGAAGTCTTTCAACGGCCTTGTGGGCGGCCGCAATCGCTCGCGCTTCGCCGGGGGCGGACAGGAATTTCTGGACCACCGCCATTTCCACCATGGAGACGATGTCCGCGCCGTAAACTGGCGCGCCTACCTGCGGCTAGAAAAACTGTTCTTAAAAATGTTCCAGGTGGAGCCGCGCGTCCCCGTGCGGATGCTGCTGGACACCAGCGAATCGATGACCTCGGGCAGCGGAGTGAAATTCGACTACGCGCGCAAGCTGGCTGCCGCCCTGTGTTACGTGGGCCTGGTGCGGCTGGATACGATCGTGGTACGTCCATTCGCCGACAAGCTCGGCGAGGGCATACGCTGCGGCGGCGGCCGGCACCAGTTCAGCCCCGTCATGGAGTATCTCTCCCAGCTCACCACACACGGCCGCACCGATACTCTTGCCGTGGCGCGGGAGTTTCTTTCCATCCATCCCGAACGCGGCCTTCTGGTGATCATTTCGGATTTTTTGGACGATACCGGCTGCGAGCGGCCGCTGCAATATCTGGCGGACTTCGGACACGAGCTGCTGCTGATCCAGCTCTGGGCGGAAGAAGACCGCATGCCGCCGTGGCTCGGTGATCTGGAGCTGGTGGACGCGGAGACGAATGCGCGCCTCGAACTCCAGTTCAACGAGGCCTCACGCGAAGAGTACACACGCGCCTTCGATCGTTACGCGGCAGAGCTGCAGCAGTTGGCCATTCGAAACGGCGGGCGCTATGTAGGCGTCAGCGCGGGAGCGCCCCTTGAAGAAGTGATCTTCGGCTCGCTGGTCCGAGCGCGGGTGATTGCCTAGATGTACTTTCTCAACCTCTCTCTGGCTCAATTCCTGGCTCTATTCGGCACAGTCTCGGCGACGCTGGTTCTGTTGTATCTGCTCGACCGGTCGAGGCGTAGGCAGGTAGTAGCGACTCTGCGCTTCTGGGTGGCGGCCGACCAGTCTTCGGTGGTGCAGAAGCGCAAGCGAATCCGGCAACCTCTATCGCTCATATTGCAGTTGCTCAGCCTGCTGCTGCTCTTGCTGGCGATCGCGCAGCTTCGGTTCGGCACGCCGCTCGAAACCCCGCGCGATCACGTGTTGATCCTGGATACCTCTGCCTGGATGGCCGCTTTTTCGAAAAATCCAGGTAGCTTGAGCCAGCAGCGGCGCACCCTGATGGATGAGGCATATCAGAGAGCTTTGGCTTACGTGAAAGCGGCGCCGGCGGCCGACCGGATCATGCTGGTGCGCGCGGATGCACTGGCCACCCCTGTCACAGGTTTTGAATCAAACCGCCGGAAACTCGCGGAGGCCATTTTCCTCTCGAAACCGGGTTCCACGGCACTCAACCTGGAACAGGCGCTGGCATTCGCACGCAAGTCCCAGGCTCTCGATTCGGGGCGTCTGGGTGAGATCGTCTACGCCGGCCCGGGCCGCATCTCGCAACAACAAACGCTTTTGGAGACTACGTCGCAGATCAAGAATCTGCGGGTGCTTCCAGTGGCCGATCCGGTGGAGAATTGCGGCTTTCGAAAAATTGCCGTTGACCGATCCACAAAAGACGCCGACATATGGGAGGTTTACGTCACCACCAGGAACTATGGCGCCCATTCCAAACCCGTGGTAGTGACTCTGGCGTTTGGCGGTGCACTCGTCGGCGCGCGCAAGCTCACCATACCTCCGGGGGCCGATCGGGAGACCACATTCGAGTACCGCACCCGCGCCGGCGGTCTGCTCGAGGCCAACCTGGCGCCCCACGACGCCCTGCCTGAGGACGATCATGCGGTCCTCGAACTCCCCGCCGAACCCGCGATCTCGGTATTGGTCTATTCCGCCCATCCGGAACTTCTGGCGCCCATCGTGACCTCGATTCCGCGGATGAAGGTCGTTTTTCGCAAGCCCGAACAATATACTGCCGCGACGCCTGCGGGCCTGGTGATCCTCGATGCGTTCCATCCACCGGCCCCTCCCCAGGCCGATGCTATCTGGATTGAGCCACCCGCGGAGGGTTCTCCGGTACCCGTACGAGCGAAGTTGCAGAACGTTCAATTTGAGCGCTGGTGCTCCGACAGCCCTCTCTGCGCAGGGCTTCGCACCCGTGACCTGCGACTGGGTGCGGCTTCGGTGTATGAAAGTGCACCTGATGACATCCGCATTGGCCAGGCGAAAGAGGGGCCGGTGATCGTGGCGCGTGGCGGGAAATACAAAACCGTGGTCTTCGGCTTCCACCCGGCGAATTCAGATTTCCGGTACGAGTTGGCGACGCCTCTGCTGTTCGCGAATATCCTTCGCTGGATGGCGCCAGAACTCTTCCGTCATTCGACGGTAACAGCCGGCAGCGTCGGCATGGTCAGCGCGGATCTTGAGAGGGACGTGCGCCCCCAGGACGTTCGTGTGATCCAACAAGACGGTACGTCTCTGCCTTACACCATCCGCGCCCACACCCTTCGCTTCTTCAGCGGAACGCCCGGCACGGTGCGCATCATACTGGCGGATCGAGAGCTGCTTTACTCCCTGTCCCTGCCGGAGCTGTGGGAAACCAAGTGGGAGGCGCCGCCCGGGATAAGACGCGGGGTACCGAATTTGCGTGAAAGCGTCGCCGCCTCTCATGATCTGTGGCAGGAACTGGCTGCGCTGGGCGGATTGGGATTGCTTTTGGAATGGCTGCTCTACGGGCGCGCCTCGCGCTTATTGCGGCGGACGGCCCACCTCGAAATGGTCAAGCGCCGCGTCAGGAAGGCGTCATGACGTTCGATCGAACCTGGGTCTTGCTGCTGCTCATCTTACCCGCGGCCTGGGTCCTCTGGGAATGGCGCGGAGAGAGCCGGCGGACCGCACTGCTGCTGAAAGCTGCCGCCATCATGGCGATTCTGCTGGCGATTGCCGAGCCGAAGGTCACATTCTTCGATACCAAAGTCGCCGTCGCGATTCTCGCCGACACCTCTCGGAGCCTTTCAGCGCAAGATCTCGAGCGTGCTTCGACCCTGGCTGCACAGATCGAGTCGGCACGCGGACGAAATCTGACCAAAGTCATCCCGTTCTCACGTTCGACGCGAAATCCCCTGCCCCAGGAGCGTCAAAATGGCACCTGGAAGCTCCAGTACACGGGCGGAGACGCTGGCCGCGGCACCAATCTGGAAGCTGCAATTCGCGAAGGCATTGGCAGTCTGCCTTCCGGGATGGTGCGGCGCGTGGTTTTGATCTCTGACGGCAACGAGAACCTGGGCAGCGCCGCGCGTGCCGCCTGGCAGGCCCAGCAACTGGCTATTCCCATAGATACGCTCGCGCTCGCGGGCAGTCCGCGCCCGGAATTGCGCGTGGAATCTGTCAGTTTACCCTCGCTGGTATTCAGCGGAGAACATTTTCCGATCGATGTCACGGTCAGCTCGCCGCGGAAGTCCGGCGCGCACATCGAGATCACGGCGGAAGGTAAGACACTGGGGCTGAACGATGTGAATCTGGAGCCCGGCGTCAATCACCTCAGGGTACGCGCCAGCGTCACCACCACCGGAGCCGTTGATCTTGCCGGAAAGATCGGCGGTCCGGCACTAGGCCAGGCCAACTTCAACCAGGCTGTCACTATCCGGCAACCGCGCGCTCTGCTGGTTTCAAAGGATCCGCCAGGTACGGAAGCGCACCTGCTGAAGACGCTGCAGTCCAGCCAATTCGACGTTCAGCTTTCTCCGCAGGGTCTGCCGGATAAGCTCGACGATGATCAGCTCATCGTTTTCAACAACTGGGACGAGCAAACCGTATTGGCTCCCGGCCAGGAGGCGCTCGAGAAATTCGTTCAACAAGGAGGAGGGCTTCTGTGGATTGCGGGGGAACACAACGTTTACGTCGAGAAAAAACGTCCCGAAGATCCGCTGGAGCGCACATTGCCTGCCAGGCTTGCTCCACCACGCTCTCCGGAGGGGACCTGCGTCATTCTGATCATCGACAAATCGTCTTCGATGGAAGGGAAGAAGATGGAGTTAGCCAGGCTGGCGGCGATCGGCGTGGTTGAAAATCTGCGACCCGTCGACCAGGTAGGCGTCCTGATCTTTGATAATTCCTTCCAATGGGCTGTGCCTGTGCGGCGGGCTGAGGACCGATCGCTGATCAAACGTCTGATCGCCGGCATTACGCCTGATGGCGGCACGCAGATTGCGCCCGCCCTGACGGAAGCCTACCGCAAGAGTCTCTACCAGAATGCTGTCTACAAGCACATCGTGCTGCTCACCGACGGCATATCCGAAGAGGGCGATAGCCTGTCTCTGTCGCGCGATGCTGCTGCAAATCACGTCACCATTTCAACGGTCGGCTTAGGGCAGGATGTGAATCGCGCGTATCTCGAAAAGATTGCATCGTTGGCCAAAGGCAAAGCATATTTTCTGAACGAGCCCTCCGGACTCGAGCAGATTCTATTGAAGGATGTGCAGGAGCACACCGGATCCACGGCTGTCGAGCGGCTGGTGCGCGCTTCGGTTTCCAAAGATGCCGAAGTGCTCGACGGTGTCGGCATCGGCAACGCTCCCGCGTTGAAGGGTTATGTCCGTTACATTGCCAAACCGACGGCCGAGACCACTCTCAGCGTTGCTGACCACGATCCACTGCTGGTGCGATGGCAATATGGATTGGGCCGCGCCGCGGTCTTCACGTCGGATGCTAAAAGCCGCTGGGCTGCGAACTGGGTCGGCTGGGCGGGATTCGATCGTTTGTGGGCTAACATCGCCCGTGACTTGCTGCCGCACGCGCCGGCGAGCGAGGCCACGGTGGAGTACGACAACTCGAGCGATGAGCTGGTCGTGGAGTACCATCTGGGCCGCAAGATGGATGAACCGGCCGTGGTTCCGGACATCTACGCCTTTGGACCCAATGGATTCAGGTGCCCTGTGAAAGTCACCCGAATCGCGGCGGGAAACTATCATGCACGCATTGGCATCGGCCGCAACCAGGGACTGTTCCGCGTGCGCCCACTGGTCGAATCACGCGCCTTCCCCGAAGTCGGCTTCTATCGCGAAGAAGATGAGTTGAGCGATCACCGTTCCGACGATTTCCTGCTTCGGGAAATCTCCATGGCTACGGGAGGACACTTCAATCCCGAGATCAAGAAAATTTTTGATCCCGGTGGCCGTTCGGTTCCAGCCACCGTGGATCTGTGGCCCGGGTTCCTCGCTCTCGCGATTATTCTTGATCTCATCGAACTGGTGCGCCGCAAATGGAGTGGCATTATCGAAGCATTTCATCGCCCGGCAGAGGCCCGCCCCGCTCTTCCGGCCTAAGCAGTCCAACGTCAAAATTACACAGTCGCGGGTAAACGTGATCTTGTGTACCGGCTTTCGAAGCTTTATGGCATGCACCGCTTGTGACAAGGAAATAGCCCCTTATACACTTCGGATGAAGACCGAAAAAATGGTCATGAGAACTGCTTGCATAGCAGTGAAATTAGACTGGTAAAACTTACAATGGTTTCAACAACCAATAAACTCACTTCGCCTAGAGAGTCCGGTCACCCCCTCATCTATTTACCTCGGAAATCAACCCGTGAGGTCCGTCGAGGCAATGTCATCTACGATCCTGAAAGGCCGTCGAATGGCATTCATCTGGTAATTCGGGGAAGAGTGAAAGTGTGCCGGCGAGCCGGCGAGCGTTCTTCGATCGTCATGGAGATCTACTCAGCCAACGAGTTTTTCGGAGAGAGCAGTCTGGTGGAACCCAACTCTCCGACTGAGATAGCAGTGGCTCTGGAAAATACTTCGTTGATGTCCTGGACGGCAGAAGAAATCGAGAAGCAGGTGGAACGTCAACCGGAAATGGGACTCGCGTTCATTCAAATGTTGGCGCGACGACTACTGGATTACGAAGCACGGATTGAAAGCCTGAACCGCGAGAAGTGTCGCGAACGCATCATCCGCGGCTTACTGCGGTTCGCCCACCGCCTGGGAGAGCCTAGTGATGCTGGGGCGGTTCGCATTCCGCCGCTCAGTCAACAGACAATTTCCGAATATGTAGGCACCTCTCGAGAAATTGTGACTCTGCACATGAACCAGCTTCGCCAGCAAGGGGCCATGCGTTATTCGAGAAAAGGCATTGAAGTCTATCCGGACGCCCTGAACCGGTGCTTGCAACAGCAGGCGGCGCGAGAGGCTGGTGGATGATCTCAAGCCTCCTGCCGCTCGGGCAGGACACAACACGCACCGCGTGAAAAATCTTCGGACTCGATACCGAGCGCGTGATTGAAACCCGCACGATAATTCTCCCACGCGATAGCGGACGTCAGCTCCACAAGCTGGCGTTCATTGAAGTTCTGTTTCAGTGACTCAAACAGTGCGTCCGGGACCACCACCGGCGTTCTCGTCAGCGCCGTCGCGTACCGCAGCACCTGCTTTTCCAGGTCACTGAATACCGCGCTCGCTTCAAAATCCGTCAGAGCCATCAGCTTTTGATCCGTCACGCCCGCTTTTCTGCCCACGGCAGAACCAATGTCGATTCAAAAGGGGCACCCGATCATCGTCGCTGCTTTGATCTCTGCGAGCGATTTCAGAGCAGGCTCCACCGAGCGCGCCGCTGCTTGGCCGGTTTCCATCTCGCCATATGCGCGCAAGAGCCTGGGATGGTGGGCCGTGATTTTCACCGGCATCACCACGCGCCCCAACTTTCGTTTCGTGAACCAGTAAACCAGCCGGACGAACCAGCCTGTCTCTCCTGCTTCCAGTGGACGAATTCGCGCCATACTCTTCGGATGCCTGGTGACCGCTCGCCGATGCAAAGCTCGAGGCGGATATCCCGCCCGCGGCCGTATACCTTGAGCCATGGCAAATACAGTGGCAAAGTAGAACAGATGCGGAATCAGTCTACATGGGCGATTTGGCATGAATGTACCGCATTGTAGGCAACGCGAAAGTCGCTTCTGCGTGGTCTAATGAATCTCTAAGTGAAGCCGAATTGGCCGAAGTATGCAAGCCTTCGATCTCATAGTCATCGGTTCGGGTCCCGCAGGCCAGCGCGCGGCCATCCAGGGCGCCAAGTTTGGCAAGCGGATCGCTCTCATCGAAAAGCGGGAGGTTCTTGGCGGCGCCTCCATCAACACCGGAACCATTCCGAGCAAGACCATGCGCGAGGCGGTATTGCATCTGTCCGGCTTTTATTACCAGAACATTTACGGCATGAACTACCGCGTCAAGGAAAAAATCAGCATGTCCGATCTTTCCTTTCGTGTACAACACGTCATCAAGACTGAGATCGACGTGACCCAGGCGCAGCTCTCACGGAATGGTGTGGATGTTCTCACCGGCGCCGCGAGTTTCGTGGATCCGCAGCACATTCGAGTCATCAATGCGCTGAGCCAAATCGATCTCGAAGGCGGCGCGTTCGTGATCGCCACTGGAACCAAGCCCGCTACCTCTTCCAAGGTGCCAATCAACGGCCGCACGGTCGTCAATAGCGACCAGATCCTCCAGATGCCCGTGCTTCCGAAAACACTGATTGTTGTGGGCGGCGGGGTCATCGGCGTCGAATACACCTGTATGTTCGCCACGCTCGGAGTCCGTGTGATCTTGGTCGAGAAACGGCCCAGACTGCTCGAGTTCGCTGATGCCGAAATCGTCGAGGCCCTTTCTTATCATCTCCGCGATAGTCGCGTGACGATGCGCTTGAATGAGGAAGTGGAAAGTGTGGAGGAAATCCCGGGTGGTTGTGTCGTCGCTAATCTGCAAAGCAAGAAGAAAATTTCCGGCGACGCACTGCTTTACGCGGTCGGCCGCCAGGGCAATATCGATGATTTAAAGCTGGAGGCCGCGGCCCTCACTGCCGATGATCGTGGACGCATCACGGTGGACTCTGACCTTCGCACTTCGCAACCGCATATTTTTGCCGCGGGCGACGTCATCGGCTTCCCCAGCCTGGCCTCGGTCTCGATGGAGCAAGGCCGTATTGCGGCGGCGCACGCCTTCGGCTTGAAGATCAATTCCAACCCCGCTGCCTATCCCTACGGAATCTACACCATCCCGGAAATCTCGTTCATCGGCAAGACCGAAGAGCAACTTACCAACGAAGACGTGCCCTATGAGGTGGGAGTCGCGTATTATCGCGAGATCGCGCGCGGCCAGATCCGCGGCGACACTACAGGCCGCCTGAAGATCATTTTTCATCGCGAAACCAAGGAACTGCTGGGAGTGCACATCATCGGCGAAGGCGCCTCCGAGCTATTGCACATCGGACAGGCCGTGCTGATCCTGAAAGGCACCGTCGAGTACTTTGTGGACACGGTTTTTAACTATCCGACGCTGGCCGAATGTTACAAAGCGGCGGCATTCAACGGCCTGAACAAGTTGGCCAGGCTATAGAGCGAGGAGATCCGCCATGGGGAAAATCATCGGCGTGGTGGCCGCGGATCGGATCGCCGCCGGTCTGGTAAAAGGGAACCGCGTCGTGGGCGCGATGCGAATTTACCCGGAGCCCGCCTCGGAAACTGAGGGTTTGCACGGTATCCCGGCGGACGAGATTGCGGCGCTGATTCGTCGGCAAATTGAACTTCTGGCCGGAGGTGAAACGGTGGACGCGGTGGGCATCGGTTTTGCGGGCGTGATTCGAGAGGGGCTCATCGAAGAGTCGCCCAACCTGCAGCAGGCCAAAGGATTCCGCTTGAAGGATGCGCTTTCGGAAGCGTCTCAAGCCGTCCTCATATTGAACGATGCGGACGCCATGGCCGCGGGCATTGCTGCGACCGAGGGCACGCTGGAAAGCGTGATCCGCGTGTGGACGCTCGGCGAGGGCATTGGATTCAGGCGCTATCCACAAACCGAAGGCATCTGGGAAGGGGGGCACATCGTGGTGACGCTCGACCCCAAGGAAAAGTATTGCGGCTGCGGCGGAGTGGGGCACCTGGAAGGCATCATGGGGCATGCCGCCATGCGCCGGCGTTTTCTGGACTTGGAACCGGATGAAGTTTTCGAAGCCGCCCGCAAAGGTGATGCCCGTTGTAGCGCATTCGTCAAGATCTGGCATCGCGCCCTGGCAGCGGCCACCGCGACCAGCGTTCATCTCGACGGCCCCGGCAAGTTCTACATCACTGGAATGAACGCGCGCTTCGCGGATATCGGGAGGCTGAACTTGGATCTGCAAGAAATGGTGCGCATGAGTTCGCTTCAAGGAACTGTGTTTGAGTTGATGCCCACCAACGAAGAAATCGCCGTGGTGGGCGCAGGGGTCAGTGCGGACCGCGCGCGTTTCGCGCTATAAGCCCAGAAACTTTTCGAGCTTTTCGATCTGCGTCTCGGCCTGGTCTATGAACTTCTTGGCGGCCGCGGCATCGTGCGCGCCCAGAGCCGAGTTGGCGCCGTCCATCGTGTAGTTCATGCGGCTCTCCGCCGTCACCATATCGCCTCGCAGCGACAGACCACTGGCAGCCTGAGAGCGCTTCAGACTCGCGACGCCGTTCCGCACCGCATCGGCTCGCGTTGCGAGCATCACTAAGTGCTCGCGTAATTCCTGCAGCGCGGCTGGATCCGCTCCAGGAGGCGATGAAGGTGGGGCGGTCTGGGGTGGCGCTACAGCAGGCGTTACTGGCGCTGGCACCGTCCGCTGGGTCTGCGGAGGAGCCACGGATACACTCTGGGTTACACTCTGCGATACGCCCTGATCTGGTGGCTGCTGTACCATTGTCTGCGCCGGACGCGCTGCCGGGCCGCCGGCCTGAGCGGTCTGCCGCACAGGCGGCCTCGCAGGCGGAACCTGAACCGGCACTTGTGAAGGCTGCTGCGCAGAGGTGGTACTCGGCGCCGCGGACGTGGGTGCGGCCGCGGGCAAAGAGGGCGGCGTCTGCGGCGTGGCTGACGGAACCGATACCTGCGTTGTTGGTGCTCCCGTACTAGCGCTAGTTTTCTTCCACGGCCCAAACTGGATGGCCGCAATCAAAACTGCAACCGTGGCCACGGCTCCTGCACTCACCCAAAGCCAGCGGCGGCTCGGCGGTTTCGTTCCTCCGCCCGGTGTCGTAACAGGCCCACCCGGAGTCGCGACGGGCGTAGCCTGAGGCGCGACACTCGGAGCCTTAGACTTAGTAGCCGGCAGCACGGTGGTCGCGTCCGTGGCACTCGCCATCGGTCCGGTAGGTGCAAGAACGCGTGTGGCTCCCGAGTCAACGGGGATTGGCGCCACCGTCGCTACGCCAGGCATCGCAACCGGCGCTGGGATGCTTTTGGCCACGTTGGACAGCGCGCCCGCAAATGCTTGCGCACTTTGAAAACGCTTCTCCGGATCCTTAGTGATGGACATCAGGATCACGTCGTTCAATATCGATGGCAACGCGGCATCGTAGGTGATGGGAGGTACAGGAGTCTTCTCCAAGTGCGCGGCCATAATGGCAAACTGGCTGTCGCCGTCAAACGGTTTTTTCCCGGTGACGATCTCATAGAGCGACACGCCCACCGAATACAGATCGCTGCGGGCATCTAGGTTGGACATGCCTTTGATCTGTTCCGGCGACATGTAGTAGAGCGATCCCATGGTGGTGCCCGTCATGGTGAGCTTCCGGTCCGCGGCGGCTTTGGCGATACCGAAATCCATCAGCTTCACGGTGCCGTCTGCTGTCACCATCATGTTTGCAGGCTTGATGTCGCGGTGAATCACGCCGTGCTGGTGCGCGTAGCCCAATGCGGCCAGTACTTGAGAGATGTAGTTGACCGCGTTGGCGATCGGAATGGGACCGGCTTTCAACTGTTGCTCGAGCGTCACGCCGTCCACCAGCTCCATGACCATGAGTAGCTGGTTATCCAGGCGCAAGGCGGTATGCAAAGCGGCAATATTGGGATGCTGCAGGCTGGCCTGGACCTTGATTTCGCGCATGAAGCGATCGGCTAGTTCCGGCTCGTGCTCCAGGTCCGGCAGCAGAATTTTCACGGCTTCCACGCGATCCGAAATCACGTTCCGGACCTTGTAGACTTTCCCCATCCCGCCGGCGCCCAGCACCGAAACGATCTCGTAATCGCCGATTCGGTTTCCGACGTCCAGGCTCATATCAGCACCATCTCACCCTCGCCCAAAAAAGTGTCTCCTCGTTATCACTGCGGCGTGCGCACTGTATCGCCGACCTTGGCCGGACTGGCGCCGGTATAATTTCCGGTTGCCGAGTCATCATCCACGTCGGTGACTAGGATCTCACCCATCTTGTCCTCGACGCGCTTGATCACTTTTCCGCTGGAGGGATCGCGGATCTCGCGAATTTTTCTGCGGATCTCGAGTTTGTCACCGACCTTCACGCCGGCTTTCTTTCCCACGTTCACGATGACCGAACCGCCCGAAGCATCGGCTACCAGGCCATCTATTGTGATTGTCCGGGTCGGCATAACCGTGGATTTTTCTGCGAGTCCCTTGGCCATCTCCGCCACTGCGGCGTTCACCGCTTCACCCAGGATGGTTGCCCCAAAGTTGCTGCTCCGCATGTCCACTCCGGCGCCTCCGCCAGAGCCACCGCCTGCGCCCGCACCGACCAGCGACGTGCCAGAACGCGTCGACTCGCCTTTGCCTTGAGACACGGCCAAAATCTCGGCCGTCTCCGTGCTGATCAGGCGTGCCGAGAGCACCACTGCTGCCTTTGCCTCGCGTTTCTCGAAGCCGCCGATGCCTACCTTACGGCCAAATCCGCCGAAGGCGCCCGCCCCGACGCCCGTCTTTTTGTCGTCGCGGCCGAACTGCGTGATACTGCCGATAATGATGGCGTCTACGCCCGCCAGCTTGGCCAGCTTGGCCGCGGTCGCCGGATCGGCGCGGTCGCTATTCGAAAAATTCTGCTCGGCCATGATCTTGTCGAGGGCTTTTCGCTCATAAACGGAGAACCTGCCGTCTTCTACCAGTTTGTCGACCAGAAGATCGGCGATGCCTTTGCCGATATCGTTGTCGGCGCCCCAAATGGAGAGCACACTGCTGTGGACTGTGGCGTAGTCAAAGTTCATCACCGCGACGCGTTTCTTCTGGGCGCTCGCGACGGAAACAATGGCAAACAAAATGAAAGACAGGCATGCAAAGCGACGCATAGATTGGCCTCCCCGGAAAAATCTACCAGGTCTAGTTTAGCACCTGACCGAGCGAGAGCCACCCGCAAAAATTACGTTGCTATTCGGCTTTGAATTCGAAGCTGTCGGTGTTCGTAGTAACAACCAAGTGGCCGCTACTCAGCGGTTTAGTGCCCTCGTTGGGGAAAAAAACGGCGCCGTCGGTGGACTGGCCGGGCACCAGCCTAGTCTGCACCAGAGCGATGGCCGATGCGGCGGCCGCGGCCTTGATTTTCGTCGACTGGACTTCGGCTAGAGCCGCCTGCCGGCGCTGTTCGTAGCTGTTCGTAGAGAGCATGCGCTGTATGCCGTACAGACCTGATTCATAGGCGGCAACCAGCTTGATCACATCACCCCGTGAACCTTTTTCGAGCAGAAGATTCACCACTTGGCGGGCGCCAATTGCGCGAATCACCGAGCCGTCGCCGCGTGTGTAGCGGAAATCCTCCGGACGAATCACGTAGGGCGCGTGGGATCCGTTCGAGACCGCGACTTGCAAAATCGAAAAGTCGCGCATGTGAGTGGGCATGCGGGCGAACATAATGGTCACGTCGCTCCGCGTAAGTGTCTGATACTTCAACCCACCAGACTCGAACTCGATGACCTGTGCCCAAGCGCCGAGATAGATAAATACCGAGAGCGCGCAAAGGCGCACCCGTCCCGCCATGCTTCCATATTACGATAGGTAAAGATGGCATCCGAGGCCAATTCAGGCCCGACTGAAAACGTTCTCTTCGATCAGCACGAAATCCATAATGTGAGTGGCACGTTTCGGGACCTCCGCGCCGCGCAGTTGATCGAGCATGTCATCCAGCGCCGGGAGGGGCTTCTCGCGGATGGCGGCGCATTGGTAGTCCGGACGGGTCAGTTCACCGGCCGCTCTCCAAGAGACAAGTTCATCGTTCGGGATGACCTGACCGAGTCCTCGGTGGACTGGGGTCCGGTCAACCAGCCCATGTCCCGAGAGCACTTCGAAAATATCTACTCGCGCGCCGTGGCGTTTCTCGAAGGCAGGGAGGTCTTCGTCCAGGATTGTTTGGCTGGCGCGGACCCGGCGTATTCTCTGTCGGTCCGGGTAGTAACGCAATTGGCCTGGCATGCTCTGTTTGCTCAGCAGTTGTTGATTCACCCTGACCGAGACCGCGCCAAGAGCAAGTCGTCCGATTTCACGCTGCTCTTTGTCCCAGGTTTTCAGGCCGACCCCGCCTTGGACGGAACCAACTCTGAAACGTGCATCATTCTCGATTTCAAGCGGCACGTGATTCTGATTGCGGGAACCAGCTACGCCGGGGAGCTGAAGAAGGTCATCTTTACGGTGTTGAATTATCTGCTGCCCGCGCGAGAAGCATTGCCCATGCACTGCTCCGCGAATATGGGGCGCAATGGCGAAGTGGCATTGTTCTTCGGTTTATCCGGCACTGGCAAGACCACCCTGTCGGCTGATCCCGAGCGCCTCCTCATTGGCGATGACGAGCACGGCTGGAGCGACACTGGCGTGTTCAATTTCGAAGGCGGGTGCTATGCCAAATGTATTCGCCTTTCGCGCGCGCAGGAACCGCAGATCTGGAACGCCATCCGCTTCGGCACCGTGCTCGAAAATGTAGTGATCGATTCCGAAACACGCCGGCTCGATTTCAATTCCGAAAGAATCACCGAAAATACGCGCGCCGCCTATCCCCTGCGGTTCATCGAGAATGCGGTGCTGCCAAGCGTAGGCGGCCACCCCAGCCACATCATTTTTCTGACGGCGGATGCTTTTGGAGTGCTGCCCCCGCTGGCGCGCCTCACCAATGAACAGGCCCTGTATCACTTTCTCAGCGGCTACACGGCCAAAGTGGCGGGCACGGAGCGCGGTTTGGGCAAAGAACCGCAGGCCACTTTCAGCGCCTGTTTCGGTGCTCCTTTTCTGCCGCGCCAGCCGGGCGTGTACGCCAACATGTTGGGCCAGAAGCTGCGACACCACAACGTTTCCTGCTGGCTGGTCAACACGGGGTGGGTAGGCGGACCCTATGGAACCGGGGAGCGCATGAAGCTGGCCTACACGCGAGCCATGCTCAAGACCGTGCTTTCGGGCAAGCTGGAACACGTCCCCACGGATCCCCATCCGGTATTTCGCGTGCTGGTGCCCCGAAATTGCCCCGGCGTTCCCACCGAAATTTTGGACGCTCGCGGAATGTGGGCCGACAAGGCTGCCTATGACCGCGCTGCCAAAGAACTCAGCGCCCGCTTCGTTCGCAATTTTGAAAACTTCACGATGGTGGGGCGTGAAGTACGCGAAGCTGCGCCGGTGTCGTGAGAAAGCGGTTCGATGCTTCGGGATCTGCTCCGGCCCGTATGGAAAATTCCCAAAGGGAACGTGGCCACATACGGCTCCGTAGCCCGAGCCGCAGGTTTTCCCAGAAACGCTCGGCAAGTTGCCTGGGCGCTGCGCGCGGCACACGGTGCGATCCCATGGCATCGCGTGGTAGGCGCCGGAGGTGAAATCAAATTACCCGGTGCTCCCGGAATGGAGCAGAAGTTACGGCTGATGCAAGAAGGCGTCACCTTCCGAGGCCGCCGCATCCGGATGAGCGTCCATGAATTCCAGTTCGGCCGCGGCAAAAAGTAAAAGTAAACCAGCCGCCAAAAAGAGCTCATTCTGCTTGCCCTCCGGCGCTGCCTACTTGTCTTGACGCCTCCGTACCAACGACACTAGAAATACCAAGGCATGGCGCGTTTCTTTGTCCAAAATTTCGGCTGCCGTGCGACGCAGGCTGATGGCGCCGCGCTCGAAGCGCATCTCTCGGCGCGTGGTCTCGAGTGCGTCGCTGAACGCCAGGCTGCCGACATCATCATTCTCAACACCTGCACGGTGACGGCCTCGGCCGATGAAGATGTGCGGCAAACTGTGCGCCGCGTGCATCGTGAAAACCCGCAGGGCCGCATCCTGGTTACCGGCTGCTACGCCCAGCGCGCTCCTGAAGAGCTGGCCGTCATGCCGGGAGTCGAGTGGGTGGTGGGCAATTCCCATAAGACCGAAATTGCAGACCTGCTCGCCGGCGCCCCCTATCACGGCAACATTCTGGTAGGCGACATTTTTGCGCGGCAGGATTTTTTGACTGCGCCGGTGATGGATACGGCGGGCGAGCGCACGCGTCCCAACCTCAAGATTCAGGATGGCTGCAACAACCGCTGCTCGTTTTGCATTATTCCGTTCGTGCGCGGCCGCTCGCGGAGTTCGTCTGCCGAAACTGTGATCGAACAAGTGCGCAGTCTGGCGGACCGCTATCGCGAGGTGGTGCTGAGCGGCATCAATCTGGGCCGCTGGGGCCGGGAGCCCGGCAGCAAGATGCGCCTGGCGGATCTCATACGGCGGCTGCTCGCTGAGACCGGCATCGAGCGGCTACGGCTGAGTTCGGTAGAGCCGATGGACTTCTCGGACGACCTGCTGGGCCTCATGGCGGATTCACCGCGCATTGCCAAGCACGTCCACGCCCCGCTCCAAACCGGCTCAGACCGCATTCTGCGCCTGATGCGCCGCAAATATCGGCCCCGGCACTATGCCGGCCGAATTTCGACCGCACGCCGCTCCATGCCGAATGCCGCCATCGGCGCCGACGTGATGGTGGGCTTCCCAGGTGAAACCGACACTGACTTCGCGGAGAGCCTCGCGTTTATCGAATCGCTGCCCTTCACTTACCTGCACGTATTCACGTTTTCGGAACGGCCCGGGACGCCAGCCGCGGAGATGCCGCAACAGGTTCCCATGCCAATCCGCAAAGAGCGTAACCGGATCTTGCGTGAGCTGGCGGCTCGGAAGAACCTTGAATTCCGGCGCCGGTTGATCGGCTCGAAACTTTCGGTGGTCACGCTCGAAGAACCGCGCACGGCCCTCAGCGATAACTACCTGAAAGTGGAATTGGCAGTGCTCCGGCCGCCGAATCAATTGATCGACGTGGAAATCGCGCAAGCGAGCGAGACCGGGCTGCGGGAAACAGTGCCGCACAGCCCGTTAAACTGCTTCCCGGCTTAGCACAAACTCATCCTCGTTTTCGCGCCGCCATGGCTTTGCCGATGAAGGCCTCGACCTCGGGCCCGAAGGGGATCTTTGCCTCCATCTGAGTGGGCCAATTCTTGCGGTCGGCATACATGGCGTTCAGCCCCGCCTGAATCTGGCGATCGCCTCCTGTGAAACCCTCCACCAGCTTCTGCCAGCGCTCGGCCAGAGCCTGCGCCTTGGCGCTCGCCGGATCTTCGCTGAGTGTGGCTTTGATATCGCGGACCAGTTCAGCCCATTGTTTGCTGATCTTTTCTTGCAGCTCGGGCGACCACAACTTCCTTCTGTCTTCGACTTTGGCGCCGCGTCGCCGTAGTAACACATCATCCAATCCGAATCGTTTTGCATTTCGATCACCTTGATTACCTTTTTGAAAATTTCCCCATCAGGTTCACGGCCTGAGCTCAGCCATTGTTCGGCTTCATCGATGGCCTGAATAGCCACCTCCAATTGGCGGCGCTTCTCCTCGAGCGCACGCCGTTGCAACCGCAATACGCGCGGCAACTCGAGCGCTTTCCGGTCCAGCAGTTCCTGAATCCGCTTCAGGGGAAGCCCTAGGAACTTCAGGACAATAATCTGCTCCAGACGCACCAGATCGTTCTCGTTGTAGAGCCGGTAGCCGGCGTCGGTGCGCCTGCTCGGCTTGAGGAGCCCGAGACGGTCGTAGTGATGCAGCGTCCGGATAGTCACACCGGCCAGCTCAGCAAATTAAATTCCTGTGCCTGATAGAGCGCCGGCCGGATGCGCTTTGCGGCCAATCCCATGCCGTTATGATCAAGCCTGACCAAGCCAATCATCTCACTTGACGTTTTGAACGAGATCGATATCCGGGTAGGAACCATCCAGGCCGTCACCGATGTCGCTGGTTCGGACAAACTCGTCGCGTTGCGCGTCAGCTTCGGCGATCACGAGCGGACTATTGTGGCGGGACTCAAATCAGGAGCGCGCCGATCCGAGGGAGATCGAAGGCAGACAGGCGCTGTTTGTGGTGAACCTGGAGCCGCGGAAGATGCGAGGTGGGCTCTCGGAAGGCATGTTGTTCGATATCGGCTATGCGGACGGCGTGCGGCCGGTGCTCTCGGTTCCGGAATCGCCGGTGCCTGACGGGTCTGCGCAGGCTGACCCGGTCGCTCTGAACCATTTAGAGCACAGAGAAACTGGTACGATTTTATGGACCGCATGGAAAAAACAAATCGTAACGGCGAATGCGACGAAATAGAGCGATTCGCGATCTCGTTCGGTAGGAATCCGCATTGCACCTACAATTTTGAGACTCAAAGCCACACGCTTGAACTCAGCGGACAGTCGATCGCGATAACCAGAGAAGATTTCGATAATCGGAAGTGGCAAAAGAAAATCCGCATTGGTATACAGCCGCGCCGCGGGCGCTAGAATTGCTGGGACGCTGGTTCAGGCCAGCATTCATTTCATCTCCCGGCGGCCTTCCATGGCCTTCCACATCGTCACTTCGTCGGCGAATTCGATATCGCTGCCCACTGGAATTCCCATCGCGATGCGTGTCACCTTAATTCCCAGCGGCTTGATAAGCTTCGAGAGATAGACCGCCGTAGCTTCGCCTTCGGCAGTAGGATTAGTCGCGAGAATCACTTCCTGGACTCCACCGGAGCGAATGCGTTCGATCAGATTTTTGATCTTGAGCTGTTCCGGTGAGATGCCGCGCAGCGGGGAGAGAGCCCCGTGCAGCACGTGATAAAGCCCGTTGAACTGACGCGTGGTCTCGATACCCAGAATATTGTGCGGCTCTTCCACTACGCACAGCAGTTTCTGGTCGCGCGTCGTATCGCGGCAGAACAGACAGAGGTCGCCTTCGCTGATGTTGTTACAGACCGGGCAAAGACTGAGCTTATCTTTGACGTTGAGAATGGCCTGCGCAAGACGCTCGGCGTCGTCGCGGCCGGCGCGCATCAGGTGAAACGCCAGGCGTTGTGCCGACTTCTGCCCGATTCCCGGCAGGTGCTTGAACTCGTTGATGAGCCGCGCGAGCGGTTCGGCGAAATCTGGCATGGATTAAGAATTCAACTCGCTGATACGGCGCAGAGGCCCGCAGGGGCCGCTAGAAGACATGCGTGGTTAAAACATGCCCGGCGGTAAGCACAGGCCGCCCAGCATGCCACCCATTTTTTGCTTGGCCTCTTCTTCTACTTTCTTCCCGGCTTCATTGCAGGCGGCCACGACCAGGTCCTGCAGCATCTCGACATCGCCCGCCACTTCGGGATCAATCTTCACGCTGAGCAGGTTTTTCTGGCCGTCCATTTTCACCGACACCATTCCGCCGCCCGCCGAAGCGTCTACCCGAATCTGTGCAAGCTCCTGTTGCAGGCGCTCCTGCATCTGTTGCGCCTGTTTCATCATGGTCTGCATGTTTCCCGGCAGCTTCATGTCCGGCCTCCTGGTTCAGTTTCGAACGGCTCTACTAATCTACCTTTTTCAGGTCGCGGACCGCGCGCACTTCGCCGCCAAAAACTTCGCGAAAGCGCTGCACCTCCGGATTCGACAATGCGCGCTGGGCCACTTCGTCCTGCTCGCCTGCAGGTTGACTCTTTGCCGGCGGCAACCGGCTTTCAGTCCGAGCGTCGTTGGTGAGCGTCACCTTAATCTTGAACTGCCGCTGCGTAATTTTTTGAACGGCGCGTGAGATCTCTTCCGGCTTCATGGCCAGCGAGAACTCTTTAGCCACGGAAAATTCCAGCACAGCGCCGTTTTCGGTGATCTCGGCATGCTCCACGGCATCGGCGGTGAAAGTCAGCCCAAGTTCCGTTAGTGCTGCATGGAGTTTCTCACGCCAGTCCCCGATAGTTTCCGGAACGGCCGCAGGCGCTGGAGCCAATGCGGTCGCGCCCATCGATTGAGGTTCAGGCCGCCCGACTTTCTTAGCCCGGTCCCGTTCGAAAGGAGACGGTCCGGTCCGTGGAGGCGGCTGCGGTCGCTGCGCGCCGGAAGTTGGCGCCGAAGCCGGCGTCGATTTGGGATTCGAAGCCTGCTCTGCAGATATAGCTTGGCCGGCCGCATCGCCCCGCTGGCGTCTCTCCGTGTCCGATCCGGTTCCGCCACCGGCCTCTTCAGCGACGTTTGCCAGCGCTTCCTCCAGAGAAGTCAAACGACCAGCCTGCAATAACTTAAGCAATCCAATCTCAAGATGAAATCGAGGCTGTAATGACGTCTGCAGGTCCGCAAACAAATCGAGCGAAAGCTGCAAGTATCGGGTGAGATCTTCCTCCGAAAATGCAGCTCCGATTTCCGCCAATTGTCCCCGTTCCCGAGGCGAAGCAGCAATCAGCCGTGTGTCGCTACCGGCCACTTTTGCCACTAGCAGGTTTCGAAAGTAACGCGACAATTCCCGGCTGAAGTGCTGCAAGTTCTGGCCGTCGCGTTCGAGCTTATCGACCACGCCCAGCATGCGGGCGCTATCGGTCACCTGCAGCGCCTGAGTAATTTGTTCGAGCGAGTCGAGCGAGAAAGCGCCCAGGAGCGCACGCACCTCGCCCGCATTCAGTTTTCTGCCACAGCAGGCGATGGCCTGGTCGAGCGCCGAGAGAGAATCACGAATGCTGCCTTCGCCGGCTTGTGCCAGGATAGCCAGCACCTCTGGATCGGCTTCGATGCCCTCCTGACGGCAGATCCACTCCATGCGGGCCATCACTTCCTCGAAATCCACGGAACGAAAACTGAAATGCTGGCAGCGAGACGCGATGGTCGCCGGAATCTTGTGGGCTTCGGTGGTACACAGAATGAAGACAGCCCAAGCGGGAGGTTCTTCAATGGTTTTGAGCAGGGCGTTAAAAGCTTCGCTTGTAATCTGGTGCGCTTCGTCGATGATAAATACTTTATAACGGTCCCGCGCCGGTTGATAGCGCACGTTCTCCCGCAATTCGCGCATTTCGTTGATCCCGCGGTTGGAGGCGGCGTCGATTTCGATCACGTCGACCGAACTTCCGGCGGCGATTTCGATGCAACTCGCACACACCCCACACGGCTTCGTGGTAGGGCCCTGGACGCAGTTCAAACAGCGTGCCAGGATGCGCGCCACCGTAGTCTTACCGGTGCCCCGCTGGCCCGAAAAGATGTACCCGTGGGCGATGCGCTGTTGGCCAATTGCATTTTCGAGCGTCGTCTTGACATGCTCTTGGTTCACGACGTCCGAAAACGTTTGCGGCCGGTACTTCCTGGCAATGACCTGGTACATTTGTGCGGCGGGATGCTCGCCAGGCCCCGGGTAATCCGCGGCACACAAGTTTAGCCGCTACCGTTGCTTCTTTCCAGATCTGGCGGGGTTTGCGGCCGCTTGTTGCACGGAGCCCGGAACCTGACGCTCCCATCCTAGCATGCGGATTCTTCGTGAGTTAACCAAAGTGAGTATCCCAGCCCCATGTGGCCTGATTTGTGATGTACATTACACATTTGAATTGGGTGCTCTTACCTTTCAAAATATAATCAAGCGTATAGTTTTTCACGCACGTCATCCGGAGTACGGAGAGCATGTTCCCTTGCTCGTCCGATCACTCTTCTTATGAACAGAAGAGACCACTTGGTGAAGGAGTTCCGGCATGAAGGCCGCCTCAACCGTTCCTGCAACATTGGATTCACGAGAACTGTTGAAAGTTCTTTCAGGATTTCGAAAAGGCGATTTCTCGTTGCGCATGCCTACTGATCGAGTGGGCGTTGCCGGCAAAATTGCCGACACATTGAACGAGATTTTGGAACTGAACGACAGTCTGTCCAAGGAATTGGAACGGATCAGCCGCGTTGTAGGCAAAGAAGGTAAGCTCACCCAGCGGGCGACCCTTGGCTCGAGTTCGAACGGTTGGAAGGCCTGTATCGATTCCATCAACAGCCTGATCAGTGATCTAGTACAACCCTCGAACGAGATGTCGCGAGTTATCGGTGGAGTGGCAAAAGGCGATCTGTCGCAGAGCATGGCTCTCGAGGTCGACGGCCGTTTGCTCCGAGGCGAGTTCCTGCGCACCGCGAAGCTGGTGAACACCATGGTGGATCAGCTCAACTCCTTCGCTTCGGAAGTAACCCGGGTGGCGCGCGAAGTGGGAACTGAGGGCAAGCTGGGCGGCCAGGCAGTGGTCAAGGGCGTGGCGGGCACGTGGAAAGACCTCACAGACAGAGATAACTCCATGGCCGGCAACCTGACCAATCAGGTGCGTAACATCGCGGCCGTCACCACGGCGGGGTGGATCAGCTCAACTCGTTCGCCTCGGAAGTGACGCGCGTGGCGCGCGAAGTGGGAACGGAAGGCAAACTCGGCGGCCAAGCGGACGTGAAGGGCGTCGCCGGAACCTGGAAGGATCTCACGGACAGCGTGAACTCCATGGCCGGCAGCTTAACCAACCAAGTCCGCAACATCGCCGAAGTGACGACAGCCGTGGCACGCGGCGACTTGTCGACCAAAATCACGGTTGATGCGCGAGGCGAAATTCTGGAATTGAAGAACACCATCAACACCATGGTGGACCAGCTCAGCTCCTTCGCGTCGGAAGTGACGCGCGTGGCCCGCGAAGTGGGTACCGAAGGAAAGCTCGGCGGCCAGGCGGTAGTGAAGGGTGTAGCGGGAACCTGGAAAGATCTCACAGATAACGTAAACTCCATGGCCGGCAACCTGACCAATCAGGTGCGTAACATCGCGGCCGTCACCACGGCGGTAGCGAAAGGCGACCTGTCGACCAAGATCACTGTAGACGCCGAAGGCGAAGTTCTCGAGCTGAAGAACACCATCAACACCATGGTGGATCAGCTTAGCTCGTTCGCATCGGAAGTGACACGCGTAGCCCGCGAAGTAGGTACCGAAGGCAAGTTGGGCGGCCAGGCGGTAGTGAAAGGAGTCGCCGGAACTTGGAAAGACCTCACCGATAACGTGAACTCCATGGCCGGCAACGTCACCAATCAAGTGCGTAACATCGCGGCCGTCACCACGGCAGTGGCAAAAGGCGACCTGTCAACCAAGATCACAGTGGATGTGCGGGGTGAAGTTCTGGAGCTGAAGAACACTATCAATACGATGGTGGACCAGCTCAGTTCCTTCGCATCGGAAGTGACCCGCGTGGCCCGTGAAGTAGGTACCGAAGGCAAGCTTGGCGGCCAGGCGGATAACATCGCGGAAGTGACGACAGCCGTCGCAAAAGGCGATCTTTCTCGCAAGATCACCGTGGATGTGCGCGGCGAAATTCTAGAGCTCAAGAACACCATCAATACGATGGTGGACCAGCTCAGCTCCTTCGCATCCGAAGTAACGCGCGTAGCTCGCGAAGTGGGTACCGAAGGAAAGCTCGGCGGCCAGGCGGACGTGAAGGGCGTGGCGGGCACATGGAAAGACCTCACGGACAGCGTGAACTCCATGGCCGGCAACCTTACGGCTCAAGTGCGCAACATCGCCGAGGTGACTACGGCCGTCGCCAAGGGCGATCTTTCTCGCAAGATCACCGTGGATGTGCGCGGCGAAATTCTGGAGCTCAAGAATACCATCAACACCATGGTGGACCAGCTCAGCTCGTTGGCATCTGAAGTAACGCGCGTAGCGCGCGAAGTGGGAACGGAAGGAAAGCTCGGCGGCCAGGCGGATGTGAAAGGCGTGGCCGGTGTGTGGAAGGATCTCACCGACAGTGTGAACTCCATGGCCGGCAACCTGACCGATCAGGTGCGCAACATCGGATCTTTCTCGCAAGATCACCGTGGATGTGCGCGGTGAAATACTGGAGCTCAAGGACACCATCAACACCATGGTGGACCAGCTCAGTTCCTTCGCATCTGAAGTCACGCGCGTGGCGCGCGAAGTCGGAACGGAAGGAAAGCTCGGCGGCCAGGCGGATGTGAAAGGCGTGGCCGGTGTTTGGAAAGATCTCACCGACAGCGTGAACTCCATGGCCGGCAACCTGACAGCTCAGGTGCGCAACATCGCGGAAGTAACCACGGCCGTGGCAAAAGGCGATCTTTCGCGCAAGATCACGGTAGATGTGCGCGGCGAAATTCTGGAGCTCAAGAACACCATCAACACCATGGTGGACCAGCTCAGCTCGTTGGCATCTGAAGTAACGCGCGTAGCGCGCGAAGTGGGAACGGAAGGAAAGCTCGGCGGCCAGGCGGATGTGAAAGGCGTGGCCGGTGTGTGGAAGGATCTCACCGACAGTGTGAACTCCATGGCCGGCAACCTGACCGAGCAGGTGCGCAACATCGCCGAAGTGACCACGGCGGTGGCAAACGGCGATCTGTCTCGCAAGATCACGGTGCCGGTGCGCGGTGAAATTCTGGAATTGAAAAACACCATCAATACGATGGTGGATCAGCTCAACGCCTTCGCCGCCGAGGTCACCCGCGTCGCACGCGAAGTAGGATCGGATGGCAAACTGGGAGGCCAGGCGCAGGTACGCGGTGTCGCCGGAACCTGGAAAGACCTTACCGACAGCGTCAACCTGATGGCCAGCAACCTGACGAATCAGGTTCGTAACATTGCTCAGGTGACCACCGCGGTTGCAAAAGGCGACCTTTCTACAAAGATTACGGTGGATGCCAAGGGCGAAATTCTGGAATTGAAGAACACCATCAATACGATGGTGGATCAGCTCAGTTCCTTCGCCGCTGAAGTGACGCGTGTTGCTCGCGAGGTCGGAACCGAGGGCCGGCTAGGCGGTCAGGCCGATGTGCGCGGAGTCGCCGGCGTGTGGAAGGAACTGACTGAGAGTTACAACTCGATGGCCAGCAACCTGACTAACCAGGTGCGTAACATTGCGGCTGTGACCACGGCTGTGGCGAATGGCGATCTGTCACGCAAAATCACGGTCGATGCCCGGGGTGAAATCCTGGAGCTGAAGAACACCATCAACACCATGGTGGACCAGCTCAACGGCTTCGCGTCGGAAGTGACGCGCGTTGCCCGTGAAGTAGGAACCGAAGGAAAGCTGGGCGGTCAGGCTCAAGTGCGCGGCGTAGCGGGCACGTGGAAGGATCTCACCGAGAGCGTGAACTCCATGGCCAGCAACCTGACCAATCAAGTGCGCAACATCGCCGCCGTCACTACCGCCGTAGCCAACGGAGATCTCTCGCGCAAAATTACCGTGGATGTGCGGGGCGAAATCCTGGAGCTGAAGAACACCATCAACACCATGGTGGACCAGCTCAACTCATTCGCGTCAGAAGTCACGCGCGTGGCGCGCGAAGTGGGCACGGAAGGAAAGCTGGGCGGCCAGGCCGATGTAAAAGGCGTGGCCGGTGTCTGGAAGGACCTGACCGACAACGCGAACTCCATGGCGGCCAACCTGACTACGCAGGTTCGCGGCATTGCAAAAGTTGTTACGGCGGTGGCCAACGGAGATCTCAAGCGCAAACTGATCCTTGAAACCAAGGGTGAGATCGCGGAACTGGCGGACACGATCAACGGTGTGATCGATACCTTGGCGACCTTCGCCGACCAGGTGACCACGGTGGCGCGCGAAGTAGGTATCGAAGGTAAGCTGGGCGGTCAGGCGCGAGTGCCTGGTGCGGCGGGAATCTGGCGCGACCTCACGACGAATGTGAACCAACTCGCCGACAACCTCACCACGCAAGTACGCGCCATTGCGGACGTCGCAACGGCCGTCGCAAAAGGCGACCTCACGCGAACCATTGCAGTAGAGGCGCCAGGAGAAGTCGGAGCCCTCAAAGACAACATCAACGAGATGATCCGCAACTTGAGCGAGACCACCCGTAAGAATACGGACCAGGATTGGCTCAAAACCAATCTGGCTAAATTCACCAGCATGGTGCAGGGACAGCGAGACCTGCTGGCGGTGGCGAAGCTGGTGCTTTCTGAACTGGTGCCCTTAGTGGACGCGCAGCAAGGCATCTTCTATATCAGCGAGACGGTGGAAGAGCAACCCACGCTGAAGCTGTATGCCAGCTATGCCTACAAGCAGCGACGAACTCTCGCGAACCAGTTCAAGCTGGGCGAGGGACTGGTGGGCCAGTGCGCGCTCGAGAGACAGCGCATATTGGTCACCGACGTACCAGAAAATTATATCAGGATCTCGTCCGGACTGGGCGAAGCTGGACCATTCAGCATCGTGGTGCTGCCGGTGTTGTTCGAAGATGAAGTGAAAGCTGTTATCGAGTTGGCTTCGTTCCATCAGTTCAATGACATTCACCTCGCGTTCCTGGACCAGCTCACTCAGAGCTTTGGCATCGTGCTGAATACCATTGCAGCGACCATGCGCACGGAAGAGCTGTTGAAACAGTCACAGGCCTTGGCGGAAGAACTGCAGTCGCAACAATCCGAGCTGACCAAGACCAACAAGCGGCTCGAGCAGCAGGCCACAACACTACAGGCATCTGAAGAGCTGCTGAAGAGTCAGCAAGAGCAGTTACAGACGACCAACGAGAAACTGGAGGAGAAGGCGCGTCTGCTGGCCGAGCAAAAAGCCGAAGTTGAACGCAAGAACTACGAGGTAGAGCAAGCCAAGCAGGCGCTCGAGGAAAAGGCGGAACAACTGGCTCTTACCTCCAAGTACAAATCGCAGTTCCTGGCTAACATGTCTCATGAACTGCGCACGCCGTTGAACAACCTTTTGATTCTGGCGAAGATGCTGTCGGAGAATTCCGAAGGCAATCTCGATGGAAAGCAGATCAAGTTCGCCGAGACCATCTATTCATCGGGCACAGATCTGCTGGCCCTGATTACGGATATCCTGGATCTTTCCAAGATCGAGTCCGGGACGATGACGGTCGAGCCCAGCGAGGTGCGACTGATCGACCTGCAAGACTACGTCAATCGGACATTCCGGCATGTAGCGGACGGCAAGGGTCTGGAATTCAATGTGGAGCTGGATGCGAACGCGCCAGGAGTCATCTATACCGATTCCAAACGCTTGCAGCAGATCTTCAAGAACCTGCTTTCGAACGCGCTGAAGTTTACCGAACGGGGCGCCGTCACGTTGCGGGTCTTCCAGGCACTGAAAGGTTGGACTCCGGACCATCCGGTTCTCAGCGGCTCACGGTCCGTGGTCGGGTTCTCCGTAGCCGATACCGGCATTGGAATCGCTTCCGAAAAACAGAAGATCGTTTTCGAGGCGTTCCAGCAGGCCGACGGAACCACCAGCCGCAAGTACGGTGGAACGGGTTTGGGATTGTCCATCAGCCGTGAAATTGCGAACCTGCTCGGCGGCGAGATCCGGCTCAAGAGCACACACGGCGAAGGCTGCGAGTTCACACTTTATCTGCCCGATACCTACACGGCGCCTGCGCTCGCCAAAGCGGACGGGAGAGCGCCGGCGAAGGCGCCCGAAATGGATGTTCTGTTGTCAAGCGTGCGCGGCAGAGGAGTGACGGCCGCAAGTAGCGTTCCCGACGACAGGGAGCAAATCCAGCCAGGCGATCGTGTCCTGCTGATTGTGGAGGACGATCTGACGTTCGCCCACATCATGCTGGATCTCGCGCACCAACGCGGTTTTAAAGGCGTCATCGCGACACGCGGCGATGTTGCCATCCAACTGGCGCAGAAACTGAACCCTGACGCCATCACCTTGGACATCGGCTTGCCAGATACAGCGGGCTGGTTCGTGCTGGATCAGTTGAAACACGATACGGCGACCCGCCATATCCCGGTGCATATCCTGTCTATCTACGAAGGGCGTCGAAAGGGACTCGCGCTGGGCGCGATGTCCTACTTGAGAAAATCGGAGGGGGAAGATTTTCTGAATGACGCGTTCGCCCGCATTCAAGAGTCGGTCGACCGGCGGATCAAGAATCTGCTGGTGGTGGAGGGCGACGACGAGCAGTGCAAGAGTATCGTTGACCTGATCGGTAACGGTGACGTCCATACCACCACCGCGGCCAGCGCCAAGCAGGCCCTCTCCCTGGCTCAAAAGGAGCGGTTTGACTGCGTGGTGATGGACTCCTCACTGCCGGATATGTCGGTTCCGGAGTTGATCGAAACCCTGCAAAAGCGAGCGCTGCAACCTGAGATTCCGATCATCCTCTACGGCAGTAAAGAGCTTTCGAGAGAGGAGGAGATGGCGCTGCAGCGAATTTCCGACCGGATCGTTCTGCGCCGCGCGCAATCCTACGAGCAGCTCCTGGATGAGGCCAATCTGTTCCTCCATCGTGTGGAAGCTAATCTCCCGGAGAGCAAACGGAAGTTGCTTGCCAAGGCCCGTGAGACAGATCCCGTGCTCGCCGGCAGAAAGGTGCTGGTTGTAGATGACGATGTGCGCAACATCTTCGCGCTCACCAGCGCGCTCGAGCGGCACAAAATTATCGTCGTTCATGCGGAAAGCGGCCAAGCCGGCATCGATCTTCTACACAGGACGCAGGACGTCGACATTGTTCTGATGGATGTGATGATGCCCGACATGGACGGCTATCAGACCATGCGCGCAATTCGTTCGATCGACCATTTCCGGACGCTGCCGGTTATCGCGCTGACCGCCAAGGCTATGAAGGGCGACCGCGAAAAGTGCCTGGAGGCGGGTGCCTCGGATTACATTCCGAAACCTGTGGACTTAGACCATCTGCTCTCCATGCTTCGCGTTTGGATGCCCGGTGCGACGCAGTTGGCACAGCCCGGGGTGGCTGGAATGAACGTCTAGAGAGCGTACCGGCCCCGGCCGGTACTTACATGGAGGCTGAAATCTTAAAAACCGACGAACCGTTAGTCATCACTCGGACCCCGCAGAGGGTCAAGATCCTGCTGGTGGATGATCAGCCGGAAAACCTCCTTTCAGCGGAGGCGGTGCTCGATTCACTGGGACAGGAGATCGTGCGCGCGAACTCCGGTCGAGAGGCTCTCCGGCATCTGCTGACGGATGATTTCGCGGTCATTCTCCTGGATGTGATGATGCCTGAGATGGACGGATTCGAGACCGCCGCGCTGATCCGGCAGCGGGAGCGCTCGCGCGCCACGCCCATCATCTTCCTGACGGCGCTGGGACGCAGCGAAGAGCACGTCTTCCGTGGATATGACGTGGGCGCGGTCGATTACCTGACCAAACCCATCGTGCCGGAAATTCTGCGCTCGAAAGTGGCTGTCTTCGTCGAGCTTGCCAGAAAGAGCGCTTTGATCGAGGCGCATGCTGATCTGCTGCAAAAGAAAAATGTCGAACTGGAGCAGGTGATCTCGCAACTCCGCCGGGCTGAAGATGAAATTACGCTGCTCAACCGGCACCTGCAAAGCCGTGTGGAAGAGTTGATCGCCGTGAACCGGGAACTGGATTCGTTCAGTTACACGGTGTCGCACGATTTACGGGCGCCGTTGATCCGTATTGAAGGTTTCAGCCGCGCTCTTCTGGAGAATTATGGCGATAAGGTCGACGAGCATGGCAAGATTTACCTGGAGCGCGTCCGTTCGGCATCACAGCGTATGTGCCAGCTTGTCGACGACCTGCTGAATTTTTCGCGCGTGGGCCGCATGGACATGCATCCCGAGCGAGTGGATTTTTGTGAAATCGCCCGCAGCGTGGCTACAGAAATTCAGACTCGAGACCCCGAGCGGCAAGCCGCGTTTGTAATCCCCGACCACGTGATGGCTACCGGTGACGGGGCGCTTCTGAGAATTGTTCTGGTGAATCTTCTCGAGAACGCGTGGAAGTTCACCCGGCGGCGGGAGGATGCCGGCATCTTGTTCGGCATCACCCAACATGACGGCGAATTGACGTACTTCGTCAAGGACAATGGCGCGGGTTTTGATCCCGCCCTGGCGCACAAGCTGTTTCGGCCTTTCGAGCGCCTCCATTCGGCGAGCGAATTTGAAGGCACTGGTATCGGGCTTGCCACCGTGGAACGCATCATCAAACGTCACGGCGGCCGCATCTGGGCGGAGGGAAGTGTGAACAATGGTGCTACGTTCTACTTCACACTAGGGGGCGGTTAAACCATGGACGGTACAGCGCTGAAACCGGTGCCCACGGGGGACCCATTGAACGTATTAATTATTGAAGATTCCGAAGACGATACGGACCTTCTGCTGCTCGAGCTGAAACGGGGTGGCTTCGAGCCGAGTTATCGGCGCGTCGAGACCGGGGCCGGCCTTGTCGACGCCCTAGAATACCAGAAGTGGGATGTGGTGCTGTCGGACTATTCGATGCCGCGCTTCACGGTAGGTGAAGCTCTGACTATCCTCCATCAACGCAAGCTTGATATTCCGTTCCTGGTGGTGTCCGCCACGATTGTGGACGAACAGGCCGTTGCCGCTATGAAAGCCGGCGCACACGATTTCGTCATGAAAGACCGGCTGGCGCGGCTGGCTCCTGCGATCCGGCGCGAAATCAAAGAATGCGAGGTTCGGCGCGAACGCCGCAGTCTGGAGGAGCAGATCCGCCAATCTCAAAGGCTGGAAAGTCTCGGCTTGCTCGCCGGGGGCGTGGCGCACGATTTCAATAACCTCCTCACCGGCATCCTGGGTAATGCCAGCCTGGCGCTGGATGTGCTCGATCCGCCGGAACCCGCGCGTTCCATGCTGGAAAATATCATTCATGCCGGTGAAAGGGCCGCGGACCTGACCAGGCAGCTTCTGGCCTACGCTGGCAAGGGGCGTTTTTTCATTCGCCCGGTGAATGTCTCCTCATTGGTGCGCGATATCAGCGACTTGATGCGCACTTCGGTACCCAGGAAAGTGGATTTCGAACTCACGCTGGAAGATGACCTGCCGCCCGTGGAGGCCGATTCTACGCAAGTCCAGCAGCTTGTGATGAATCTGGTTCTGAACGCAGGTGAGGCGATCGGGGAGCAGTCTGGCACCGTGGAAATCAATACGCGCCTCGAAGAGATCCAAACCAATGGAGGACGCAAACCGGACGTACCGGCGGAGATGAAGCCCGGGCGCTATGTGTGCATCGAGGTACGCGATAGCGGCTGTGGAATGGATGACGCGACGCGATCGCAAATCTTCGATCCGTTCTTCAGTACAAAGTTCACCGGCCGCGGTTTGGGCCTGGCCGCAGCCTTGGGCATCGTCAAAAGTCACAACGGGCACATCACGGTCGAGAGTGCCACCGGCAGAGGCAGCAAGTTCCGGGTTTACTTACCTGTTACTCAGAGTGGAGCTATCACCCATCAGGACCTGGACCATGGGACCTCACCAAGGAATTTGACGGGCACGGGCACCATTCTTATCATCGATGACGAGGAGGTGGTGCGCACTACCGCCCGGTCCGCACTCGAGCGTTATGGTTACAAAGTACACGAGACCAAAAATGGCGCGGACGGGGTGGAACTGTTCGGCAAGTTGCAAAACGAGATTTCACTGGTGCTCCTGGATCTCACCATGCCGGGGATGAGCGGCGAGGAAACCTATGAACACCTCAAGAAGATCCGAGCGGACGTCCCCGTGGTGGTCAGCAGCGGTTATGACGAGATGGAAGCCAGTCGACGCTTTGCCGGAAAAGGCGTCAGTGGATTCTTAAAAAAACCATACACGGCCGAACTTTTGGCCGAGCGCATTAGGGACTGTTTCGGAAAAGCCGAGCACCGTATGAGGGCGTAACGCAGCAGGAAACGTAATTCACTTCACAGGCTACGTGGACCCGCCGCCGTGTGCCACAATACGGCACATGCCCGACGCCGGACCCGTGCTCGATCATGCCGCGGGAGTCCGTCCCACGCACGTCCGTCACGTGGTGCTCGGATTGACCGTTGCAGCCTACATGATCACGTACATGGACCGCGTCAACATCGCCTCCGCGGTGCCGGTCATCCAGAAAGAATTCGGTTTTTCGCTAGTCACCATCGCATGGATCCTCAGCGCGTTCCGCTGGGGCTATGCGATTTTTCAAATTCCAGGCGGATGGCTGGGTGACCGCATTGGTCCGCGGCGAGCGCTGGCGCTGATTGTGACCTGGTGGTCCATATTCACTTCGGCCACTGCGCTGGCGTGGAGCGCGGCGTCCATGGTGACCTTCCGGTTCCTGTTCGGCTTGGGCGAGGCCGGCGCATTTCCAATCGCCACGCGATCGCTTTCCCGCTGGATGCTTCCCACCGAGCGCGGCTTCGCACAGGGCATCACGCACGCTGGTTCCCGGCTGGGAGCCGCCATCACACCCACTTTGGTCGTTCTCATGATGCTGGCTTATGGATGGCGCGTGCCGTTTTTTGTGTTCGGATGCTTGGGGCTCGCATGGGCCGCGGTCTGGTACTGGTATTATCGCGACACACCTGCTGAACACGCCGCCGTGAACAATGCCGAGTGCAGGTTGATTCTTTCATCTACCGGCGTAGCGCCGAGCGCCACGACTCGCTCCGTGCCGTGGGGTCGCATTTTGCGAAGCTCCACACTTTGGACGCTATCACTGATGTACTTCTGCTATGCCTACTCGATTTCGGTTTACCTGGATTGGTTCCCGAAGTACCTGAACACTTACCGCGAGCTCGATCTGAAACAGATGGGATTTTACGCCAGCCTGCCATTGCTGGCGGGCACGGCCGGCGACATGGTTGGCGGCTGGCTCTCGGACCGCTGGGCGCAGCGCTCGGGCGATATCAAAACAGCGCGGCGCAGCGTAGCTGTAGCAGGATTTCTGATCGCGGCCCTTTCGATTGTGCCGGCCACACTGGCGTCCAGCGCCGTGGGATGTGTGTGGTACACGTGTCTGGCTGTCTTCGGTTTAGAGAGCACGGTAGGCGTGTCCTGGGCGATTCCCCTAGACATCGGCGGTGACTATGCCGGCTCCGTCTCCGCGGTCATGAACACGTGCGGTAATATAGGAGGCGCGATCTCTCCGGCGCTGCTGGCTTACCTGGTGCAATGGTATGGATGGAACGTTCCTTTCCTGGTAAGCGCATCGCTGTGCGTCGCTGCCGCGGCGCTGTTTTTCAGGATCGATGCCACAAAGCGGATCTTTACGGAACACGGCGCCAATGAGTTGAAACCATGAAAATCAATGCTCATCAGTGCGTGGCTTGCGGTAACTGCACATACGTGTGCCCCATGGGTGCGATTTACATCGACCCGGTGATCAAGCGCGCCACCATCGACAGCAACGAATGCGTGGAATGTTATGCCTGCTTCAACGGCATGAGCCAGGAGCATCTCAACCCCACGCTGGTGCGCACGCTACGCAAGACCTTCCAGTTTTTTCGGCTGCGTTTCGACCCCGAACCGGATGTTTGCCCCACTGCGGCGTTCGAACCGGATGAACTGAGCTGGCCGCGCGTGGTCCGCCGCGCCTTCTCTGATCCGCGCGTGCCGCATGAATCCACCGGCGTGCAGGGACGCGGCACCGAAGAAGTGAAGACCAACGATGTGAGCGGGCGCGTACAGTTGGGTGAGGTGGGGTTCACCATCGAGTTCGGCCGGCCCGGCGTCGGCGTCTGGTTTCATGAGATCCAGAAGATGACTGGGGCGCTGGCCAAAGCGGGAGTCGCCTTCGAGAAGAAGAATCCAATTACCTCGCTGATGAGTGATGTTCCGGCAGGCCAGTTGCGCGAGGACATTCTGCAGGAAAAGATTCTTTCCGCCATCGTCGAAATCAAAGTACCGGTCGCGCGCACCGAAGAGATCATTCGCCTGGTGCGCGAAGTGGAACAGCAGATCGATACCGTGGTAGCGCTCGGCGTGGGCACGCGCTGCGATGAAAATGGCGAGGAAGATGTGGTCGCGCCCATCCTCGAACGCCTGGGATACCGGTTGGAGCGGGCAAAGACCAATATTGGGCTGGGCAGAATTACCAATCCGGTGGAAGTAAAAAAAGGAGAGCCGGCAAGCGCCATCAAGTAGCCATGACCAATACGCTGCATCGTTTCGGCAACGCGGAAAGCTTTTACGATGATTACGTGGTTTTCGCCATTCCGAGCCGCGGTAAGAACGATAAAGGTTCCGTGCCGAAACTGAAAAAGTTTCTCCAGATGGCCCTGCCGTTCAATCCCGTGAACCTGGGCGACGCGATTCACGGTGGTGCACTGCGGCCCTGCCGAAACATGAATCCCACCGCACATTGGAACCGCGATATCAAACCCGCTTTCCGCGAAGTGATCGAAGGTGTTGACGCGCCCACCACTGTTGCCGCCGTATTCGACAATCGCTTGGCCGCCGAGGATTTCGTCAAGACTGTGAAAGAAGCCGACCTGGGCCTGTGCGTGAACATTTCGACTTCGGTGGATGGCGCTGAACAGTGCTGTTTCGCGGCAGACATTCCGCGCCATAGCGTGGGTTACTCATTGGGTTTCGAAGGTAAGACCGAGAAGCTGCCGAATTCGCAGGTGCTGATGCTCACCACCATGTGCGGCCACGGCATGATCAGTTCCAGCCTCGCCAAGAAAATGATCGACTGGGTGAAAGAGGGCCGGCGCACACCCGAGCAGGCCGTCACCTACATGGCCCGCTTCTGTTCCTGCGGCGTTTACAATCCTTCTCGCGCCAAGCGTGTTCTGGAAGACGCCCGAACCAAGATGAAGTAGCCGCAGAACGCCTTCGCGTCAACCAGCCCCGGTTTCATACCGCCTCTGATCGCGGAGCGGCGGCCGTAGCTCCTAAACGTTCCCGCGTATGGTCCGGAAACTGGATCTGGTTGAAATAGCGTTACCGCAATCCTCAAGTCTCGTAGTCTCGTCGGTCGGCTGTTCAGCTTTCAATCCGAGGATTTCCCGAAGTTTCCGCTCCGGCTTCAGATCCGCGATCACCTTCGGGTAAGACGGGTTGCCGTCGTAGGACCGTTAACCATCGACAACGAAAAGTCAATTACTGACGAGAACATGCGAAAACGCTTTGAGCCCTCTATTCTGATGGTGGGCCATTGAATTGGGGCAGCCAGTGGCTGTGGGGAAGATTCTGACATCGGAACTGTCTTCGACTCCCCTCGCTGTAATCCGGCCGGACTGAACAGAGAAGGTCCTTATCATGCGTGGAATTGCCGATTCTGAACTGAGAAGCATTGTCGCCGTCATTGTGATGGCGGCCAGTTGCATGACGCTTGGCTGTTCGTCAAACGCAGCACCCCCTGACCTGACTGCAATCACGGCAAGCGTCGTCATTTCACAGAGATGGTCCCGTGCTGAGCTCAGTCACTTCGCTGTATCCTTCCACTCCGACGATCTCATCGAATGCGGTGTGAAAGCTGATCTCTGGAAACTTGCCGAAGTCACCGAACGCGGCTATACATGGACGACGTACCAGCTGACGCCCAAAGGAAGCAAGATTTTATTCGCGATCGATCTGAAGGGATCTGGAAAAGGACATGAGATCACTTTCAGGGGGCCATATCGCCTTGAGATCACCAATATCGCGCCGGGAAGCGACCCTGACACCAGAAGGGTCGATTTTCGTTGGGAAATCGATTGGGACAAAGCGCCACCCGACCTGAAAACGTGCCTGCCAAAATTTGAATTGTCGGGATACGAGGTAGCAACCTTCAAACTTTCCGGTCTTGACTGGAAATTTGTCTCGTATTCAAAACCCGATGATGCGTCCGCGCCGCCGGGCGCCACCCCGGGAGCGGTCCAACTGCCCTGAAGATCAGCTTCGGACTGGCGGCATTTCAGAGACTGTCGCGCACCGCTAGCGAGCCGGCCCCCCGGCCGCTTGCTCTCCCGTCAATCGCGGCTGATTTGCGTGAGACTCGCCAGGAGGGCCGCCGCACACCCGAGCAGGCCGTCACTTACATGGCCCGCTTCTGTTCCTGCGGCGTCTACAATCCTTCGCGCGCCAAGCGTATCCTGGAAGACGCCCGCACCAAGATGAAGTAGTCGCGGGCGCTATCATCCCAGCGGCGATTCCCTTGCTCCTGACCGTTTCTAGGCTGGCCGCGGCGCGGCAGCTACCGCGTCCCGAACGTTCTCCCCTTCTGGATTGACCAAGTAGCACGCCACTGCGCCCGCAATGACCATCAGGCATCCGGAATACAATCCCCACGACCAGCCCGCATGAGACGCAATCAGCGGCGTAAGAATGGGGGCAAAGAAACCACCCACGTTGCCGCCGGTGTTGAGTATGCCGCTAGCGGACCCGACATCGTCTCTTCCGATATCGATCGCCATCGACCAGAACGGTCCTTCGCAAACGGACGTGCATCCTATCGCCAGCGACAGCAGCGCCGCCGTCAGCGTGATGCCTGGCGTCACGGTTGCCAGAAATAACAGCACCGCGCCGGAAGAAAGTCCCACGATGGGCACGATGCGCCGTCCGAATCGCGCACCGTACGCCCTGGTCAGGCGATCCGAAATCCAGCCCCCCAGCGGCATCATCACCAGCATGGTCAGAAACACAGCCGTGGTGTACTTCGCGCTTGCCGCGTAGCCGACTTTTCGAACTTCCCCGAAATAATAATAGATCCAGTAAAAGAAAATGTATTCGAAATAGCCCATCGTGAAATAGGCCAGAGTGAGGAGCGCCAGGTTACGCTTGGCCAGCAATTGGAGCCATGCTTTCCAGGCTCGTGGAGTCACGCGGCCGCTGCGTTTTAGAACGGCCTCTCCCGCCCGGTCCTCCACCGTCATCCAGACCAGCGCCAGGGCAGCGGCCGCAATCGCCGCCAGGTAAAAAGATTTGCGCCATCGAAACTGCGCCATCATCCACGAAAACAAAATCGGGGATACGGCGCCGCCCAGACTGGACCCGGCGATAATGAATGCCTGCACGCGCGCATGATGAATCACGGGAATGCGGTACGCACACATACGCGCGCAAGCCGGGTAAAGCGGGGCGGTTGCCGCACCGAGCACGAAGCGGATCGCAAACAGCGCGGGCACAACCCCGATCCATCGTGTAATTCCGCGCGCTCCCCCCGCGACCGTCAGGGCCGTCAACACCGCCGAGGTCATACCCATCAGGAAAAGCGTCAGGCGCGGGCCGAGCCGGTCCGCCGCCCATCCCGCCGGCGTCATGAGAATCGCATAACTGAGAATGAATGCCGAATAGACGCTGCCCATGCTGGTGGCCGAGATGTTGAATTCCTTCATAATCTCGGGACCGGCGATGGTCATGATGGTGCGGTCGAAATAACTCATGACGCTGAACGCGAACATGAGGCCAATTACCGCTACCTGCGATGCGCCGCGGCTATTCGAACCAGTCATGGGGCTTTGAGCCGATGGGGTATCATAGCGGATTGCCCAAATCCGTTCTATCCAGCATGAAGATCGCCAAACTCGAGTTCATCCCGGCCAGCATCCCGTACACGCACCGCGAAGCAAGCTCGCTGGTCAACCGCGACGGCGTGACGGACGTGGTGGTCAAGGCTTCGACCGATGACGGATTGCTGGGCTGGGGCGAAAGCTCGAGCGGCGCAAATGTCGAATCCGTACTCGAAGCCCTCAAGGCCATGGCTCCGTTCGTGATCGGGCGAAGCCCCTGGGAAAGCGAAGCCATCCGTGAAGAACTTTGGCATCGCGGCATCTGGTCGTGGCGGCAGCCGACGGCCTGTTTTGCTTATCCCGGCATCGACATGGCGCTGTGGGACATCTGCGGCAAGGCCTCTGGCGAGCCTCTCTATAACCTGTTCGGCGGGCGCGTCCGCGACCACGCAAATTATTTTTACTATTTGGCGTGGGGATCGGAAGATGATCTTCGCGGGCAGTGCCACGACGGGCTCGCCAAAGGCTTCCATGTTTTTTACATGAAAGTCGGCGTGAATTTCGAAGCCGAGCTGGAGATGGTTCGCGTCATCCGCGAGACCGCGGGGCCGTACGCAAAAATTCGCCTCGATGCCAATGGCGCCTGGAACGTTAACGAAGCGTTGCGCAACCTGGCGCGCTTCGATGAGTATCACATCGACTTCATCGAGCAGCCCGTGCCGCAGGATCCGATCACCAACATGCAGGAAGTGCGCGCGCGGTGTCCCATCGCCATTTCAGCAAACGAGGGTTTGTGGACCCAGGCGGAAGCCTACCGCCAGATCACCTCGCGCACCGCGGATGTTTACTGCTTCAGCCCCTACTTCACCGGCTCTCTCGCGCAGTTCCAACGGCTGTGCTGGCTCGCGCATTTTGAGGGGTTCGAGATCTGCCGCCACACGCATGGAGAGTTTGGCATCATCGCCACAGCCGCCCACCACATCCTGTTGACGCTACCCAACGTGGTGGACGGCAATCAGCAGACTGCGCACATGATGCAGGACGACATCTTGACGGAGCCGATTCCCATCGCGTACGGCCCAAACTGGGGAGTTCCGCGCGGGTCCGGTCTGGGCATCGAGATTAATGAGGACAAGCTTGGGAAATATCACGAGCTATATCGGGCGCGAGGCCAGTTCGTTCCCTACGATCCGGCGCAGATCGGAAAACCATTGTACGGTCCGGCGCGGCGCACGTATGTATGATGCAGACGCCTGTTGCGCTCGGCTAAGTGCAGCCAAGAGTGGTAAAAATGGGGGATTAGCGCCCGGGCTTTGGCCGCTGGGGTCAGCAAACCAGCCACTCGTTAATCGCGGTTCAGCCCCACCACAAAGGGGGGGCCTAAAATCGCAAGTGACGTATATCACCCGTCGTACTCGGTTGACTTCTGTTTGACGTCGACGTATCTCGAAAGACAACATTGTGTTCACTGACTGCGCAAAAGTATTCTGAACCTGAGAGCCGATGTTAACCATGGCGGATGAGCTGTCCGTCTGTAATCCAGCAATACCCAGGCTCTGACGGACCTGCGAGCGGCCCACGACCGATTTCAGTCCGGAAGAGATCGAACCTTTCAATGAAGTTCGCTCGCCCCAACAGGAAGGTCAAGTGGATTCTCGCACTAACCTGTGGCATGGCTCTTGCCACCCCTCTAGTCTGGTTGGAACTGCGGCACCTGAATTCGGCTCAGCGAATCTATCGCATTGGCTACGATAACCAACCGCCCCAACATTTTGCCGACAAAGACGGAAATCCCAAAGGCCTCATAGTCGAATTAATCAACGAAGCGGCTAGACGCCGCAATATTCGTCTCAAGTGGTCGCTGGAACCGGAAAGCTCTGAAGCGGCCCTTAAAACGAAAATGGTCGACTTGTGGCCCATCATGACGATACGGCCCGAGCGAAAGAGGTTCTTGTACATCACAGATCCTTATCGCGAAGATTCGATCTGCCTTTATGTGCGCAGTGGAAGTGCGTTCACTCACTTGCAAGATCTTGGCAATTCCCGGATCGCATTCGACGGTGAACCACTCGACGTCAGGTTACTTCATCCGCATGTTCCAAACGCGAAACTCTTGATCATCCAGTCTCCCAGGGAAAGGTTGGAAGCCGTCTGCCAGCAGCGTGTGGAGGCAGCCTACTTCGATGAATACACGGCAATCGCAACTCTTCTTGATGGCGTGTCCTGTGCGCAACAAGGGCTTCGGATTATCCGAGCCCCGGAGCTGAGCGGTTTGTTGGGGGTCGGCGCCACGTTCGAGGCCCGGCCCGCCGCCGATGCAATCAGGGCTGAAATCGGGAGGATGGCCATGGATGGCACTCTTGACAGAATAGCTTCGCGCTGGAGTTCAATGTTAAGCCGAAATCTAGAAATCGCCAATGAGCTTGCTCGAGCCCAAACCAGAGAGCGCTGGCTGATTGTCGGAATTTCTGGTGTGGGCCTCCTACTCCTCTACACGTTGTGGCAGGCTGGGCGAATCCGGCGCGCACTCACCAGCGCCAGGGAAGCCACAATGCTGAAAAATCAGTTTCTCGCCAACATGAGCCATGAGATCCGAACACCCATGAATGCGATCCTTGGAATGACGGGGTTAGCAATGGACACGTCCGATCGCGAAGAACAAGCGGAGTATTTGAACGACGTGATGGGCGCGGGTGAATCACTGCTCGCTTTGTTGAATGACATCCTGGACCTCTCCAAACTCGAGGCAGGAAAATTAACGTTCGAACATGTGAAGTTTGATCCAGCAGATGTGATTCGTGAAGTCTGTGGTTTATTTACAGTGGAAGTCAGGAAAAAGGGACTAATCTTGACAGACGAGCTGCCCGCACGATTGTCCTGCCAAGTTTGGGGCGACCCCGGACGTTTGAGGCAGGATTTAGTCAACCTGGTTGGCAACGCTGTCAAATTTACGGAGATCGGCCACATAAATTTAAAGGCGGCGATAGATTCGGAATCCGATCACATCACCAGAATTTGCTTCGCCGTGAAGGACACTGGAATCGGCATATCCAAGGAAGCGCAACAGCGAATCTTTGAGTCGTTTGTGCAAGCTGACGGCTCAGTCACGCGCAAATATGGTGGTACGGGCTTGGGTTTATCAATCTCCAGGGAACTGATTTCACGGATGGGAGGCGAACTCCGCGTGGACAGCGCACCAGGACGAGGATCAACGTTTTGGTTTATTTTGCCGTTCGAGAGGGTTCACGAGATCGTCCTAGGGGAGCCGGGTCAATGTGTGCCACCAAGATATGAGCCGTTAGAGCAATCAACGGCCCAGTGAGCAGCATTGGGTACCGGCTGGCACACCCCCGTGCTCCAGGCTCCAGTTCGTTCCCTACGATCCGGCGCTGATCGGGACACCATTCTACGGACCGGCGCGGCGCAGCACCGATAATATTCGCGATAACACGCGGATTATTTCACGTCCTCGACGTCCAGCCGGCCCTTCTCGCGCGCGATACCCACCACGAGAAACTCGAGATCGCGCGCGCCGGTGTTCTCGAACGAATGGACATCGTTGAGAAGCACTGGAATCGCGTCACCCTTTTGAATATCGGCTGCTTCTTCGCCAATGCGTGCAGAACCCGTCCCCTCGATCACGTAGAAAACCTCTTCCACACCGATGTGCCTGTGCCGGCCGATGGACGTTCCGGCCGGCAGCAACAGATGATCCACG
>QHXW01000203.1 GCA_003223115.1 Acidobacteriota bacterium
CGATCCCCCATAGGCGAGCGCTTTCTCTTTCAGACGGAACAAGGCAACCGGGAGAAAGAGGAACGCGAGTTCATGAAACAACATTGCTCCGGAGTGCGCGACGCCTGCCAAAACAGCGTTGCGCCTGGTTTCGAGCAGATCGTTCGCGCACAATACCAAGAAAATAGAAGGGATGTAGGCATTCGCGTCCGTGGCGAATCTCCACCAAGTGGCGGCGAAACCGAACGCCAGTGCTCCCGCGATGCCAGCCAGCATAGACACCTCCCTATGGCGTAGCGCCCGATAGATCAGAACAACGCTTGCCCCACCCAGAAGGCTGTTGACGAACTGCATCAAGAACAGCGCGCGTGTCTTGAGTCCGATCAGCAGCGCCGCATGGTACAGCCAGACGTTCGCAGCGGTGTAGATCAGATGATTCGGATGGAGTGTGTCACGGGGCGGAAGCTGCTTCTCCACATTGATTGCAAAAGCAAGACCGTCCCAGTAGTAATTACGGGTGGGGAGCAACAAGTAGACGGCAACAGCTAGCGCCAGCCACAGGCGAACGAGCCTCATCGCGCCAGAAGGTACCCAAAACATAGAGGGCGTAAGCGAAAACGTGGCACATTAGTCTTGTTCCGGCCCGCCTGCAAGGTGACACTTCAGTTCTTATGAGCGATTTACCATTGCGATACCGGTTACGAATGCTGATGAGTTCTCACGATCCTCTACTACTAAAGACCTCGCCAACCGGTTTCCAACTACACCAGACTGCGCAGCCGGTGCGAAAGTTTCATGGCGAAACTGAAAAAGTGCGAAAAAAGTCGGCGAAACTTTCCTGCACCGTGCGAATCGCACGCCCAGGATCGGGATCAAGCGGCATCGGCATCACGCCGGGCTTCGGTCCGTGCGCCGGACGCAGGCGATGGCAGCCGTAAGGCTGCCGAGCCGATGTATTCCTGAGATGCGATGCCGACCAGCGGAAACATGAATATGCAGATCACAGCCGCCATCCAGCGCTTGACAGATTCGGAATTGCAGCGCCTATGCCTCGCGCACAGTCGCGGCTACATGCTGCTGCCGCCCGAACCGGCGGACGATCTGGTGCACGTCTACACTGCGTTGTGTTTGCTCGAAAAGCGGCCTGCGTTGTTTCTCAAAGCCAGTCCGCCATCGGGCGTAGCGCGGATCATCGTCGCAGTCCACGCACCGCAACTATTGCCAGGACTGATTCAAACGGCTATGGAGGCGGGGGTGGCCATCAGGCGCGTGATGCCGATCAACGCTATCTTCACAGGCAGCGTGACTGCGGATCGGGCGCTGGCGGTGGCCCGGATGCTGAGTGAATCGGCACCATTGTGGAGCCATGTCCAACTACCAGAAGTGCGGCGGCATCCTGCAATCGTCGCCGCCCGTAACGAGCGATGCGACCCTTCAGTCATATCTGCCAACATCCGATCAAACGTCTACGGATCTGGCGGCGGTCATGGCCGGGACTGGACCACCGGGGCTGAGTCCGGCAAGACCGAAGGGTTGGAGGCCAAAGATGTTCAGAGGTCTTGACTATGCCTATAACCGCTTCTAGCATAGGAATTATGAAACACGAGATCATCTCCCGCGTCATGCGGGAATTTGGCCGCAGGGGTGGCAAGGTCGGTGGTCCCAAAGGTGGGCGTGCACGTATGGCTGCGCTCACGCCGGAGGAGCGGTCCGCACTCGCCCGCAAAGCCGCAAGGGCACGGTGGCGTCGGAAACCCACGACTAGGAAAAGGAAAACTGCCTGATGAGAAAACGGGGCGTCCGTATTTGGATTCGTCCAGGAAGAAAATTGCATAGGAGGGCGCACGCGGCTGCCGCTTTGATGATGGCAGCCAGCATGGTATCCGCCGATTCCCATCGCTACTTGCTGGAGCCACTCCCGCAGGAGCGCCAAATGCTCACAACCGGTGCGTGCGCGGTATCGGCGGCAAGCAATGCCGTCGCTCGTGTCGAACCGGTTTCGAGTGCAAACAACGCTCACAGATGCGGTGTCGCTTTCGGCGTGGAGCGTTCGGGGGCGAAGACCACCCAGCCGCCAAGCCGGACTCAGCCGGATCTCCAAATCGCCCAAGATATCTTCGGCGACAAGGCAGTTTACCGGCTTGTCGATGACTGGCTTGCTCCGGCAATCGCAGACGCCGTAGTTCGGGATCTCATGAAAGCTGACCTAAACGAGGAGAGTTAAACCAAATGAGACGATGCGCCATATCTGCTCGATACAGCTCGGACTTGCAGAGGCAGAGTTCCAACGAAGATCAAATTCGCGGTGCCCGTGAATATGCTCGGCAAAAGGCGTGGCTAATTGTCGAGGACTATGTTGTCGCTGATTCCGAGGTATCGGGCGAGGCTATGGCTGGCCGCGACGGATTACATCGTTTGCTGGAGGCGGCTCGGACCAACCCTCTGCCTTTTGATTGTGTGCTCCTGGAGGACACCTCCCGCTTGGCCCGGAACCTCCCGGATCAACTTCGTATGATTGACAGGTTCGCGTTCCATGGAGTCTCAGTTGTTTTCTTCAGTCAGGGAATCGACACTTCCCAACAAAACGCACGGACCTTAGCCACTCTGCACGGCATGGTGGACGAGCAATTCTTGGTCGGCCTTCGAGACAAGGTCCACCGGGGGCAGCATGGCCGGGTGTTGCAAGGTATGATTCCAGGCGGACGCTGCTACGGCTATCGGAACGTCCCGATTGAAGATCCAAATAGGACGGGCAAATACGGGCGACCGGCGATCCTCGGAGTGTCGCCCGAGATCAATGGAGAGGAAGCCGAAGTGGTACGCCGGATGTTCAAGATGTACGCCGACGGAATGGGCGTTGGGCAGAGCGCGAAGCAGCTAAACCGGGAGGGTGTACCGGCACCGGTGCCCGCGAAGAACAGGCTCCATCGCGCATGGTCACGCTATACGGTCTGGGAGATGCTGCGCAACGAGCGATACCGTGGCGTACTCGTCTGGAACCGGACCAAAAAGGTCCGCAACCCGGAAACTGGCCGCAAAATCAGCAAATCGAGACCGGAATCGGAGCGGGTGCGAGTCGAGGTTCCCGAGTTGCGGATCGTTCCCGAAGAACTCTGGCAGGCCGTGCATGACAGGATTGCGCACGTCAAGGACGCGCTCGGAATTGCACGGGTCGGCGGACTGTCCCGCACCCGGCGCACTTATCTGTTCAGCGGGATGTTGGCCTGCGGAGAGTGCAATTCCAGCATGGTCATCGTCAGCGGCATGGGCAAGCGCGGATATGTGAAGTACGGTTGCCATGCCCACAAGCACACGGGCGTATGCCAAAACAAATGGGCCATCCGGCAAGATCGGCTCGAAGAGCAACTGCTAGCCGCCATCGAGCAGAGAGTGCTCCAGCCGGACATGGTTGACTACTTAGTGAAGCGCTGCGAAGAAGAGATCGGCCGTCGCATCCAGGAATTGAAGCGGCAGCGGTCGGACTCGAATCTCAGCGCACTCCGGCGGCAGCGTGCGGAGTTGCAGAAAAAAGCTGAGCGGCTAATCCAGGCAATTGAGACGGCGGGCGACCTGGGGAGCCTAACGCAGCGGTTGCGCACGGTGGAAGCTGAGATTGCCGGACTGGATCGCGCCATGGCGGAGGTCCGGCCGCTCAATCTCAAGATCACAACTGACGAACTCCGCCAACGGGTCATCCGTATCGTAATGGAGTTGAGAGAGTTGATAGCGGCGGGCGATCCCGCCGCTGCGAAGAACGCCCTGCGGAAGCACGTAGGGCGATTGGTGCTTACACCTGCGGTTCAGAACGGCCGCAGGCTTTTCCAGGTGTCGGGTAGCGTCGATCTGGACCCGGATCACAACAAAGGTCGAATGCTGTTGGTGGCCAGGGACGGAATCGAACCGCCGACGCCAGCCTTTTCAGGGCTGCTTACCGACTCTGCTAAGTGGTTCGGAATCAGCGCATGTCTTTGTTGAGGAAGAGGTTAGTGGATACGGGTTGTAGGATCAGTTATGACCGTTTAGGATGATTTTGCGTCTTCGATGTTCCCGTATTGTTCCCCGCCGCTATCCGCAAGGTTGAAGTACGCAGCCGGTCGCCATCAATGGGGCCACCGCGTTCTTCATTACATGGGGATTTATCGTCAGCTATGTGAACACTGCAAGTGCCGCTTAAGATAGCAGCTTCTCAATGTCGACGCCCAACGTTAAGGGTAAGATCATCCCCCGCCCGTCACTTCGGTGACGCCGGAGAAGACAGTGAAAGGCGCTGATGCCGTTTCCAGCAGCCCCCTGAAGTACGGTACCGAAAAGCACTCATGATGCTATTGGGCGACAATGCTGCTGGGCGAGGGCCGCGATGAAGTCGTACATGATTCGGGTCGTGGCCAATGAGGGGTGCTGGCAGCATTGGGCGCAGTCGGACCCGAGAGGGCATCCGACTGCAACGACAAAGCAGTCTCCCCTCAGATAATCCCCGACGGAGCGTGCAGATTATCGTTTCCTTTCAGCAGACTCTTCGCAGGCGATCACTCCGCCTACGCGTTTCTGCCAAGCTCTGAAGTTCCCTGGAGGAATACACAAGAAAGGAGTTTCAATGATCAGACCAAGGTTCTTACTCCTGTCCGCTTCTGTAGTAGCAGTGCTAGCAGCGGCTCTATGGATCGGCGCCAGCGGTGTCCGCGCCGACGGCGCCGACTTTGTGCGGTGGGACATCATCAACATCACAGTCCCGTTTAACGCCACCCCCCCCCATAACGACAATCAGCTCGGGTGGTGTGGCATTCGCACTGGCTGATGCGAATCTGAAGATCCAGTTTACAGGTTCCGGGACGTTCGTCGCA
>QHXW01000207.1 GCA_003223115.1 Acidobacteriota bacterium
CTACCTCGATGACATGGATTCGAAAATGGAGTGCATGCGCGCGCTGGTGGCGCAGGATCGTCACGTGGAAGGTCACTTCACCGGCTATAATGTGTCGCTCGAGCGCATGGTGCTGAAAAAATTGAAGTACATGACGCCGGACGTGGTGCGGGCACCCGCGCAAACGAATGGGTCCGCGCTGTCCGAGTTTGAATCCGAGTCCAAAGCAGCAGCCGCGCTCCAGGATGAGCCGTCAGAAAAAACGGAACCCGAGCAGCCGGACCCCTGCCCGCAAGATAGTGCGCCTTCCCTGTTTGACGTTCCCAAAGAAACCAAATTTCGCGAAACCGTTCCACCGGAACCTAAGCTGGGCCCCCAACAAGCGGCGCATCCGTTGTTTCAAACGCCGTCCGCTCAGGATTCCTAAATGGCTCGGGCACCTGCGGCGCGCGAGCTTCCACCACCGCTCGAGCTGATGTGTCTCAAGGCGCTATGGACGCTCGGCGAAGGCAATGTGAACGATATCCGGAACGTCACCAACCGCAACAAGCCGCTGGCTTACACTACGGTAATGACGCTGCTCGATCGGCTGGCGCGCAAGGGCGTGGCCTCAAGGCGTAAGGTGGGCCGGGCCTTCGTTTACACTCCGCGAATCTCAGAAGATTCCATCCGCAAACTGGCGCTCCAGCAGTTCGTCACAAGCTACTTTGACGGCTCGGCGGAGCAGTTGATCGATTTTCTGCGCCAGGCGCCATCCCCGAATTCTCCCGCGAACGGCCGCGAAACGCAGTCGCGTTTGGACAGCGGTCTCGACACCGCGCTGCTGTGAGTGGCCCCATGGCCTTCTCGAAAATCCTGATCCGCGCGACAAACTGGGTGGGCGATGCCGTCATGTCGCTCCCGGCGATTCGCGCGATTCGCGAGCGTTTTCCTGAAGCGCACATCACGCTGCTCGCTCGCCCCTGGGTAGCCGACGTCTACGCCCGCGAGAAATCCATCGACCGTGTGATCCGCTACGATGCCGCGTCTGGCGCGCGTGATTGGTGGACGAAGTGGCGTTTGGCGCGCTCGTTGCGTACCGAGAAATTCGACTGCGCCATCCTGCTGCAGAACGCGTTTGAAGCGGCGATGATCGCCTGGTTGGCCGGTATCCCGCGGCGCATTGGCTACGCGCGCGATGGCCGTGGCCCATTGCTCACCGATCGAGTGCCTGTGCCGAAGACGGGCGAAATTCCACGGCACCAGCGCTTCTACTATCTGGAGCTTCTGCGTCGAGCTGGAATCATTGACCAAATTCCGTCCACGCCCGAGATCTGCCTGGAAGGCCGCGATGCCGCCGCAGGGGACGGCGTGTCGCTATTCAAGCACATGAGCATCACGCTGCCAGTGGTTGGTGTCAGTCCTGGCGCGGCCTACGGGAGCGCCAAGCGCTGGTTACCGGAACGTTTTGCGCAGGCGGCGGTCGAGGTGGCGCGTATCCGATCGGGCTCGGTAGCGCTGTTCGGCTCGGCCGGTGAGCGCCCGTTGTGCGCGGACATGGCAGCGGCGATCGAGCTCGAGGGCATTGCCGCGCGAAACCTCGCTGGTGAGACTACGCTAGGCGAATTTATCGTGCTGGCCGCGGCCTGCTGCGTTTTTCTGACCAATGATTCGGGCGCAATGCACATTGCGTCGGCGCTGGGTGTGCCCACGGTTGCCGTATTCGGCGCTACCGACGAAACCGCCACTGGTCCTACAGGTTCGCACGCGCGCGTCATCCGGCAGACTGTAGAATGCAGCCCATGCCTGCTGCGTGAATGCCCCATCGACCATCGCTGCATGACGCGAATCGGCGCGGAACACGTAACGCAGGTCGCGCTCGAACTGACCCACTGAATCTCCTTCATGGATACGCGGGACAAGATCATAGCGCTCGAACGGGCGGTCGAAATCATCGCGGAACTAGGCGGCAAAGGGATCAAGCCTAAAGTGGTCACCGGCTACTTCGATGTGCTACTAGCCTCTCATGTGCGCCGGCTTCGCGAGGTGCGGAACGGGACCGATCGCCTTCTGGTCATGGTCCTCGATCCGCCTGAGCCTGTTCTCCCGTCACGCGCCCGCGCTGAGCTGGTGGCTGCGCTAGCCGTGGTAGACTACGTGGTGCCGATCGAAAAACATAAGGCGGAAGAATTGCTTCGCCATTTCGATGCGGGCGAAATTGTACGGGAGGAATCGGCCGATCTGACACGCGCTCGCGCGCTAGCCGAACATGTCCACGGGCGTCAGCACACCTAGGCCGCGGATCCTGGTCGTCCGCCTCGGAGCCATGGGCGACGTGCTCCATGCGCTGCCGGCCGTAGCTTCGCTCAAGCACAGCTTTCCGGGATCGCACCTCACGTGGCTCATCGAAATGCAATGGGCGCCGCTTCTTGAACGCAACCCTTACGTCGACGAGATCGCCATCTTCGAGCGCGGCAACCCGCGGGCCTGGCTGCACAACCGCCGCAAACTGCGTGACGGCCGGTTTGATTTCGCGGTGGATTTTCAAGGGCTGCTGAAATCGGCCCTGGCCGCCTCCATGGCACGGCCCGACCGGATTTTCGGATTCCACCAGGCGCATTTGAGGGAGCGCGCGGCGGGACTCTTTTACTCCGATCGCGTTGTCATTCAGTCCGCGCACATCGTTGAACAAAATCTGGAATTGGCTGCGGCCGCGGGCGCCGCGAATGTACTCCGGACGTTTCCCCTGCCACCGGGAAAATGTGAAGGACGGTTGCCGGAAGGCGCTTTCGTTCTCGCCAGCCCGCTAGCCGGGTGGAAATCGAAACAATGGCCGCTGGCGTTTTATTCGCGCCTGGCCGAGCGCATCAAGCAAGAGCTGGGCATGGCGCTGGTGCTCGACGGACCCACGGGCGGTGCGCAGTTCGCAAGCGTCGAGGGAACCATCACGCATCACTCGAGCATTCAAGGCCTGATTGATGCCACGCGCCGCGCCTCAGCTATTGTGGGATTGGATAGCGGACCGCTGCACCTGGCCGCGGCTTTGGGAAAACCGGGGGTGGCCATTTTTGGTCCCACCGATCCTGCGCGCAACGGGCCGTATGGCGGAACTATTGCCGTGTTGCGTAGCCCCGGAGCGGTAACCAGTTACAAGCGCGGCCCGACGATCGATCCCAGCATGCGCGAAATCGATCCCGATCAGGTATTCGAAACCCTGAAGTCCCACTTTGTCCGGCGCTCTGCCGGTTGCGCCGCCGAATGACGCGGCCCGCCTCCGTCGTGGGACAGGCGTCGAAGTCGAAGACCCCGCGTCTTATCCGGGCTTCCGCCTGGCTCGGTTGGTTTGTCCATGCCGGCATGATCCCTTTCCCCAAACCCTACGCCGATTTCGCCGCACGCTTGCGAGTGCCCTGCGGGTTTGTGATGGCGATTTCCTTCGCCACGTCCTCTCGCCCCACGCCACGCTCGCTCGCGTGGGGAATTCCAGTGGCGTGCCTGGGTCTCGCGCTGCGCGCCTGGGCCGCCGGCCACCTCGCTAAGAACCAGCAGCTCGCCATCTCAGGACCATACGCTCACATGCGCAACCCGCTGTATCTCGGTACGCTGCTGGTGGCCGCCGGTCTGGCCGTGGCCGCGCGTAGCTGGGCGCTAGCGCTGCTGTTCAGCGCGTTTTTCGTTCTGATCTATCTGCCCGTCATCATGCTCGAGGAACAGCATCTGCGGAAATTATTTCCGGCCTACGCGGATTACGCTGCACAGGTTCCGGCGTTCGCGCCGAGATTGCGGGCCTTTGGTGCGGCGAATGCCAGTTCGCGGTTTCAAATCAGCCGTTACCGAAAGAACCAGGAATACCAGGCGCCACTCGCATTCATCGCCGGCCTGGCCTGGCTAACTTGGAAGGCGTTCCGATAATCCGACTTACAGCATCGTCTGAATTACGTTAATGCCCTGTTCGCGTAACAGAGGCTACTTGGTCTTCGACGCTGCCAGCATCCGGTCCAGTTCTGTAAACAGATCCCGCTCTTCGAAAATGCCGCGCGTCATCACGTTGTAACCGAAGTCGTTCCGGATCATTCCCTGCGCGTCGATCAGAAAGACGTGTGGAATTTGAAAATTGGGGTTCGATGGACTCGCCTGCAGATAGGAAGAGGCCACTTGGCCGCAATCGAACAGAATGGGCACGGAGAGCTTATTCTCCGTCATATACCTCTTCACGTTGTCCGCGTTGTCCGGTGGATTGACTACGGAAAGAACGGTCACACGGCCGGCGTACTTCTTCGCCGCTTCATCCAAAATTTGCGAAAAGCGTTGGCAATGCGGGCACGTGGTTTGCATGAACTCCACCACCAGAACTTTGCCGCGGAAATCCTGAGGATCGTACTGCTTTAAGTTCATATCTGGAAGCGAGAACCCGGGAGCGCGGCGTCCGGAATGCTCTCCCGAAGCGAAAAGGGCAGCGGCACACGCCAGCATGCAGAGAAAAATGCGCATGCCCTTCAACTTAACACGTCCGGCAGCCGGCAATCGCACACGGGGAGTAAGACAATAAATCCATGAGCGTATACGACGAGCGCCACGAAGAACTCGAGAAGCACGAATTCATGATGGGCAAAGCGCGGGGCCGCCTGGCCGTGACGCTTGACGTGCTCACCGACGCGCTGGTGTTAGTGGGCCAGCACGGCGTCTATTGCGACAGCGCGCGTCATCCCGGCAAGCCCGCTATGGATGTGCAACTGATCACCAAGGCCATCACCGATGCCAAAGAGCTGATCTCCGGCGTCATGGCCGAGCTGAAAAAACCAGTGGGTACGACAGAATGACCGGACGGGCTGAGTCCTAATCGCTACTCACTGTTGCCGTAATGCAAGCAACGGATCGACCAGCGCCGCCCGTCGTGAAGGAATCCACACAGCGAGCAACGCCACCACTACCAACAGTTTGATTGCCGCGCCCATCGCCGTGGGATCTTTTTCCGGGACCTGGAAAAGTAGTGCCGCGAGCGCCCTCGTTGCCCAGAACGAGCTGATGAGGCCTAATACCATCCCTGCCAATGTCCAACGCACGGCATGCACCAGCACCAGCCTGGTGATCTGACCAGGTGTTGCGCCCAACGCCATGCGGACTCCGATCTCTTGTGTCCTCTGGGCCACCAGAAAGGAGATCAAACCATAGAGCCCAATTGCTGCGAGTATGACGCCCATCCCGGCGAATCCTGCTGGAAAGTCTATGGAAGGTCCAGAACGCTCCGCTCGGTATGCAGCCCGAAAGCGTGCTCACAGCTTCTTTCGTTCTCGGTAAAGAACGCTACTCGAATGACAGCCACCAACTGACATTTTTCGAAGAACTGGAAAACAGGCTGAAGCGGCTACCTGGCGTAACCGCAGCTGCCATCACGGATTCGATTCCTCCAGCGGGCATCACACGATCGCGGCCTCTTACCGCGCTCAAGATTCCGGGCCGGCCCAGACTTCAAGGGGGCATGGGCGGTACCGTGATCTGGCGATAGGTGACGCCAGGATATTTCGTGGCCCTTAGTATTCCGATCCTGCGCGGGAGAGCATTTGAGGAACAGGACCGCAACCCAGGCGAGGAGGTCGCGATCCTGAGCCAATCGCTCGCAGCGCGCTTATTTCCCAATGAGAGTCCGCTTGGGAAACGCGTCGATGGAACGGTGGTCGGCATTGCAGCTGATGTGAACAATAATGGGTTGTCCGTCAAGGCAGATGCCGAGTATTACTTCGTCCGCAAACACTCGACCGAAGGACGATTCCAGAACCAGATGCCACCATACGGTTGGCGCAAGGCGAGCGTGGTCGTGCGCAGTTCCATGAATTCGCAGGCCGTGGCGAACCTGCTGCGCGCGCAAATTGCGGCACTCGATCCGTTGCTCCCATAACGATGGAAACCATGAATCAGAAGGTAAGCAAGCTCGCCCAGCGGCCAAGGTTCAACGCGGTGCTCCTCGGGAGACCGGCACCCGTCAGAAGGACCAGGCAGACCGCAATCTGTCCGCTAACGAGAACCTGACGGAAGAGATTGCGAGACCTCCCGACCGTGCGCGATCCAGTAAGGAGCCCGATTTGCGACGTCTGAAAGCAGGTGCGAGTCCGAATGCCATTCCTGAAGCCAGCGAAACCGCAAGCACAAGGAGCAGGACACGCAGGTCAAGGGTGGCTTGTTGCAGCCGTAGAATTCCCTCGGGTGCGATGGAGAGGAACAGCCGCAGAAGCACCCAGGCCAGGGCGCATCCGAGCACTCCCCCCGTGGCTCCCAAGACGAGGCTTTCTGTGAGGCTCTGGCGAACCAGGCGCCAGCGCGAAGCGCCTAAAGCTGCGCGGACGGCAAGGTCGCGGTTGCGGTGGGCGGCTCTCGCCAGTAGCAAGCCGGCCACGTTCGCGCACGCAATCAGCAGAACCGCCATGACAGAGCCAAGCAAAATCCAGGAAGCCAGCCGCGCTTCCCGAATCTGACGCTCGCGGAGAAATTGCAGCCGTAGCGGGAGCGCCTGCTTAAGCCCTGGAGGCATGGACTCGAGGAACTCCCGGTACACAGGCTCGAGCGCTGCTCTGGCCTGCTGAATCGTCGTTCCGGGTCGCAGTCGAGCAAGCGGCCTCACCAGGCGTTGGCTCGCGGCTCCTTGAGGAAGTGCCGCCGGCACTAACAGATCGGCGTAGCCCAACGTAGGCAATTCGAAATCGGCTGGAAGTACGCCGATGATGCTTGCGTGCGAACCGTCCAGATCGATGGTTTTGCCGAGTACGGTTGGCTCGCCGCCGAAACAGCTTTGCCAGAATCCGTAGGACAACAGAACGACGCGTCCGGCGCCTGGCCGGTCCTCTTCAGGTGTGAAATTGCGCCCCGCCACGGGCTGGATACCCAATGTGGGAAGAAACGTGGATTCCACCTGAGCGCAACTGAGGCGCACGGGAAAATTCGGAACGGTGAGATCGCACTCGACGATACCGGTCCAGGAAGTGAGTGCCTCAAACGCCTTTTGCGCCCGTTGCCACTCGTGATAGGTTCCCGCGAACAGGAATTCCTGTGAATCGATCGGAGGCTGCGACCATGCCGAGCGATACCAGCCGCTCATCATGGGCGTAGGGAAGTCCACGAAACAGGATGCGGTCCACAACGCTGAAAACTGCGGTGGTTGCGCCAACGCCGAGCGCGAGCGCAAAGACCGCGGCTAACGTGAAGGACCAATTGCGCGGAACACCCCGGAAAGCGTGGCGCAGATCCTGGCGTATTGTGTCCAGATTAGAGGTCAAGTTCATTTTGCCGGCCTCTCATCGAAACGATAGACATCGATATATCCATTCTGTTCCACGTCAGCGACCGACGCCAGATTATGCCGAAATTGCGATGTGCGTTTTGATTGGAAGCGATGGCCCAGACGTTTACAGCAGTTCATGGCGTCTCTATACTCTAGGACATGATTTGCGTGCGTATTGCATGTTTGCTGCTCCTAGTATCGCCCGCTGTCGCAGCCGAGCATTATGAAGTCACCACGGAGCGCGGCGCCACCATGAAGACTCGTGACGGCCTCACGCTGCGTGCGGACATCTATCGTCCGAAGACTAAAGGCCAGTTCCCGGTACTGTTGCAGCGCACGCCCTACAACAAGGCCGGCGCATCCGGTTTCGGCATGAGCGCGGCGGCCGAGGGCTATGTGGTGATCGTTCAGGACGTACGCGGCCGCTTCACTTCCGACGGCGATTGGTATCCGTTCAAATACGAAAGTGAGGCTGGCTACGATACCGTCGAATGGGCCGCGGCGCTGCCGTACTCGAACGGGAAAGTCGGCATGTTCGGCGGGTCCTATGTGGGCGCCACGCAGATGCTGGCTGCAATCTCGAGCCCTCCGCATCTGGCGGGTGTCTTCGCGGTGGTGACCGCTTCGAACTATCACGACGGCTGGACGTATCAGGGTGGCGCGTTCGAGCAGTGGTTCAATGAATCCTGGACCTCCGGCCTGGCGCAGGACACGCTCGACCGCAGCATACGGCAATCCACAAACGCGCTGAAGGGGATCTGGAAACTGCCGCTCACCGAGTATCCGCTGCTCGACCTTCCCTCCGCGGCAAGCCTGGCCCCATACTTCGCCGAGTGGCTGCGCCATCCCGATTACGACGACTATTGGAAGCGATTGTCCATTGAAGATCACTACGCGAAAATCCAGGTGCCACTCTATGGCGTGGGCGGCTGGTATGACATTTTTCAGGGCGGGACCGTGCGCAACTACGTCGGCTTGAAAGCGCACGCGGCGACCGAGGCCGCCCGACGCGGGCAGCGGCTGATGATTGGCCCGTGGTATCACGGCCCGTTTGACGGCAAGGCGGGCGATCTCGACTTCGGCTCCTCCGCCAAGGGCGACAGCGATGCTGACATGCTGCGCTGGTACGACCACCTGCTGAAGGGCATTCAGAATGGCGTGGAACACGAGAGGCCCGTGCGCATTTTCGTCATGGGTAAAAATGTGTGGCGCGATGAAGACGATTGGCCCTTGGCGCGCGCCCGTCAGACCCGTTATTACCTGCACTCGCGAGGCGGCGCGAACACACGAACCGGTGACGGCACACTGAGCATTACCGCGCCTCAGAGCGAACACGCCGACGCATTCACGTATGATCCGGCCAGTCCCGTGCCCACCCGGGGCGGCAACTTGTGCTGCGATAACGACCATCTGCCGTCGGGCGCTTTCGATCAGCGATCCAATGAAGAGCGTCCGGACGTGCTGGTCTACACCACGCCGGCATTCTCGGGCGATTTCGAAGTCACCGGGCCGATTGCGGTGGAGTTGTATGCCGGATCGTCGGCAGTGGACACCGATTTCACCGCGAAGCTGGTGGATGTCTGGCCCAACGGCTTTGCGCAGAACCTTACCGAAGGCATTCTTCGCGCACGCTATCGCAACTCGCCGTCACGGCCTGAGCCCATGAAGCCTGGTGAGATTTACAAATTGCACATCGATGTGTGGAACACCAGCAACGTTTTTTTGGCCGGCCACCAACTGCGCCTGGAAATCTCGAGCAGCAATTTTCCACGGTTCGACCGCAATCTCAATACCGGCGAAAACGCAGGCGTATCACGCAGCATGGTGAAAGCTCAAAACACCATCTACCACGACGCGCAGCACCTCTCGGCGCTGATCCTGCCGGTAATTCCGTAAGGGCTGGAAAGGAGAAACGCTAGACCTTCATCACCCTTCGTAGCGTATACGCCGCGGGATGCATATTTTCGTGCTCCAGGCGCTTCCAATCATCGTTGACGTGAATCAGTTTGCCGCTGATGTGATTCGAACGTTCCGAGGCCAGAAACAAAACGAGCTGGATTTGCTTTTCGGGCGAAATGCCGCCGGTCAGCCGGATTTGCTCGGCTTCATCCAAATCTTTCCCGGCCCGCGGTCCCGCCTGGATGATCTCGTCGGTCATGTTGGTATACGTTCCGCCGGGCGCGATGCAATTCACCTGCACGTTGTGATCACGGACTTCTTCAGCCAGGGTTTCGACCAGGCGCACCACCGCGGCCTTCGACGCCGCGAACGCCGAAAAATTCGGCCGCGCTTCAGAAGCACCAGGGCCGCTAAGTACGATGATTTTCCCCGAGCGCCGTTCGATCATTTGCGGCAGCACAGCACGGCAGGCATTCATCACCCCGAGCACGTTGGTCTCTAGCACTTCCCGCCACTGTTTCGATCGGCCTTCGACAAACGGCCCGATGGGCCCTTGCTCAGCCGCAGCGGCGATGAGGACCTGGACGCCTCCGAAGACCACGCGCATGCGGTCCACGGCCGCCGAGATCTGCTCAAAATCGCGCACGTCCGCTCGCATACGCAGCGACGCGCCACCGGCATGTTCGATCTCGAGCTTTGCGGCATCCAGCTCTGTTTGCGTGCGGGCCACCAGTCCAACACGGGCGCCCGCCTGGGCCAGTCCCAGGGCCAGACGTTTGCCTATGCCGCGTCCCGCACCGGTAATCAGAACGCCTTGATCTTTGAGTGTTCGCAAAAGTCTATTCTACGCGCGTATCGAAGATGCCAGTTTCCACTTTTCCCGCTCGTTTGACCTGCACGAACATACGGTAATTTCCAGGCCGCGGAAAGCCGTAGGGAAAGGAAACTTCAGGAGGTAGCGCGGCGGCCGGCATGGCGTGCATGCCTTGCATATCGCCCATGGACAGGTTCATCGCGCCCGGTTTCGAATCTGCTTTGCTGGCCGCCTGCAGAATGCCAAACGCCGCCATGGGCGCTGAGCCGGACGGATGCACGTGCGCGAATACTTGAAAATCATTGCCAACGAATTCGGCGTGCCCAGGCATGCCCATGTAGAGTTCCACGTTTTCAGCCGGCCTGCCGTTTTGACCCTCCACACGGAAATGAAACAGGTAGGCGCGCTTAGCTTTGAGCGCGGCGGCATCGCGCTGCCACACCATGCGGTAACCGCCCGAAAGGGGCGCCACGGTGCGATTCACATCCGCTTGCGACACCGGTGAACCAGCGGCCGCGGAATCATCACCGCTAAGCGGTTTGCCAGGCTCGACCGCCGGGATTTCCATCACCGTGGCTCCGGTCTCGGGAATGCCACTGGCGTGCACGATGTCGGCGAACAGCCGGTATTTTCCTGCCGGTATGGCCGGCAGATCCAAGGTGAAGGATCCGGGTTCAGCTTGCTCGGGATGCAGGTGCCACATGCGGTCCATGGCTGGGTCGCTAACCACGAACAAATGCATCAGATGTCCGTGGTCCGGCACCAGGTCATCCAGCTTATTGAAACGGAAAAAGCCAGTGTCTTCGAGGTGTAACACCAACCGGCGGCCGCTTTCTACTGTGCCAGTCATCTGGATGGGTTTGTAAACTCGGCGCGCGTAGTGGTGGGCCTCGGAGTTCCACCATTGGTTGCCGAGGTACCCGACAGCCGCAACGGCCACAAGGCTCACGGCCATCACAATGCGGGATCGCCTGCGGTTAGTCTCGCCGGGAATGGCACCCGGGTCGAGCTGCGCCTCGCGCACCCCCGCGCCCACAATGCTCACGATGCCAATCATCAGAAACAGGCAGAGGCCGGCAAGTAGCATGCCCAGGCTCTTGTCCATGGTTGTCGATCTCGTGGCCAGCGCCGGCACGGGAATGGATGTTTCGCCTTGGCCCTTGCCGCCGTCTACGTGCACGCGCACTTGCCAGGAGCCGAAGCCCATCATCCACAAGCTTCCGGTGTAGAACTCGGGATCGTCCTTCGAACGCTGGGCAATATCGGGTGTGGGAGCAAACTTTGCGCCCGGCCCACGCAGCGGAAGCGGCACGATGCGCACCTGGGTGACGTCATTCGAATTGCAACGGACTTCGATCTCCGCGACGCCGGGAATCACCGCTGGCGGCCGGATGGTCACCAGCACATGGTAGGGTCCCGCGTTGCCTTCGTAGAACACATCAGGGCTGCCGACGTGCGCGAAAGCAGAGGAGCAGATTCCAAGAAACAGGAGAAGATGGCGCATGAAACCTCCCGGGAATTACCGAATGCTTGAATTGAATCGAGCGCAGGTCAGCGGCGGATGCGCCGCATCCAATCACCCCATCCCATGCCGATACGCGTCGTGAGGATAGCCGCCGCCAACGCCATCGCCATCTCCGCCCAGAACTGGGGAGTGGTCTTCTCCAACCCGTAGAACACGTTGCGGACGTAATGGCTGGTGGACGGCAGATTGTAATCGAAATACATCGTGCCGAATGCCCAGTTTCGACTGAGCGGACTCAACAGAAAAGTGGCGAAGGGCCACTGCACGGCTGCGAAAAGGGTTACGAATATGAGTCCCGAAACAGCGGCTACGAGCCACGGCTTCCAAGTTTTTGATCGCGCCCAGAACCAATCGAGCGCCACAGCCGGTACGATGAGCAGCAGAGGAAATTCCGGCGGAATCAAGTGGGTGACCGGCTGGTATACCGGTCCAAGCTTGGGCTGGGCAGAAACCAGCGGCAGGATCCATAAGCAGCCGATCAGGAAAACACTGTAGATACCGATCACTGTTGTCGCCGCCCAGCGTCGGCCGGAGGCTTTGGCGACACCGGCCAGAACTCCGGGAATCGCGATGGCCACCACGCGGTAGAAATAGCCGCTGTGCATGTAGATCCGTAGCGTGTACTCGAAAATCAAAATGCAGATGCATACCACGATCATGGCGCCCACGTACAGAAACAACCAATCCAGTTTCTCTTTGGCCTTACCAACGGCCCGGTTCATCTGACCCAGAATCAAAACCAGTGTCCCGAACTCGACGGCGACCATTCCAGCAATGAGCAGCACATGCGGCGGGCTCATGATTTTCACATCCAACCCGTAGGCTCCGTGCCACCAGTCGTCGAATGGGGCCGAGGTGATCATGGCGATTCCGCCCCACGCCGCGATGAATGCACCGAGCGGTCCGCGGAATCCCCAGATCTTCACCGATACTCTTTTGAGCAACGATGCGCCATTGAGGCTGGTGGACAGAATCAGATATCCGCAGCCCACGCCGGAAATCACCCCGCACAAATAGATCGCGATATGCGCGGGCGTCCAGAATGTATCGCGGCCGATGGAGCGGTGCCAGGCGATATCCCAATGCGTGCCCGTCATGGCCGAAGTGACGGCAATTATGGAGCTCCAGATGTACCAGGGAATCGTGGCAGGGACGCGCGCAGGTTGTTCCGCGCTACTCTCCATATTGTTTGTCTCCGATACCCAAATTATACTTTAGTACTCCTTCGCACGTTCGGGAATAGATGCGCCCGCCCGTTACTACCGCTATCCTCAGAGTAAATTCCCAATAAAGCGATTCCCAAAAGTGCATTCTCAATTTATTTGGAGCAAGTTCGCCGTGCGCCATCCGCATGGCTACCGATTCTTTTTCTGAGCGGTTGCGCACTTACGCCTCAGCTTCTGGCGGGTGATTCAGGCGACCGGGTCCATTACGTGGGCGGAACGCTCTCCGTCCCCAGCAAAACGGCAGGCATCATGAGCACTACGGACGAGGATGTTTTCCTTTTCCAGGGATGTCACCGTCCAGATTCCTTACCAGAAAATCAACGTGCTCGAGTATGGTATGGCCAGCGTGTGGGCCGCCGCTACGCCGAAGCCATTCTGCTTTCACCGATGTTTCTGATGAGCAAGAACGCGCCAACATTACCTGACGATCGGCTTCACCGACAGCCAGGGCAGGCAGCAGGCCATGATCTTTGAGGTCGGCAAGGGTGACATACGATCGTGGCTCGTAAGTCTGGAAGCCAAGACCGGCCGAAGGCTCGAATATCAACACGACGACGCGTGCCGCTCGGGAAAGGGCTCGTAAATGTGGATCGCACTCGCATTCATAGCGTTTGCAGCCGCTGCGGAAGACCGCCTGCCGTACACCCGGCACCGGCTTCGGCCGCAACGCAACCCGCCGCCTCACCATCCGCCGTGTTTTCGTGGACCGCCTCTCGGGCGGCGATACCGCGGTGCAGATCCGCGACATGATCGTGGCCGCGATGGAAGGGACCAAGTTGTTTCGTGATTACGGAAAACCAGGAACGCGCCGACGCCTTTCCGCGCGGCTCTGCTGAAGATCTGGTATTTACTGACGAGCACTCCTCGAGCGACAGTATCTATGCCAACGCAAACTTCGGGCTCGGCGGGTCCGAGTCTACCGCCAGCCGCACCAGTCGCGGCGGGCGCGGCAGCCAATACCAGGGCATGGGCGTCGGCGAGAGCGAGTCCAGCCGCAGCTCCGAGCGCAGGCACGAGGCAATGGCGGCGGTCAACGGGGGCTAATCGGGGGAGAGGAATCGAGGTGCCCGTCACTCCTTCAGTGTACGGGCATTAATACATTTCTTAGCGGAAATGTTTGCCAATTTCTTCACACGGAGTGCATCACCATTCGCGGCGTGAGCTTGTGCCGTGCGTCCTCCAGATTGAAACAGACTGTGTTGGGGTCCACGTCGACGAAGACCGGCAGGTATTCGAAAAAGGCAACAACGGCAGATTCGTCGCCAGTCGGCCGCGTGAAAAAGCCAAGACGCTAGTCTCGGGGCGGTTTCGCGTGACGGATGACGTGGATTAGTTCCGGAAGGCCGACGGCCCGGAAGTATTATAGGTCAAGGAGTAGGGAGCCGTGACCACGCGTCAACACAAGGTTCACACTCAACTCGGTCGAGCCGCAGTCCAGATCTTTGCCGCTAATGATCGCATAAACCAGATTCTTATCGAACATCTTGACCCTACCGCCTGGCGAGCCAAACCGCCCGGCAAGGCCCGCCCCATTGCAGCGATCTTCACGCACATGCACAATGTCCGCTCCAAGTGGGTCAGGCTTACAGCTCCGCACTTGAAGGTTCCACGACGGCTCAACCGCGCGCACTGTACGCCGCAGCAGGTCCGTGCGGGATTGGCCGAGAGCGCCGCTCGCTGCGCGGAGATGCTCGTTGAAGCGCTCGGCGGTTGTGGGGGCCGCGTCGAGAAGTTTCGCAGAGACGGCTGGGCTCGTCCTTGGCCCGTTGGCCCGGAAATGCTGTGCTACATGCTTTCTCACGAGGCCCACCATCGCGGGCAGGTGTGTATGCTCGCGCATCAGCTCGGATTTCCGTTGCCGAACGAGGTGTCGTACGGAATCTGGAATTGGGAAAAGCTGTGGAAAGAGTGCGGGGCGCCTGGCGGCCCCGGCTCCGATTCTTAAGGAATCGCTCAAGGGCACAGGCCGCCCGGGGATGGGCCGCGATGGTGGAGACGTCGAGCCCCAGCCGTTTTCATTCTAAGGAATGGGTCGAGAAGACCAGGCCAAACCACAGGGGGCTCCCGCAGCTCAGGCTCCAGGCAAGGGACACCACCGATCAAGGCCGCTCAAAAATGTCTTCAACTCACCTTTAGTTAGGACACGTTGCCTTTGGCGCCCAGGCCCGCGGGCTACCGTCCGCCATCCACCGCGCCAGTGGTAGGGTAGAAATAGATCCTGCCCATGTCTCTGGCACACTTCGATCCCCTGGTCGCGGAGTGGTTCACGCGGCGTTTTTCCGCGCCCACCGAGCCCCAAATATTGGGCTGGCCGGAGATCCGCGCCGGCCATGATGTCCTGATTTCCGCTCCTACCGGCTCCGGCAAAACGCTCTCGGCCTTTCTGATTTGTCTCGACGGCCTGGTGCGTGCGGCTCGCGTGGGAGCACTGCCTGAAGAAACCGCGGCCGTTTACGTTTCTCCGCTCAAAGCCCTGAGCAACGATATCCGCAAGAATCTCGAAGTTCCGCTGGGTGAAATCGCCGCACTGGCGGCCGAGAAGGGCATCCTGCTTCCTCCTATCCGCACCGCCGTGCGTACTGGAGATACGCCGGCCTGGGAGCGCCAGCAGATGGGTAAACATCCGCCGCACATCCTGGTGACGACGCCTGAGTCGTTGTTCATCCTGCTCACCGCGGAAGGCTCGCGGCGCATGCTGCGCACTACACGGACTGTCATCGTGGATGAGATTCATGCCATGGCCGACGATAAGCGCGGCTCGCATCTGGCGCTCTCACTGGCCCGCCTGGATGCGCTGGTGGAAGGTCCGAAACCCCAGCGCATCGGCCTTTCCGCCACCGTGCGGCCCATCGAGGAAGTCGCGCGGTTCCTGAGTGACGACGCGAAAATTGTCGATATCGGGCATCGCCGCGCAATGGACATCGCAGTGGAGGTCCCGAAAGATGAGCTGGGCGCAGTGGCTACAAACGAAATGTGGGGCGAGATTTACGATCGCGTCGCTGACCTCATTCGTGCCAACCGCACCACCCTGGTATTTGTGAATACGCGGCGGCTGGCCGAACGCGTGTCGCATGCTCTGTCTGAGCGGCTGGGCGAAGGCGCCGTTTTGCCGCATCACGGAAGTTTGTCCCGCGCATTACGGTTCGAAGCGGAAGCGCGGCTGAAGAGCGGCGCGCTGCGGGCGGTGGTGGCCACGGCCTCGCTCGAACTCGGCATCGACATCGGTACGGTCGACTTGGTATGCCAGATCGGCTCGCCGCGGTCCATCGCAGTAGCTTTGCAGCGCATCGGCCGCTCAGGCCACTGGGTGGGAGCTAAACCCATGGGGCGGTTCTTCGTCACCACGCGGGACGAGCTCGTGGAATGTGCCGCGCTGGCGCGCGGCATTCGTGCAGGCGAGCTGGATCGCACCGAGATTCCGCGCAATGCTCTGGATATTCTGGCGCAGCAGATCGTGGCCGCCACAGCCACACAGGACTGGCGCGAGGACGACCTCTATGCGCTGATGCGTAGCACGTATTCCTACCGGGATCTTGCGCGCTCCGACTTCGATGCCGTGGTTAAAATGCTTTCCGACGGCATCACCACCCAGCGCGGCCGCAGCGGAACTTATCTGCACCGCGACGAAATCAACGGGAGAGTGCGCGCGCGCCGCGGTGCGCGATTAGCGGCCATCACCTCGGGCGGGGCAATTCCGGAAAACGCTAACTACCTGGTGGTGGCCGAACCGGAGGGAGCCGTCGTCGGCACTCTCGACGAAGACTTCGCGGTCGAAAGTCTGGCCGGCGATATCTTTCTGCTCGGCACCACGTCGTGGCGTATCCGGCGCATCGAATCAGGGCGAGTGCGCGTGGAGGATGCGCACGGCGCCGCGCCTTCCATTCCATTCTGGAACGGTGAAGCGCCCGGGCGCACCACGGAACTCTCGCAGGAAGTTTCAAGCCTGAGAGAAGCGATCGCCGCGCGCGGATGCCCGGAAGCCATCGAATTTCTCGAGCGCGAGTGCTCGCTCGATCAACGCGGCGCTGAACAAGCGTACGAGTACGTCACCGTCGGCGGTTCTCTGCTGGGCGCCATGCCCACTCACTCGACCATCGTCGCTGAGCGCTTCTTCGATGAGGGCGGCGGCATGCAACTGGTGCTCCATGCGCCTTTCGGTGCGCGCATCAATCGCGCCTGGGGTCTGGCTCTGCGCAAGCGCTTCTGCCGTTCGTTCAACTTCGAGCTGCAGGCGGCGGCCACCGACAACGGCATTGTCATTTCACTCGCCGAGCAGCATTCGTTCCCGCTCGAAGTGGTCTTCGGCTTCTTGAACTCAGCCACGGTGGAAGACGTCCTCAGACAGGCCCTGCTTGCTGCGCCGATGTTCACTGCGCGCTGGCGATGGAACGCCACCCGCTCGCTCGCGATACTGCGGTTCCGGGGCGGCGCCAAGATTCCGGCTCCCATCCAGCGCATGCGCTCGGACGATCTGCTGGCTTCGGTGTTCCCCGATCAAGCAGCTTGCGGCGAAAATCTCACGGGCGAAATCCGCATTCCGGATCATCCGCTGGTGAACGAGACCATCTCCAATTGCCTGCATGAGGCTATGGATTTGGACGGACTGAAGCAACTACTCGCCGGAATTTCGAGCGGGACCATTCGTACCGTCGCCATTGAAACCGCCGAAGCATCGCCGTTTTCACACGAAATTCTCAACGCCAATCCATACGCTTATCTGGACGATGCGCCGCTCGAGGAGCGCCGTGCACGCGCCGTTCAATTACGTCGCACTTTGCCGGACCTGGCGGACGGGATGGGGGCGCTCGACGTTGCGGCCATCGAGCAGGTGCGCAGCGAATCCTGGCCCGTAGTGCGCGACGCGGATGAACTGCACGATGCGCTGCTGACGCTGATCGCTCTGCCTCCGGTCCTGGAATGGCAGCGCTGGTTCGAAGAACTCGATGCGGCCGGACGCGTCAGGATCATTCAATTAGGCGAGGCGGTCTTCTGGACGGCGGCGGAGCGCGCAAGTTTGGCGCATTTGGCTTACTTCGGCGCCGGTGACGAACGGCAGGCGGCGGTAACCGAAATTCTGCGCGGCTGGCTGGAATCGACTGGTCCCGCGACCCTCACCGAACTGGCCGAGCGCCTGATGCTCCGGCGCGAGTTTGTCGATATCGGGCTCGCGAAGCTCGAATCCGAGGGCCAGATTCTGCGCGGCCGCTTTAGGCCCAATCAAGCTTCTGACGAAACCGAGTGGTGCAACCGGCGCTTGCTGGCTCGCATTCACCGCCTCACACTCGGACGATTGCGGCGCGAGATTGAACCCGTTTCGACAGCCGATTTCATGCGTTTCCTGTTTCGCTGGCAACACCTGGCGCCGGGCGCGCAATTGCACGGGGTCGATGGCACGCTGCAGATTCTTCGCCAGCTTCAGGGTTACGAAATTTCGGCGGCGGCTTGGGAATCGCAGATCCTGCCGCGTCGTATTGCGAGCTACACGCCCGAGTTGCTTGACCAACTTTGTCTTTCGGGCGAAGTCATGTGGGGCCGATTATCGCCGCATCCCGCTTTTGAGCGTGAAGAGCCTGGACGGGTGAGGCCAACGCGCGTGGCACCCATTACCATCCTGCTGCGCGAGGATGCCGAATGGCTGCTGGCAGCAGCGGGTCCGGACAGCTCGCGCGGCGAAGAAGAATCTCTCTCGCACCCTGGCCGCGAAGTGCTGGAAGCTCTGAAGAAGCGCGGCGCGTCGTTCTTCGCAGAACTCGCCCGCTCGACCGGCCGCCTGCCGAGCGAAGTGGAGGACGCGCTTTGGGAGCTGGTGACTGCCGGGTTGGTAACTGCCGATGGATTTGAAAACCTGCGCTCGCTGGTGGATCCCAAACGCCGGCGCGGCGAAGGCAAGGGTCGCTCCGCACGGCCCCGGCATGCCGCCGGACGCTGGGCCTTGTTGCGGCCGGTGCCACAACAGCCGGCGGGTTCGAACGAGGCTTTTGCCAATCAACTGTTGCTACGTTGGGGTGTGGTGTTCCGCGAGTTGCTGGCGCGCGAAGCGCTGGCGCCGGTATGGCGCGATCTGCTGGTAATCCTGCGGCGCCTGGAAGCACGGGGCGAAATCCGCGGCGGACGGTTCGTTTCCGGATTAGTTGGAGAGCAATTTGCTCGGCCCGAAGCCGTCGAGCTGCTGCGCGCGGTGCGCCGGTCCGAAGAACGTTCCGATCGGTTCACCGTTTCCACGGCCGATCCGCTGAATCTTTCCGGCATCCTTTTGCCCGGGCCTCGAGTCAGCGCGCTCGCGGGAGGCACGGTCCAGCTTACCGGCGCAAGCGAGCTCACCGCGGCCCTCGCCTGAGTGGTACCTTATACAGTCGTCATGCGCATCATCCCTTCGCTGTTACTCTCTCTTTTATCGCTGAGCGCGGCCGATTACAAGGCCGGCGTCGGACGCATCATCATCACCCCCGATAAGCCGATCTACCTTTCCGGGTACGCCAATCGCGACCATGCTTCTGAGGGCGTGCTGCACGATCTCTGGGCTAAGGCTCTGGCCTTTGAAGATCGCAAAGGCGCGCGCGTGGTCATCGTCACTACGGATCTGATCGGCCTGCCGCGCAGCTTGAGCGACATTGTGGCCGCGCGCATCGAGAAGCAGTACGGCATCGAGCGTCCCCATCTGCTGCTCAATTCCTCGCACACGCACACCGGCCCGCTCATCCGCCGGAATCTCGAGATGTTGTTCGAATTGGGTCCCGAAGATCAACAGGTAGTCAACGAGTACGCCGAAAAACTGACCGACAATCTGGTGAACGTCGTAGGCGCTGCGCTGAAAGATCTGGAACCGGTTGATCTTTCGCTCGGCAACGGCCGCGCGACATTCGCCATTAACCGGCGCGAGAACACTGCGAGCGGCGTCAAAATCGGTGAAAATCCGAAAGGCCCCACCGATCCCGATGTCCCGGTCTTGAAGGTGACCTCGCAGGATGGCAAGCTGCTAGCGGTGCTGTTTGGCTACGCCTGCCACAATACGACGCTCACGGGCCAGTTCTACAGGGTCAGCGGCGACTACGCCGGTTTCGCGCAGGCCGACTTTGAGAAGGCGCATCCCGGCGCCACCGCGATGTTCATGATGCTCTGCGGCGCCGATCAAAATCCTTACCCGCGAAGCAAGCTGGAGCTGGCCGAACAGCACGGTGAGTCACTAGCGAAGGAAGTGGACCGCGTGCTGAATGAAAAACTCGCGCGCGTGCATGGGCCGATTCATGCGACGTTCCGGATCGTCGAGCTGGGCTTCGCTCCCGAGTCCCGCGAAACTTATGAAGCGCGCCTGAAAGAATCAAACGTGTGGCGCGTGCGTCATGCCAAAGCCATGCTGCGCATGTATGACAACCCCAGCTTCATGCGCCGCTATCCGTACCCGGTGCAGGCCTTCCAGTTCGGCAAAGACCTGACGGTGGTCGCTTTGGGCGGTGAAGTCGTGGTCGATTACGTCTTGCGCATCAAGCGCGAATTCGGCTCAAAAGGCATCATCGTGGCCGGCTATTCGAACGACGTGATGTCGTATATTCCGTCGCTGCGCGTGCTGAAAGAAGGCGGCTACGAGGCCAACGACAGCATGATCTATTACGGCCTGCCGGGCCCCTACGATGATCAGGTTGAGGACCAAGTCATCACCACTGTGCAACAGGTGCTGAAGCGTGTGGGCCGGAAGCCGCAAAGGCCATAGCGCGCAGCACACCGCGGGATTTCAATTTCTGAGAACCTCAGGCTCCGCTCCACACTTACCTTCCAAGCGTGCAACAGAATATGACCATGAGCGTAGACACGCTGGTGTCGGTTGACGAATATCTTCACACCTGCTTTCCGGATGGAGACCGCGTGTACGTCGATGGTCGAATCGTGGAGCGGAACTTGGGCGAGGTCGACCACAGCGACGTGCAGAGCGGAATTCTGCATGATCTGCGAACTCATTACCGAAAACGCATATGCGCCGGTGTTGAAGTTCGCGTGCAGGTAAGGAAGACCAGGTTTAGGATTCCCGACGTCACCGTGATGGCCGGCTCGAAACCTACCGAACCGATCATTCGTAAGCCTCCGCTGGTGGCGGTGGAGGTGCTTTTTGCCGAAGACCGAGCGCGCGATCTACAGGAAAAGATCGATGATTACCTCGGCTTCGGCGTGAAATATGTCTGGGTAGCGAATCCCTATACCCGCCGCGCTTACGTTCATACCTCGACTGGCAGTCGCGAGGCTAAGGATGGCGTGTTGCACGCGGATAGGGCAAAAATCGACGTTCCGCTTTCCGAAATTTTCAGCTAGACGCCCGGACTCCGGCGATCGTTTCCCACTCGCAGTATCCTAGAAACTATGCGGCTGCTTCTGGTCTTGCTGTGCGCTGGTCTGTGCTATGGGGCCGTGGACGCGTTCGAACTCGCGCGCAGCATTCGCGACACCAGCCTCGATCCGGCGGCTTGCTACCGCGTGCACGACGTTCAGCTCAACAAAGACGACATTCACCTGTATTTCACCGACGGCTACCTCATTTTTGGCAAAGCGGTTGGCGATCGCCCCACCACCGCGGTATTCACAGTAGAAACCGAAGGCGGCGATGCCGAAGTCCTGCTCATGCCGCCCTCTCGCGCCGAGCGGCGGTCGCTGGTTTCCTATGCCAGCACTCCGAATCTCGAGGAACATTTCAAGGCAACGGTTCTGGTTTTCGGAGATGGCACCTACGAACAACTCATGAAGCAGATCAAGGCCAACCCGTTCAACCATGCCTCGCCTGAAATGGGCGCAGCCCTGGCCGACGAGTGGACATCGGTGGTGCGGAATCTGTCGGCCAGCTTTGAGGCGCGCCTGATGCTCGATCTGCTTTCGCCCAACTACCGGCAGACCGGTTGTTTTTTCGCGACCGTCAGCGGCAAAGAACTCGGCAACTTCGATGTAATTTATGAGCCGCTCAACCCCGAACAAATCACCGTGGGCCAGGTGAACTCGCGCAACGAGCACGCCTTTTTTGACATCTGGACCAGTTTCACGGCGGCGCCTTTTCGCAGCGGCGTACGCAAGCCCGTGACGCCGGATTTCAGTTTGAAGGACTACAGGATCGAGGCGACGCTTCAGCCCGATCTCTTGTTGCGAGTGACCACCAAAGTGAAAGTCACAACCAGCCGGCCTGGCGAGCGCGGGATACCGTTCGATATTTCGAGTCGCATGAACGTGACGTCGGCCACGATTGAGGGCGAGCGCGCGGAGGTCCTGCAGCCGGAATCGTTGCGCTCGAATTTGATTCGCAACGATGGAAACAACCTGTTCCTGGTTGTGGCGCGGCGTACGCTCGAGCCCGGACGCGAATATGAGCTTGAATTCCATCACGAAGGCGCCGTAGTCGCCGACGCCGGTAATCAGGTCTACTATGTGGGCCCACGCGGCACCTGGTATCCCAACTTCGCCATGCAGTTCGCGAGTTACGACCTCATTTTCCGGTATCCCAAGGACCTCGATCTGGTTACGCCCGGCGACATTGTCGAGGACAAAACCGACGGCGAGTGGCGCACTACCCGGCGTGTCACTACCGTGCCCATTCGTCTTGCCGGCTTCAATCTCGGCGTTTATGAGCGTGCCCGCGTCTCACACAGCGGCTACACAGTGGAAGTATGCGCGAACCGGAGTGTGGAAAACGCGTTGAAGCCCTCATCGGCGCTGCCTGTGGTCGTGCCGGCAAGTCCCCGGCTCAGCAGACGCCCAACCCAGGTGGTGAACCCGCCGCCGCCCCGCGTCCCCAATCCTCTGGCCCGGCTGCAGGAACTTGCCAATGAAATGAAATCGGCGCTCGAGTTCCTGTCGGCGCGGTTCGGACCTCCGGCGCTAAAAACCATCGAGGTCTCGCCCATTCCCGGCGCCTTCGGCCAAGGCTTTCCCGGCCTGCTTTATTTATCGACGTACACGTACCTGCGCCGCGGTGACCCGGCCTTCGCACGGTTCAGTCCCGGTCAGGAAAGTTTTTTCCTGGACCTGCTGCAAGCGCACGAACTGGCGCACCAGTGGTGGGGCAACGTGGTCACGTCTGCCGGTTACCACGACGAGTGGCTGATGGAAGCGCTGGCAAACTACTCGGCTCTGTTGTATCTGGAAAACCGGGATGGCCGTAAGGCGCTGGATGCGGCTCTCGAGCGTTATCGCAATCAACTGCTGGCCAAGAATGAGAATAACCAGACCGCCGAATCCGCCGGGCCCATCATCTTCGGCCAGCGGCTGGAAAGTTCTCAGACGCCAACGTCCTGGAACAGCATTACCTACGGGAAAGGTTCCTGGATCCTGCACATGTTGCGCTCGCTCATGGGAGATGAGCGCTTCATTCGGATGCTGGCGGAACTGCGGAATCGCTACGAATGGAAGACCATCAACACGGAACAGTTCAGGCAACTGGCTGCCGAGTTCCTGCCGCCCAAGTCACCTGATCCGAAACTGGAGAACTTCTTTGAACAGTGGGTTTATGGAACAGGGATTCCAAACCTGAAATTGAGCTACTCCATACACGGCAAGCCGCCTGCCTTGAAACTCGACGGAACGCTTTCACAAACCGAGGTGGAACCCGAGTTCAGCGCACAAGTGCCCGTCGACATCCAGTACACCCACGGAAAAACCACCACCTGGGTGCGCTCTTCCAGTTCTCCCGTGGAGTTCACGCTTCCACTTGAGCAAGCCCCGCTCAAAGTGAGCCTCGATTGCTCGAGCGTATTAGCGGTGCACAAATAGCGCTCCGCGGAAAATCAGACGCCACCTCTAGCAGACGTTCACGCCTTCACGCCATAACACGTCAGCATGCCCTGATTGCGCAGATAGAGTTGCCCGCCGCAGACCACGGGATGCGCCCAGCTCGGCCGGCCCTGATCCGGAATGGAGAACCTGCCTTTTTCGCGATACGCTTCGGGAGTCGCTTCGGCCAGACCGGCGACGTTATCCTCACTCAGCAGATAGAGATGCCCCTCGGCAAAAATCAGCGACCCTTTACCGACGCTGCGGTCCTTCCAGGCCACGCGGCCCGTGCCGAATTCCAGGCAAGTCAAAATTGAATTGGAAAAGCCATAGAGGTAGCCGTTGTACAGAATCACGCCGCCATGATGGTTCTGCATCTCGCGGCTGAAGTAGATTTCCTGCGCGTCGACAGCGTCTTTCTGCGCATTCAATCCCAGAAGCGCGCATCCGGTCCCATAGGCCGAAGTGTAAAAAACTTTGTTGTCGTGATAGACCGGTGTCGCGACATTCGCGGTCCGGTTGGCCACGCGTTCGTATCTCCACATGAGCTTTCCGTCGGCGGCGCGCACACCCACGCCCGCCCTCGCGGTCAGATTCATGATGACCTTGATGCCCCCGACATCGGCGGCAATGCAGGATGAGTAGCCGGCAGAATCGCTCAATTCCTGGCTGGTCCAGACCGTGCGGCCCGATGCCTTGTCCAGGGCCACGATACAGGCGTTCGATCCTCCCGGTGTCACGATCAGTTGGTCGCCGTTGATGAGGGGGGATTCGCTCAGCAGCCAGTGCGGGTTGCCGCCGTGGAACTCCTGCAGGATGTTCCGCCGCCAAATTTTGGAGCCATCCTTCGCCACGAGACACGCGAGTTCCCCGTTCTCGGCCAGCACATAGAGCCGATCACCGTCCAGGGTGGGCGTGCCGCGAGGTCCGCTTCCGCGGTCCTGTTCCATGCTTGCTGCCAACACCGTGGTCCAGACGGTTTTGCCGCCGCGGCGGTCGAGCGAGAACACAACGCTATTCGCTCGCTCGACGCCCTGCACGTACACGCGATCCCCTTTGATGGCCAGCGACCCGTAGCCCTCGCCCAGGGTGGAGATGGACCACAAGACGCGCGGCCCGCCGGAAGGCCACTCCTTCAACAGGCCGGTTTCCTTGGAAATTCCGTTGCGGTCAGGCCCTTGCCATTGCGGCCACTCTGCTTGATCCTCAAACGCTGAGACATTGCCGTGACGCAAAACCGGCGCAAGCAACAGCGGCAGGAACTGTCTTCGCCTCATGGCCGAACCTCCTGGGTTGAACCTGAATGCCGGTATGCGAGCAGACAGATGCTGATTATTGTACTGGTTCTTCGACGAGGTTCGACGGGGGGCGTCAATCCAGGTCCGGTGCGCCTGACAAACGCGATCACGCGGCGTTTGTGTGCTCGGCGGCTGGAGAGGTAGACACACCGGCGTTGTCACTTTCGGGCTCACCGCCTGAGCCGTACTCGTTCCGGCGCACAAAGCAAAGCAGCATAAACCCGCCCAGGATCAATATCGGCGGCACCATCATGATGAGGATTCCGAAGTTCAGCACGTGCGCCCGTTCGGCCTGCTGCGCGGCGGCCGTGCGGAAGCACATCACGCACTGAGCGAAGGCGCTCGTAGCAGCCAGGGGCGCAAGCGCCGCGATCCGCCTCATTGCCCCCTCATGTACAGGGCGCGCATCGAGTCCGGCATGAAGACCAGCATCAGAATGATGCAAAGCACCAGCATGGGAAATAAGGTGAGGAACAGACTGAGCCGTTCGAATTTCAGGTGCATGAAATACGCGATGATCAGCGCCGCTTTGATGATCGACAGACCGAGCAGCGAGGTCAACATGATCAGCGTGGGAACCTGTTCATACGCCAGCAGCACTTCCACGCCAGTCATGACCAGCAGCGCCACCCAGACATAAACGAACGACTGCGTGGTTGCGCCGGGGATGTGTTCCACTTGTTCTGTATGCTCGCTCATGAGTGCTCCCTCATACTTTGGCCGACATCAGATAAACCAGCGGGAAGATGAACATCCAGACTAAATCCACGAAGTGCCAATAGAGGCCGCTGACTTCCACATCCTCGGCCTTGAACTTACCGCGGCCCACCGCAAAGGCAATGATCCCCAAGTAGATCACGCCGATGACCACGTGCGTCATGTGCAGCCCGGTCAGCGTGAAAAAAGTGCCTCCGAATAACGGCACGTTCCATTCGTTATGAAACGGTGTCACGTGCTCGTCGAGAATCAGGTGCCGCCATTCCGACGCGTGCAGGATTACGAACGCCAGTCCGCCGGCGATGGTTGCGAGAATCCAGCGCACCGTGGACTTGCGGTTGCCGTGATTCATCGCGTGCACAGCCATCACCATGGTCAAGCTGCTCGAGAGCAGGCAGAACGTCATGATGCTTGAGAAGATAATGCTGGGCGAAAAAATGAACGGCTTCGGCCAGTTCGGATTCGAGAGCCGCAAATAGGTATAGACCATCAGCAGCGCCGAAAATGTGAGCGCGTCCGAGATAATGAACAGCCACATTCCCAGTTTTTTAGAACCGATGGAGTACGGGCTTGCGCCTCCGTGCCAAACCGATTCCATTGTCGCGGCTCTACCGTCGAACATTCCTTACCCCCAGAAGACAAATAAGAGCATCAAAAAGATCCATACGGCATCCAGAAAATGCCAGAAAGCCGCGCTCACGTCTACCGCGGTCCGCTTGCCCGGTCCCAGACGCAACCGCAGCGCCTGTACGTCTACATACCCCAGCGCCGTGATGCCGCCCAGCAGGTGAATGGCATGCACACAAGTCAATAGAAAGAAGAAAGAGCTGCTGGGATTGGTCGCCAGGTAAAAGCCCTGGGCATTCAACTCGCGCCAGGCGAGATATTGCCCGCACAGGAACAGGGCCCCTAGAATCGTGCCGGCCGTCCACAGCCGGTTAAACGCGACGCGGTGGCCGGAGCGCAGAACGCGCCGCGCCATTTCGATGACCGCGCTGCTGACCAGAAGCACGCTGGTGTTCAGCCACAGAACGCGCGGCATGGGCGTGCTCACCCAGTCGTCCGAAAGCCCGCGGCGTACGAAAAACGCGCTGGTGAACGCCGCGAACATCATGATACTGGCAGCCAGCAGCACCAGCAGGCCGGTGAAAGAGGCCCGACGGGACGCGCCACGGCCTCCGGAATCTCCGTCGCCGAAACCCGGCGTGGACGGAGGAGCGCCCCGCCCTCCGGCAATATCAGTAGTGAGTGACCCTGGCATGCTTCAATTATCCCGCCTGCCAATCCTCAGGGCGGGTCCGACTGCATCAGGTAATCTTTCGCCCCGCCCGGCACACCGTATTCATAGGGGCCGTGGTTCACCACCGGGTGATGTCCCGCGAAATTATCAAATGGCGGTGGTGACGGGATGCCCCACTCGAGCGTCGTCGCGTCCCAGGGATTATCCGTCGCCACAGCGCCCTTCTTCATGCTCCAGAACAGGTTGAACAGAAAAATGAGCTGCGCCGATGCGGTGATAATGGCTGCCCAGGTCATAAAGGTATGAACCGGCATCAGCTTGCCCATAAAATCGAAGTTCGTAAAATCCGCATAGCGCCGCGGGTTGCCCGCGATTCCCAGCCAGTGCATGGGCGTGAAGATGCAATACACGCCGATGAACGTCAGGTAAAAGTGGATCTTTCCCAGCGTTTCATTCATCAGGCGTCCGGTAACTTTGGGGAACCAATAAAAAGTGCCCGCGAACATGCCGAAGATGGCCGCCACTCCCATGATCATGTGGAAGTGTCCCACCACAAAATAAGTATCGTGGAAGTACAGATCCAAAGCGGGCTGGCCCAGGAAGATTCCGCTGATTCCGCCGGTTACGAACAGGGAAACGAATCCCATCGCGAACATCATCGCCGAGGTAAACCGGATTCTTCCGCCCCACAGCGTGCCGATCCAATTAAATGTCTTGATGGCCGAAGGCACGCCAATGGCCATGGTGAGCGTGGCAAAAGCCATTGCCGAATAGGGGCTCATACCGCTCATAAACATGTGATGGCCCCAGACGAAGAAGCCCAGGAATCCAATGGACAGGATGGCGTAAACCATGGCGCGGTATCCGAAAACCGGCTTGCGCGCGAAGGTCGAGAGCAACTGCGACGCCACCCCCATGCCGGGTAAAATCGCGATGTAGACCTCGGGGTGTCCGAAGAACCAGAAGAGGTGCTGCCACAGTAGCGGCGACCCGCCCTTGTGATTCAGAATCTGATCGCTCACCACCAAGCCGGCCGGAATAAAGAAGCTGGTTTCAGCCATACGATCGAGCAGCAGCAGAATCCCCGCCGCCAGCAGCACTGCGAATCCCAGCAATCCAAGAATCGCGGTGACCAGCCAGGCCCAGCAGGTGAGCGGCAGCCGCATCATGGTCATGCCCTTGGCCCGCAGGTCGATGGTGGTGGCGATGAAATTGATGGCGCCCATCAGCGAGGCACCGCTGAATATGGCGATGCTGATAATCCACAGGCTTTGTCCGAGACCCTCACCAGGACCGGCGAGGGGACCCACGGCGCTCAACGGCGGATACACGGTCCAGCCTGCCAGCGGAGCCCCGCCGGGAACGAAAAACGCGGCCACCATGACGCACAGCGCCAGGAATGTGGTCCAGAACGAAAGCATGTTCAGCACGGGAAACGCCATGTCTTCCGCGCCGATCTGGATGGGCAGGAAATAATTTCCGAAACCGCTCTGCGGAGCCGTGGTTAGCACGAAGAACACCATAATGGTGCCGTGCATGGTCATCAGCGACAGGTATAGCTCGGGCGTCATGATGCCGCCGGCGGCGCCGGTGGGCCACAGTTTCTCGAACCAGGAAACCTTGGCGTCCGGGTAGACCATGTGGTAGCGCATCAGCACGGACAATCCCATTCCCAGGAACACCGAAAAAAGCGCCAGGAAATAATACTGAATGCCGATCACTTTGTGATCGAGGCTGAAGATGTACCTTCGAATGAATCCCGTGGGCGCTTGGTGCGCCGCATGCACTATGGATGAGGACATACTGGTTCTCTTGAGAGTGAATTCCTGATTGTGCCGCGAACGCCCATTACTTCTGTGCAGCCTGCTCCAGCTTCCACTTATTGAAGTCCGCTTCCGTCATTACCTCGAGCGTGGTGCGCATCTGGTGATGACCCAGCCCGCACAATTCCGAACAGGCCACCTCGTACGTGCCTGTCTGGTCCGCCGTGAAGGGAAATGGGATCTCCATACCGGGTACCAGGTCCTGCTTGAGGCGCAGCTCGCGAACGAAGAAATTGTGGATCACGTCGCGCGACTTGAGGATTAACAGAATCGGTTTTCCGGCGGGAACTTTGATCGACGCGCTGGTAATGTCGTCTTTACCCGCGGGATCTTTGTCATCGATGCCGAACGGATTGCCGCCCTGGTCGTTGATCAGCTTGATGTCGGTCCGCCCGAACTTTCCGTCCGGACCGGCATAGCGGAAGCTCCAGGCGAATTGTTTCGACAGCACTTCAATGCGCATGGAATCCGGCGGCGGCCCGTCGAAATGCACAGCCGCCCAGATGCGCGACCCGGTCAGCATGAGGCCGATGAACAGCAGCGCCGTGGCCGTGGTCCACAACGCTTCGAGCATGTTGTTGCCGTGCGTATAGCGCGCGGGGCGGCCGCGGTCGCGGTAAGTGAAAATCACCCAGCCCAGCGCAAACTGCGCCAAAAAGAAGATGATGCCGGTGACCCAAAGCGTGGCGTTGAACTGCGCGTCATAGTCTTGGCCGTGCTGTGAAATGGGCGGCGGGAACCACCAGTAATGACCGAAAAAAACGTAGCAAATCGCGATCGTCAGGACCCAAATAACTGCGGCGAGTGCCATGACCCTCCAAAAAAGAAATCCGTACGGATTGGTGCTAATCGGTAGACCCTAACACAACCCCACTGTTGATGGTAACGCAAAGATATGATGCACTGTGAGCCGCTCAGAAATTCTTTGAGCCGGATTCCGACAGTTGCACTCAGAGCACCGGCGGCAGACTGAGATGAGCCTTGGCCAAGGCTTTCTGCAGGATCGCCACGGCCTCTTCTTCGTGCAAGCGGCGTGCGATCGTCAGTTCAGTGACCAACATGTGCCGCGCCCGGTCAAGCATCTTTTTTTCCCGGAATGAAAGAGGCTTTTCGTGTTGCAGCATCAGCAGACCCTTCAGCACCTGCGCCACGTTCAGCAGATCGCCGTCGATCATCTTTTCCGAGTTTTCCTTGAACCTGGACTTCCAGTCCCCGCGGCAACGGCAAGTTCCGTGGGACAGGAATTCCAGCATGCGGGTGATTTCGGCGTTGCGGGTCACTTTCCGCAACCCAATGCTGTCCACGTTGGAAAACGGCACCATAACAGTCATGCTGTTATAGACCAGGCGAAGTAAATAGAATTTCTCAAACTGGGCGCCGAACGAACGGCTGCTGATATTCTCGATGGTGCCCACCCCTTGATTCGGATACACCACCTTGTCACCGACTTCGAAGGTCATACGAGGATCCCCTCCCCTAAACCACCGGTGCTTAGTTGTAACTGATCTTCAATTGATTGAGAACTTCAGATGATAAGCTCAATACTCGTTAATGTCAACAAAGAAATTGCTGAAAGCCCCTTCAGTAGGGGCTTTGCGAGATATAGCGGCTGGAATAAGAGGGTGAATTTTGCAGCGCTTCTGGTGAATTCTGATGCCACAATGCGGGATTTGCCACTTGAGGGCGGTGGTGTACGGATGGTCACGCCACCAGGCGCCGGATGAAGTGCAAATTCTTACTCATATCGGCTTCAATCGAGTTCGAAGGCGTATCCGTCTCCAGATTGGCAAAGCCGCTGAAGCCAATGTCTTCGATGGCGTTGACCACCGCCGGAAAATCGATTTTACCTTCGCCCAGGTAGTGCGGATTATCTTTCAGATGGAACTGGCAAATACGGCTCTTTCCCAGCCAGCGGATCTCTTTTACGACATCGAAGCCGCCATTTGTTGAGTTGCCTACGTCGTAGTAGGTCAGTACGGCTTTCGATTGCGAGCGCTCCATAATGCGCACGTTGTCTTCGGCGGAAATGGTATCTTCCAGCCCCAAAATCACGCCTGCTTTTTCGGCTTCGGGTGCGACTTCTTTCAGCGCATCGCCGACGTAATCCATTTCCTGTTGCGTGGTGAGTGCTCCTTTGCCGAAGAATGGCAGCAGGATCACGCGAGCGTTCAGCTTCGTGGTGATGGGAATGGAATCCGCCACCCACTTCTGGCCCAGCTTGTCGTTTTTGAGATAGTTGACGTGAAGAATATCGAGGCAGGTGCCGTCGATTGGGATCTTGTTCGACCTGGAGGCTGCCAGGTACGCCTGCTGCACGGCCGCGTCATCCAATGGCAATTTTCCGTTGACCGGCTTGCGGCCAAGGCTCACTTGCACGCCGTCGAAGCCAACCTGTTTGGCCAATGCGACCGCTTCCACTTTGCCCGTGAGCCGAAGGTTCCAATCGGTGACTCCGATTTTGAGGCCGCGGGATCGCGCTATCGCAGGCCTCGAACCTATGCCTGCCAGGCTCACACCGGCGCTTCCAGCTAGAAAAGATCGTCTTGAGAGCTCCATAACTTTTTTCCGAAGCTCTCATCATACCAGCGCCCGCGAATCGGTGCGACTTGCGTCAGGCTCTCCGAGGCTCTCCGCGACGAGAGATTCCAACGTAATAATCCAAACGCTTGGCATCCAAGGTCGGTGTTCTTTGAACCAGACGTGTCGTTTCCCCCTTGACTCGATTTCCATCGTGCGCTTACAATGCCCAATATCTCGGCACTGGGTCGGCTGTTGCCCCGGTGTCGTGTTTGTTAGTGGCAGAGGATGGTCGACTTCTTAAATTCTAAGATCGGCTCCCGAGTGGAGTTCTTTCGCTCTCCGTCTGCCCGTGCGAATAATCAACCAAACCTGCTGAAATTTCATAGCCTGCCTGGCTTAATCTGCTGTCTGACGCCTTTAAGTGGGGCGCTTGAGACCCTACCAAAACAAGTGACCACCCGGCATGGGCGGCGCGAGTCGGCGCTCGATGACGGCACAATAGCCGCAGGAAACTGTCCCCCCCACCAACCGGCGGTGCTGGCCGCCGCATGCGGAGAACTACATGCACGATCACGAGAGCAGTTCGTTAGTGGCGGAACCAACCGACGATGTCGCGCGCCAGGTGAGTGCCGAGCGTGCCCGGCTCCGTAAAGAAGCCGGGTTGGTCCAGTTACAGCACTTCAAGAAGCCGAAGGAAAACGCCTTCACTGCCGAAGAGCGCGATCACGTCACCGTCCTTTTCGGCGGGTTAACGTGGAAGCACGAAGCCCTGATCCAGGCTGTGTTTCACGGCAGTGGCTACAAGTGCGAGGTCGTGCCGTGTCCGGATGTGCCTGCATTCCAGCTCGGCAAGGAATACGGCAACAACGGCCAGTGCAATCCGACATACTTCACCGTCGGCAATCTGGTCCAATACCTCCAAAGGCTCGAAGCCGATGGAATGTCGCGGCAGGACATTATCAACAACTATGTGTTCTTCACGGCGGGTTCTTGCGGCCCGTGCCGCTTCGGCATGTATGAGGCCGAGTACCGCTTTGCCCTGCAGAATGCTGGCTTCGACGGCTTCCGCGTACTGCTGTTTCAGCAGCAGGAAGGGATCAAAGCCGCATCCGGCGAGCCCGGCCTGAAGTTCACAGTGGATTTCGGCATGGGCATGCTGAACGCCCTGCATCTGGGCGACGTCATGAACGATCTACTCCACCAGATTCGTCCTTTCGAGGTGAATCACGGCGAATCAGACCGCGTATTCAAGGAAAGCATGGAGCGGCTCAGCACCACGCTACGCGATCGCCCGCCTTTCGAAATTCTCCAGGCGGCGCCCTCCTGGGCCAGGCAATATCTCAGCCGTCCGGAAAAGAAAAAACTGAAGAATACGCTCAATACGCTCTGCAAAATTCGCGAGAATCTTTCCGGCAAAGTGTATCTGGACGCGCTCGAGGAATGTTGCGACGCGATCGACAATATCGAAATGGACCGCTTCCGCGTCAAGCCTATCGTCAAGATCACCGGCGAGTTCTGGGCGCAGACCACTGAAGGCGACGGCAACTTCCACATGTTCGAGTTTCTCGAACGCGAAGGCGCACAGGTATTGGTCGAGCCCATCGCCACTTGGGTGGCCTACCTGCTGAACCAGGCTAAAGCCATTTCGGCGAGGAAGAAGGACGTGGAGAAGCATCACCAGCACATCGAGTGGTGGGAATTGAACAAGCACCTGGCGCGCGAAAAGAAATATGCCGGCAAATGGCTGATGCTCACCATCGGCGAGATGATGTGGGAACGTCTCTACCATCGCGTGATCCATCGCCTGGGCGGCATCACACATCACCTTGCCGACCAGAGAGAACTCGCGCAACTCGCCGAGCCGTTCTACAACCGCTTCGCGCGCGGCGGCGAGGGTCATCTTGAGGTCGGAAAGAACGTCTACTACACGGTTCATCACCTGGCCCACATGGTGCTGGCGCTGAAGCCTTTCGGCTGCATGCCGTCTTCGCAATCCGACGGCGTGCAATCGGCGGTGATCAACAAGTTCAAGGACATGATCTTTCTGCCGATCGAGACCTCGGGCGAAGGTGAAGTCAATGCCCACAGCCGCGTGCAGATGGCGCTTGGTGAAGCCAAAGCCAAGGCCAAGGGGGAATTCGAGACCGTCGTTAAGTCGACCGGCAAGCGGCTCGACGATTTGAAAGGTTACGTCGCCGATCATCCCCAGTTGCGGCGCCCCTTCTACCACGTGCCGCATCGCGAAGGCATTACCGGCGCAGCTGCGCAGTTCGTCTTACACATCAACGACCTGATGAACCGGAGGAACCGCTTCTGGCCGGTTCGCGAGGCCATTCCAAAAACCAGCGCGGCGTGAACGGGTGGCGCTCAGGTCGCCCTCAAACGTCACAGCAGGGGGCGGATATTTTCCGGCCCTTCACAGGCGCAGTCAGTGGAATGGAGGAGAAGAATGCATCCGGATCAACATGAGAGCCGTTATATGGTCGGGCTGGACGTGGGCTCGACAACTGTCAAGGCGGTCGTAGTCGAACGCGAGAGCGACAAAATCATCTGGAGTGATTACCAGCGCCACGAAACCAAGCAGCCGGAAAAAGTCTACGAGTTCCTGGGGCGCATGGAGAAGGAAGCCGAAATCAGCCCCCGCAACACCCGCATCTTCATGACCGGATCGGGGGGCGGCACCCTGGCCAGCCTGATTGGGGCGAAATTTGTTCAGGAAGTCACCGCCGTGTCACTCGCGGTTGAGAAGTTACATCCAGAAGTCTACTCGGTGATCGAGCTGGGCGGGCAGGATGCCAAAATCATCGTCTTCAAGGCGGATGCCGAGAACGGCCGCAAGAAGAAAATCCCGTCGATGAACGACAAATGCGCCGGCGGCACCGGGGCCGTGATCGACAAGATCAACGCCAAGCTCAAAATTCCTGCGGCGGACTTGTGTAACCAGGGGTACCACAACGTCAAGCTGCATAAAGTGGCAGGCAAGTGCGGTGTTTTCGCCGAGACCGACGTCAACGGCTTGCAAAAAGAGGGCACACCGCCGGACGAGTTGATGGCCTCCCTGTTCGAAGCCATCGTGCTGCAGAACCTCACGGTGCTGACGCGCGGCCATACGCTCAAACCGCACGTGCTGCTGCTCGGTGGGCCCAACTCATTCATCCGCGGAATGCGCGAGGCTTGGCAGGCCAACATCCCCAAGATGTGGCGCGACCGCAAGGTCGAAATTCCCGAGGGTGCAAAGCCCGAAGAACTGATCAAGGTACCCGAGAACGCGCAATATTTTGCTGCGCTCGGGTCTGTTGAATTCGGCAGGGATGAAGACGAGTGCGTCGGCTGCTATCGCGGTACTGAAGCGCTGGTGCATTACATGGATGTTGGCAGGCAGGAGGAAAAGGCCAAGTCAGGAGCATCCGGGCTGGTGAAATCATCCACCGAGCTCGAGTCCTTCAAAGATAAGTACCGGCGCAAAAAATTCACGCCCGCTACCTTCCAGCGCGGCCAGACTGTCGGGGGATTCGTGGGTGTGGACGGCGGCTCCACCTCCACTAAGGCCGTGCTGCTCGACGAAAAAGGCGACATTCTGTGCAAGGTTTATCAACTTTCGAACGGCAACCCGATTCAGGACACCATCGACATGTTCGAAGGACTGCGCAAGCAGGTGGAGGATCAGGGCGCCAACCTCGAAGTGATGGGCGTGGGCACCACCGGCTACGCCAAGGACATTCTCAAAGACGTGCTCAAAGCGGATGTGGCGCTGGTCGAAACCGTGGCCCATACCGAATCGGCCATGAAGTTCTACGACGATCCGCACGTCATCGTGGACGTCGGCGGCCAGGACATCAAGCTGATCGTCCTCAAAGACGGCCGGGTAAAAGATTTCAAGCTGAACACGCAATGCTCGGCCGGCAACGGGTACTTCCTGCAATCTACCGCGGAGGGCTTTGGCCTCAAGGTGGAACAATATTCCGATCTGGCGTTCTCCGCGACCGCCATGCCCATGTTCGGCTATGGCTGCGCGGTCTTTATGCAGTCTGACATCGTGAATTTTCAGCGTCAGGGCTGGCGCGCGGAAGAGATTCTCGCGGGACTCGCCGCCGTGCTGCCCAAGAACGTGTTCCTCTACGTCGCGAGCATTCCGAATCTGGCTGCTCTCGGTTCGCGATTCATCCTTCAGGGCGGTACGCAAAATAATCTCGCCGTCGTCAAGGCTGAGGTGGATTTCATCAACGCCAGCTTTCGCGCGGCGGGCAAGAAGCCCGAAGTCATCGTGCACGAGCATTGCGGCGAATCTGGCGCAATCGGCGCCGGCGCGGAAGCCCTACGGCTGTGGCGCAACGGTAAACAAACCACATTCGTGGGCCTGAATGCCGTGCGCGATATTATTTACCGCACTACCCGCAACGAGAACACGCGCTGTAATTTCTGCAAAAACACCTGCCTGCGCACGTTCATCGACGTGCAGACGGGCGATTCCGGCGGTTTCATTCCGCTGGGCAAAGTCACCAAAGTCCCACTCCAGGCCGGCGAGCGCCGCCTCATCATCGCCACCTGCGAGAAAGGCACGGTAGAAGACGTGAACGACATGCGCGAGATCAAGGCCGGTCTCGACGAGAAAAAGAACGCGTTCCCGAATTTCGTCGATATGGCGGCTCACGAAGTCTTCAAATCACGAAACCCGAAGGTCATAGCCGACCCGATTCCCGCACGCGCCTGGACCAAGGCCACACGCGAGCGCATCGAGCTGATGAAGAACCGCAAAACCCTCAAAATCGGCATTCCGCGTGTGCTGAACCAGTACGTTTACGCGCCTCTGTTCAACTCCTACCTCGAGAGTCTCGGCGTTCCGGCGGAAAACATCGTGTACTCCGATTACACCAGCGGCGACCTTTACCGCGCCGGCTCGAGCCGCGGTGCCATCGACCCCTGCTTCCCGGCCAAGATCGGCATCGCGCACGTGCATAACCTGATCGCCATCAAGGGCGCGCGCAAGCAGTTCAACGTGATCTTCTTCCCCATGATCGACGTGCTCACGTCGCCGTTGGTGAATATTACGGGATCGAACGCCTGCCCCACTGTGACCGCCACTCCGGAAACGGTGAAGGCCGCGTACACCAAGGAATCCGATGTTTTCGCCGATCACGGCATCACGTATCTGGATCCGATCGTCAATCTCGGGGATCGCCTGCTTCTGGAGCACCAGATGTTCGTGGCATGGAAACCGATTCTCGGCCTTTCCGAGGAAGAGAACGCCCGCGCCATCGACGCCGGCTACAAAGCTCAGGAAGATTACGAGTCGAGCATCCAGAAACGGGCGCGCCAAGTATTAGACGAGCTCGAGCGTGAGGACCGCATCGGGATCGTCATGCTGGGCCGGCCTTATCACCACGACCCCGGTCTGAACCACGAAATTCTAGAGGAATTCCAGAAGCTCGGCTACCCCATCTTTTCGCAGAGCACGTTGCCGCTTGATCCGGACATGCTCGAGCGGCTGTTCGGTGATGAAGTGCGCTCGGGAGCCATCACGAGCCCGCTCGATATTCAAGACGTGTGGAAGAACTCCTACTCGTGCAGCACCAATCACAAGGTCTGGGCCGCGAAATTCACGGCACGGCACCCGAACCTGGTGGCGCTCGAAATTTCGAGTTTCAAGTGTGGCCACGACGCGCCCATTTACGGCGTGATCGAGGGCATCATTGAGAAATCCGGCACGCCCTATTTCTGTTTCAAAGACCTGGACGAGAACAAGCCATCCGGCTCCATCAGGATTCGCGTCGAGACCATTGATTATTTCCTGCGCCGCTACCGCGAGGATGTGATCAAGAAAGCCACTGCGGCGCGGGAGATTGAGGCCCGGCTGGCCGCATACGAGCGCGCGCTGCGCGGAGAGTCAATACTGGGGGTGGAGCGGGAGAACGAGCTGCAGTGCGTCTGAGCCTTATCCTGCAGCGTGGCTTGCCGGAAAACACCCAGGCCAATCGTTCAGCTTGCGCAAACGAACGCCTGTGAACTTCGGGGGGACGTTTTCCAGTCCAGGCGGCGCCGGACCGGGTCAGCCTCGACGGCTGCCGGCGGCTACCACGGCCGCTTTTTCGCGTTCAGCCATCAGGAGCCGACGCAGCGTGCGCAGGTCGTTCAGAATGCGGCCGCTCGTCTTAATATGGGATGAGAGCTTTTCTAGGTTATAAGCCACAATCTGCAGCGCCTCCTTTCGGCGTTCTGCCTTCTCCCCGATAGAGAGCATAATCTCCTCTTCGACGTCTCGCCTGGCCTCCTCAATGGCTTCGGCCAGCAGGGACACATACTGATGCGAGCTTTCAATGTTGTCGAACGGCGTTTCTGACGTATAACTCATAGCGCGCCTTTCTGAATGCGGCTGCCTCCGCAAAAGTCGCTTACTACTGTGGGAGTCTTAACGTTTATTAATTCTCGCACAGAAGTTGTCCGATAGGGCCGTCGGATTTGGAGGAGCCTGGCACGGGTGTGCTCCCTGAAGGGAATACAGCCGCGAGAGAGCGTGAAACCGCACATTGGTCACATTGGCCCGAATTTGGTGGGAGTACCTGCGCCGTGTTACGATCCAAGTATCCGACACATTTCAGCGGGGACGTAGTTCAGTTGGTTAGAACGCCGGCCTGTCACGTCGGAGGTCGCGGGTTCGAGCCCCGTCGTCCCCGCCAATTCTTTCAATCAGTTAGCTTCCTCGACTTCGGCTTCTTTTGGCCTACGTGAAGTAGGCGTGAACTAGATGCTTTCTTTCCGCCCTTGCCGGCTTCCTTGAGCACCCCTGCAATTAAATCGACCGTCTTGCGCTTGAGCTCTTCCCGGAGATGCTGGTACCGCCGCAACTCGCGGCTTTCATGCCCAGTCAGCAGACCGATGATGTTGTCCTCGACTCCGGCGCTGGTCAGGGTCGACGCTGCGAAATGGCGGAGATCAAGAAGTGACAGAGATCGCAGCCAGCCACCCTAGGAGCGTCAACCAGTCACACGCCATCTCACCTGAAACCATAAAGTGGCCGCAAGTTTCGATTTTGAACCATAATGTGGCCGGGAGTATTGAGACAGGAGCGGCGCCGAACATCTGGAGCCGACACAAAGTCTTTGTAATCTGTTTACAGCCCGCCTGTACGTGTGATCCAATACACCTATACTACAGGCTTTTCCACGTCATTGCTCAGCGGTTTGCTGATTACCAGAGGGTCCGCGCGGTTGCCAGGAGAGACCGGGCTCGGGTGGAGGTTAGATAGGCGGCTTATCAACTACATGCAAGGGGTGTCAAGATCGCTCGAAAACACCTCCTCCTGCTTCTGACAAATTCGGAACTACCTCAATCTCGAGGCGGGTCGCGCGGCACTTCAGCAGGTCAGGCAAGAACTCAATCGTGGGGGTCGAGGACGGATAAGTCGAACCCAATTTATACTTCAAAGGGACAGCCGCCGCTGCACTGGCCACATTATGGTTCAAGACGGCCATTTTATGATTCAAGTCACACCAACACGTAGTCGGTGGTTTCTCCGATGCGAGCCTTCAGCTCCTGGACCCAAGTGCGGGCATTCGCCCGATGTGTCACGCGGCCCAGAAAATCCAACCGCTCCGCAATGCCGTTGCGGTTCTTGCGAATGTCTTCCTTGGTGGTCTTGGCATACAGGCGAACAAACGCGTCAAGGTCGTTGAGCTTGGCGAAGACGTAGGTGGCGTGCCCAAGTTCTGGAACTTCAACAACGATCGCGTGTTCAAGCTCCATGATGTACTCGGCGCGAAACAGATACGTTTTGCGGGCGCGCTTGCGGAGTTGATTGTAGAAGAACAAGTCGTAGTCGGGCTTCCAGGAGATCTGTGCCACATCGAAATCGCCGGCAATGCCCAAGTCGCCGCAGAGCCGGTCGAGTTCTCGCCGTTCCAGCGGTTCACGCTCCAGGCGCAGGCGGATTCGTTCGAGGGCGGTGAAGTAGTGGCCAAAGCGGTGGTAGCTTCGTTTCGCAGCCTGAACCTGGTCGCGGATGTCTCTCGGCAGGGACAGCTTGATGCTGCTGGGCAGCGCGGACAGCCAGAAAATGAGCTGCCACTCGCTCGAACGCAGCCGGTACTTCCCGCTGGCCACAAAGGTTGCTTCGATGCCCATCTTGGCGCCCAGCAGGTGTTTCCACTGGTTCCAGTGAGGTGGGTTTGCACGGCGTGGCCTCAAGCGCGATCACGGCTGCCTGTTCTGGATTTTCATATGGCGCGGAGACTATGGAAGCTGCTTGGGCTCCGTAGATCACAGCGTTGGAAGAAAGACGGATTATCGAACTGCACCTGATCGATTTGCTCCTGAAAGAACAAAGCCACCCGAGGCTCAATGGTTTCAGTCTCAAGGTCAGATCACGTCTTCATTGCCTGCCTGGCCCTTGGGCGCATCGTGCTGGGATGTGCGTGATTCAAATTCCGATTAAGCGCCCGAGATTCGGGTGTTGGATTTCCGAGTCGCACATCTATTTAAAAAGGAGACGTTTTAAAGTGTTCACAGAATTGGTGCCGCTGCTGAAACAGCGGGTCGTGATCATTACAGTTTCGGATGTAGGCCAAGGACTGCTGCGGGTAAACATCATCCCTCGAAAGCTCGACGGGGACTCCGAGCAGGCCCTGGCGCTCACAACGCCACTCTCAATCACCGGCAAACCCGGGGAACTGCACCGGGAATTGCCCGGCCAACTCGCATCCTTCACGGAGTCGGTGGTCAAGACCAGGTCGAATTTGGAGGCGTTGAGGACGCAACATGCCGCCGCGGTCAAAGCAGTCGAAGCCGAGAACAAGAAGAAGCTCGACGAAAAGAAGAAACTGAATGGAGCCAAGGCCGCGAGCGCGTCGCCACAGCCCAGCCCTACGTCAGAGTTCAAGGATGGGAAACCGGTCTTCGGCAGCACGTCGCCCGTAACTCCTAGCGACTGCCGGGGCCTATTCGACGCGCCAGCGGAGCAATCGGAGACCGACGGCGCCAGTGATCCCAACCAAGGATGAGCCGACGCGCAAAAGTAGCATCCAGGACCAAGCTGTAGGTTGCCAGAGTAGATGAAAATGCCCGCGTTGACGCCAAAGAGCAAATCGTTATTCCTTGCCAAATAGTGACAGCCTACAGAGCGCCGAGCGCTCCTTCGCACGGCGAATCCGAAGCGTGAACTCATCCTTGTCGATGAGGCCGCCCGGCTTGTTCTCCAGGGCAGAGGAAACGGGACATGATCTCCGGCGCCATCGTTTTGTTTCGCAGCATGGTGCGCCTCGAAACCATCGATCCCGGCCTGGACTCCTCTAATCTGCTCACCTTCCGCGTTCCCCTTACAGCAGGGCGTTATCGGGAGGCTCGTGCACGCTCGCAGTTCCTCGAGCGGGCTCTCGATCAAATCGCTCACTTTCCCGGAGTCCTCTCCGCGAGCGGTAAGTTTTCTCCCCTTCACCGGCCCCGGCGACGGCACTTCGGTGAATATCGAAGGACGGCTGCCGTCCAAGCCAGGCGCGGAGCTGGAGGCGATCATCCAAACCGTGATGCCCGGATATTTCCACACGCTCGGCATTCCGTTCAAGAGCGGGCGCGACTTCACCGATTCCGACAATCGCCCCGACTCACCCTACCGTTTCATCGTGAATGAGGCATTCGTGCGGCAATTCCTGCGCGGCGAACAGCCTCTCGGCAAACGGATCAACGCGATCAAGGATCTTCAGAATCCGTATGGCGAAATCATCGGCGTCGTGGCCGACGTGCGCGAATCCTCGATTGATCACAAACCGGAGCCGACCGTCTATTACCCCCACGCCCACCTGACTTATCCACGCATGGTATTTCTCGTTCGCGCGGACCGCAATCCGCTCGGCCTCGCCGAGCCGACACGGCGCGCAATGCGGCAGCTCGATCCGGAACAGCGCATCGCCGCAGTACAAACGCTCGAAGATGTGCTGGGCGAAAACATCTCCCGCCTGCGGTTCAGCTCGTGGCTGCTTGCGGGATTTGCCACAGTGGCCCTAGTGCTGACCGCGGTCGGCATTTACGGATTGCTGGCGTATTCAGTCTCGGCACGAACGCGCGAATTCGGCGTCCGCTCGGCACTGGGGGCCGGGCCGAAGCGCATTGTTGCCCTGGTGCTCACGAGCGGCATTCGCCCGGTTCTGGGTGGATTAGCTGTCGGATGCGCGGGAGCACTCTCCTTGTCGGGCCTGCTGAAGAGCCTCTTATTCGGTGTCGGCCCGCGTGAACCGCTGACTTTCGCGGGCGTGCCGTTATTGCTCGCTGCCGTCGCGCTGCTGGCCGCCTATCTACCCGCGCGTAAAGCCGCCTTGCTCGACCCGATGGACGCCTTGCGAATCGAGTAGCGCCATTAGGCCGCACATCAGGGCCAAAGTCCTCCCTAACGCCTTACCGTTTGCGGACGGTTCCGGCCGGCCGGGGACGCTGGAAGGTCCGGCAATCGCCGTTCGAGCGACAGCCGCCGGCCGCGGTATCCGCCTGAACTTACTCGACTCAATCTCAGTCGGTGTCGATCGCATGCAGCGCAACTTCGCTCCGATGCAAAAGCAGGTGGAGTCGTGGCGCGGACTGGAACTGAGCAACGTCGCAGCGAAGATGATTGTCTACGAGGCGTTCATCGAAAGCGAACTCGAGGTTCCGAAGCACTTGGCTCGAAGGGTGCATGATTTGTACTGAGCCAGTGTACGAAGAGTTCCACGCGCGGACCCTGTGGAGCTTGTCCAATGTCATTCACTTCGGCCTTCAAAGAACTCGACCCGATCCCGCAATTCAAAGCCACGGCGAAGCTGAGCGAATTCCTGGAAGCGCGACTTGCCCGGAAGTTCTGAGGCGCTGTGAAAACGGTGACGGCAGGCCGACCGAACCTGCTGTCACCGCGGTGAATATTGATGGCCTCCTGCGCGAAGGCAGTGTCATAGGAGAAACCGCCATGGCTTGTCCAGACTGTGGCTCGTCGACCGGGGACTTACGATTTGTTACATCTGTCGAAACGCATGGCCTGGATTGTGGGCCCTATGAAGTATTCAACGAAGAGTTCGTTGTCTGTTGCGGGTGCGGCGGGCGATATGACATTCGCGACTGGGGAAAACGCGCCAGAGTTGAGGCCAGCGATCTGCACTCCATTGAGACCTATTGAAACGGCGACGCCCGGCCGAATTGCGTTCAATCCGACGAACGGACCCGGTGCTGTGCCCACGCGAACAGACTTCCTCAGGTCACCGGCGCCGAGCGGTCAGGTAAGTAGGAATTCAAACATCCCGCTTGAAGGGTCGACGCGACATTCACTCCTGATAGAGGACGGAGAATCCGCTGTGAGCTACTTCAATCTTGAAATCAATCCGCAGATCGCAACATCGCTTGTTCATTGCCTCAACCACCGACACAAAGGCGCCCGCAGATTTCCGGTCACGGCCCCCGACGCGCAAGGTACCCTGATCGTGTGGGCGCGCGATCCGCAAGAGTGCCGGGAACACATAATGAATGCGTTGTTCGATCTCATCTTTGAATTGAACGGAACCGTTTCGGCGCCGCCGTAACCCAATCCCCATGCATCTTCTGTGGAGCCATGCCTCCGGCGGTGCCGGATTGAACAGCCTGTGACTTCGACCGCAGCCGACTACCGGCTTTCCGCGCCGCCGTTTTTGGGGAGACAGCCGATGTTGGAAATAAACGACTTGACTGGAAGTCACAGGGGCCGATTTTGAAGTGAGCTGGGATGCGCGGGACTGTCTCGCCTCGTGAAAGTGGTAGGCGACCACTTTGAACAACGGCAAAGACGCATCCGATCTTTCCCTAGGCAGCTGGGGATAACCGGTTCCCAGCGGTCTTCCTAAT
>QHXW01000205.1 GCA_003223115.1 Acidobacteriota bacterium
ACCAATGCAACGTCTGGCCCGAAATCGATCCCCTCTCCCAAGGTTACGTAAAACGAGGTGGGCGCATCCAGATGGGCCGCCTGCTCTCGCAAAGTGCCTTCGACCAGCAGCGTCTTGTTCGTGGTCAGGTAGATTCGATGGGGAAATCCGCCAGCCTCCTCGCGGTTCACCAGGAAGACCACGTCGCCGGGTTCTTCATGCAGGAGCTGCCGGCGAAACGTCAAGCCGACTCCAGGAGGCAAGGTGCCAGGTGGGATTGGAAGTAAAGGCCGGGTATTGATATCAATGACTTCGAACCTGGCGGACGTTTGGGGGTCGTTTGTGGTAGTGCCCGGCACGATCTGGAAGTTCATTGTGCCGTTTCTCGGAGTCAGCGCCCAGAGCACTACGTCACCGGGCCGTCCGCCAAACTGTCCCCACGCCGCGGTCGCCGCGCCCAGCGCAAAAAACGCGATGAAGAAATAATGTTTCGTCCTCATATGTAGGGATTGCGCCGGTCGACTCCAGGCAATTCCTCCGCATCAAAAAATCTGTCCCGCAATGCTATTTCTTCCTCCGGTCCCACCGGGCCTTTGAAACGCATCATGTCCCATCCGGTTTTGATCGAGGATGGAGGTAGCACTTGAAACTCTGCGCCAGGTGTGGCTAGATGCCGGGGAAAATTCGAAAAGAATGTGGCCTTGACGCTAACCATACCGATCAGCGCCGCTAAGTTCAAGATATCTTGCACACCGTCGTTTTCGAACTGGCTGGTAAAGATGTCGGTGAAAAACTGTATCTGCCCGGGCAAGGTCATCTGCAGAAACTGGCTGGGCGCGTAGCCGATCGCAACGGGAATCTGGTTCATTGCGGTCAGCGCCCCCAGCAAGCCCTGGAGGGCCAGCGGGCTGCCGCCCAGGAAGACCTGTCCGGCCATGACCGTCAAACCATATTGGGTGATTTCCGGTTCAAATGTTGCCCAGCCGGCATCTTCATCCACCGGAATCACGATGTTGCCGATGGCGCTATACACTTGGACGGGTGTTAGAAGATCCACCTCTTTTTTCCCGGGCTCGGCTCCGAACATCTTTTCACCGAAACGGTCCAGCGCGGCGACCGCCCCGACGCCTTTGACGAATCTTGACAGAAAAGCACGGCGCGACACCTCTTTTTCGATTTCCCTTAAAGCCCCGCGCATGAACGATTCAGGCATGGCTCAGAACTCCGCGTTGGCGCGCTCCCTTCACTGGCCGGTCTGGGGCAGGCTGCGCCCCAGAATCTGCTGGATGACAAATTCGGAGGCGCGGCTGGCAGTCGCCATAATCATGGCGTTGGGATTCGAGCTGATGTGATTGGGAATGACACTAGCATCGCAGCACATCAGGTTTTTCACATCCCAGGACATGAGATTGGTATCTACCACAGAATTTTTCGGATTGCCCCCCGAACGGCAAGTTCCTTGGGGATGAAGCGCGTTGGCGAAGGTGATCAACTGTGTGAGTTGCGTCTTCAAAATGTCTTCGGGTTCGTCCGGATTGGGAAAAGTGGTGATCGATCCCATGCGCTTGAAGACGTCCGCAACTTGCCTGACCGCCGCCAACAGATCCGTCAAAATCTTTGGCTCCAATAGTCCGTCGGTTCCAGCCACTGGGTAGAAAACCAGCGGCTGTTCCACGCTCCCCACCACGCGTCCGTGTATCTTGGGCTTGAGTTGGAACAAGAAAGCGCCGACGCGCTGCTGAAACTGCCGCATCAGATCCTTGTATGGCTTGCCGAAGAAACCGACCTGGGCCGTGGTCCAAGGCGTCGCCGCGGGAAACGAGGCGCTGGCGTGTACCAGAACGTCCATGGGCTGCCCGTTCTTGTCCATGACAAAATGGTTGCAGTTCCACTGGTAGCCGCGGTCGGAATTCCAATCCTGTCCCGGCACCAGAGCATCCATGGCAATCCCGGGGTGCGCTCGCAGGTATTGTCCGACGTTCTTGTTCAACCGGTGAACGTCGGAGTTGAACAGAATGAGGGGCGTTCCCATGGCTCCCGAGGACACAACCACCAGCTTGCGCGCATTGGCGGTGACGGTTTCTCCGTTTCGCGTGTAGGTGACTCCGGTTGCGGTGCGGTTGCTACTGATTTCAACTTTCACCACGGTGGCGTTATCCGCCATGATGGCGCCGTGTTGAATAGCCTTCGGAATCTGAGTCACCGCCGTGCTCATCAGCGCATCGTATTTGCAGGGCATGCCGGCGTTCAGCCGATGCCCGCAAAAGATGCAATGATATCGATTCGAGGCCGTTTCGAAAACAGGAATTCCCATGGAAGCGGCCGTCTGCTCGTAGATCACACTGGCCTTATTCCAGTTCTTGCGGTTGTCGCGGTGAACGTGAAGGATTTTTTCGGCTTTTAGAAAATGCGGCTCAAATGCTTCTTTCGTCCAACCCTGTATGCCGGTCTCTTCGACAAACCCGTCCCAGTCAACCAACCTGGGCCGTACCCACGCGCCTACATTAATCAGCGACCCGCCGCCTACGACCCGCGCTTCGCGTTGCACTGCGGACGAAGCCGGGTTGGACTCGTCCATGAAAATGGGATAAGCGAAAAACGTGCTGCCGCGATTAATGGCATAAACGCCATCCGGGATGTACTGTCCGAGATTAATCTGCGTGGAAAACTTGCGGCGTTCAGGAGAACCTATCCCAGGTTTCGGTGTGCCGTCAACATACGGGCCTGCATCCAGAATGAGCACGGACGCGTAGGGCGCAATTTCGCCCGCTAGAAAACCGCCGCCGGAGCCTGCTCCGCAAATAATTACGTCGTATGTTTCGGCCATATGCCCCGCGGAACAACACTACCGCCCGCGAAATGACTCAACCGCTGCGTGACTCTTGGCTTACCGTGAAAAAAACTCGACTCTTTACCGCGGGACCAATTATCCGTTGAGAGGAAGTTTTTGTCAATAAAAAAGCTGGTTCCGGATGGTCTGCGGCGTTTGTTGTAAGGCGTGATCAGTCCGAGTTTAGAGAGCTGCCTGCATCCATTCTGTGGGAACCTGGAGATGATGGATGCGGCTCACTTCCGAGCGTATGGAAAGGCTGACGAGCGAAGTGACCATCGCCGTTCTGTTCGGCAGACCTGACGGCCTGCGTGTGCTCGCATCCTGTGGGACTCGACGGCTCGACCGGTCTCGGCGCAAGCACACATTGACTTAATGCCCGTTGACCGTCAAAATACCTGCAAGCTATGGCTAGCACACAGGCGACAGGGGACTCCTTATCGGATCGTGACCATTTGTTGGTGGAGAAGACCGAAGAGGCTGTTCGTGATGGCCTGCAGTTGGAGCGATGGCTCCGTGCTCAATCTGGAGATCTCACTTTCTTTCCCTTAGCGCTCGGGAAGAAGTTCCGGCTGCCAAACCGGCCGGAAGGATTTTTCGGTTCACTCGAAATCAACGGCCAGGCAAGAACGGTGATGGGGTGCCGCCAGGAGGTCGAGTTCGGCCGGTACGAATCCAACGACTTAGCGAGTCGTCTGCGCGAATTCGTGCTGGGAGAATTTCTGAAGCGGGCACACTGGACTTATGATGACGGTTCCCCGGGAGGCTTCACTGTAGAACAAAATCTTTACAAGGCCGCTGGAAAATCGGAGTACCAGCAGTTTTCACCAGACTGCCGCGACGGCTGCATAGATTGGCGCCAACTCGGCCCGGAATACGACTGGGTGCTGCTCACCGTCTATATCCACGATTTCGTGATGGATTTCGGTCCTATTCGCAAGCGCTTCCGGGAGGCAGCCTGTGTTGCCCCGAACACAAATTTCGTGCATGTGGTGGAAAACCCCTCGAAAGAGTACGCGCTCGAAATTTCAGTCGGCTATCCCTTCGTGGAGTTTGCGCCCATACCCAACGTCTTCGGCTTCGGTCCCGGCAAATTCGGAGTAGCGGTGAAACTTTTCTCATTCTTCCTGACGCGCCAAAACGAGGTCCGGGCGCGGATGTTCTTCGCTGCGGCTCCGCGCTGCGCTAAAGTGTTCGACTTCGGCAAGCGTTGGCCGGATCCGGTATACGGCGGAGCAAGCCTGCTCCAGCGCCTGTCGATGGGCAAGTGGAATCCCAGTGCATTCCATGATCGCGTGGATATGGGAATGCTTGTGCAGCATTGCCGCGTGCACCAGGCGTTGATGGATGGCGTCGAGCGAGTCTGGCGAGACTGGCTGGGTGGAGCCTCGACGCCCAACTCCGCAAGATGACCGAAGACGTTCAGTCGTTCCTCGCATCATCTCCTGTTTTCCAAGATGTGCCGCCGGAGCAGCTCGCGCAAATCGCCCCGCTGTTCGAGCCTCGGAAATTTCCGTCCGGAACGGTCATTTTGCGACAGGGAGCACCGAGCGCCGCGGTTTATTTTCTCCGATCAGGGCAGTTGGCGGTGCGTGTACAGCGGGGAGGCCTGCGGGAGACCGTAGCGTACCTGCAGCCGCCCGAAATCTTCGGCGAACTGTCCTTTATCACGAGCAGCCCTTGTGTCGCGGACGTTGAGGTCACGGTCGACTGCGAGGTACTGGTCCTGTCCAAGGATCGTTTGCCCCAGCTCCTCCGCGAGCGCGATGCATTGTTGCGCGGTCTTGTACGCGTAGTTGCCGAGCGGCTGCAGCGCACCGTCACGCGCGGCACCAAGGCGCCTGAGCTGCCCGTGGTGCTGCTGCGGAATCACCCGCACTGGGAAGCACCCTTGAGTTTTGGTGTCGAGCTGGCTCGTTCCCTGGCTCGTCAGACCGGACGTGAAACACTGGTGATCAATATCGGTGTTGAAAAAAATTCGGAAGTGCGCACACTTGATGAGCACGCGGCAATGGCGGATGTGAGCGTGAGGGTGGGCGACGAGGGCTTGCGCGGAGAACTAGCTCAGAAGGTGACGGACTGTAAGACTCGCTTTTCGAACATCATTTTGAACCCCGTCGGTCTTGGTGCGGAAGCGATCTGTGGCAGCGTGCATGAATTGTTTAATTGGATGGGCGAATTGTTCGGCCCAGGCGACCCGGCTCCTGCAGAATTACCCGCGGATGGCTTCGTAGTCCAGAGCGCAGTGCTGCCCACGCTGCCTTTTCTGAGCGGCAGCCGTCAGCTCATCTACGAGGCCAGTGAGTCTGAAGCCGCGTACCGGCTGGGCGGCTCGGTTACCGCGCGATTCCGCCGCACCGTCGATTCTATGGCGCGGGCCATCGCTGGCCTGCAGGTGGGGATCGCGCTGGGTGGAGGGGCTGCCTGGGGATGGGCTCACATCGGCGCGCTTTCAGTCTTCGAACAAGCTGGTTTGCCCATCGACATGATCTCCGGCTGCTCGATGGGAGGCGTGATTGGCGCGTTTCGCTCTGCGGGCTACGGCGTGGCCGAACTCACCGAAGTAGCGGACTACTGGCGGACCCGCACCCGCCGCTTCATCGAGTGGCGTTTCTGGCGCATGTGCCTGCTCAACGAGAAAACGGTGCGCCAGACATTTCGCGGCTATTTCGGCGACCGCACGGTGAACCAGACCGAGATTCCATACTGGGCGAATGCAGTCGATATTCAGACCGGAAAAGAGGTAGCCATTCGGACCGGGGCACTCGTCGATTGCGTGCGCGCGTCCATCGCGCTGCCCGGATTACTGCCACCGGCGTCGCACAACTCGCACTTGCTGGTGGATGCCGGCGTTATGGACCCCGTGCCCGCGGTTTTAGTCCGCAGCATGGGCTGTCATTTTGCCATTGCAATTAACGCCATGGCCCCACCCGAATCTCGAAAAGTGAGCACACGTTATCCGATGAATGCTTTCGACATCATGACTCGTTGCATGTTCCTCATGGGGCACGAAATCGGTGAGGCGCGCGCTCAATCCGCTGCGGACGTAGTCTTCACGCCCGCTCTGGGCGGTATTTCGATGCTCGACTTCTCGCGCAGCCTGGAGATTATTCAACGCGGCCGAAAAGCTGCGGAAGATCACTTGCCGGCCATTCTTGAAGGTTATGAGGCTCTGCGGTATCGAGTGGCGAAAATCTAAGCGCACGGCCTCTCGTCCGGTTTTCCGAATTTTCTAATCCATTCGCGAAATGAAAAACGAGAGCGCCGCGGCGGATATCAGCAGCACGGCAACCGCAATGATCTCGCCGACTTTACTTTTCAGACTGAACGCCAGAAAGCTCGAAAGCACAAGGACTCCGAGCGCGATCCCCGAGCGCACGAAACCAGTCTGCCGTCTGAGGCTGACTTCGTCGGGCGCAGTCTCCTGCGGATCGAGCACCACAGCGAGTTCATTATCGCGGAGCTGCTCCAAACTCAACCCGAGCTGGCGCAGTGTAGCCATCGAGAGGAGGCCTGTACCGAACATCCATTCTCTGCCTTTGTCGACGGTCAGCATTTCGGAGAAGCGGAGTTTCAAAACGCGAGCCAGCACCGGCCACAACGATTCCTCAATCAGATCAGCCGATGTGCCGATTTCGGAATGCTGTTGGCCCAGCAGCGTCATCTGCCGATGGAACAGTTCCAGGAACACCGGCAGGTTCAAACCCGAAGCGGCGTGTGCGCGCCAGTAGTTCTCGAAGCCAGTAACGGATCCCGGCGTGGTGACGTGGACTTTTAGTTCGGGTCTGAGACCCGACAAATTGCGTAACAGGACTTGCTCGGCCGCGTAAGGCTTCCCGCCGCCTGACATCCTGGATAGCATGCGGATGGCGCGCGGAGTCTCGCCCGCGACTGTCGAGGCAACGTATTGCAGGAATTCATAGTGCCACTCTACCGGTACGGGTGCAAAAGCAGGCAGGGCGCGGAATCCGATACTTCCGTCGTCCAGCATCAGAAAGTTTCCAATTTCCAAATCTGCGTCTACCATCGAGAGCAGCAGACATTGCTCGAGCAGGCTTTCAGTCAGCCGTTGCAGGCTCCGGCGCGCCGGGTTGGGGCGCAGACGGAGATCGTCCTCGAGCAGGCGGCCGGTCATGGCTTCGTATGACAGCCAGCGATCTGACTGCAGGCCGGGCACCAGGGCAGGGTAGCGCGAAATCGAACCGCTGGGTACGTCTCCCAGGTTGCCTAGAATGGCGCGTTTTCTGTCGAGATCGGACTGTAATCGAAGCCAGTCGCCAAACCGGTCGAGAACCGTGGGTGTGGCAACCAGGGATTCCGGCCCGTCTGCAAGCACGTGAATTTCGCGCCGGAACAAGGCCCACGCCGGTTCGCTGAAAACGCTGGCATCCGCGCCGTAAAGTTCGATCACCACGCGCCGGCCCTCATACGTCGCACCATAAACCTCGCTGCAAGGCGCCATCCGGATGAGATGGAAATCGGAAACGGAGCTTCCCAGGTCGCGCAAGGAAAGTTCGCTGGCGCGGGATTCGTGGCGTGTCCTGATCGCGCGGAGCTGGAGCAGGTAGGGACTGGGCAAGAGGTCGGCGCGGCCGCAGAGAAAACGCCCGAATATGGTGAATATTCCGCCGCGTTCTTCGAGGGCTCGGCGGAAACGAGTCTCTCGTGGCGAAGCGTCAGTCAGGGCAGCTTCGGTTCCACGGGAGAGCGCTGATCCCGTCAGCCCATACTTAATCCAAACTGAGGCACCGGGGTTCTGTGACGCCTGCTCGACCATTTACGCCCGGCCCTGAATGAAACACGGCTGACCTGTCAGTTCGTCACAACCGTGTCTGATTTTGAATCGCCTTGAGCGGCTCGCGTGGCATTCTGAACCGCAGATGCCGCCTTCGACACCCATTCTGACGTAGCGGTGGTGGTTTTCTGCAGTAGGTCGTTGCCGGCCTTCAACATGTCCCGGGGATCCAGTACTTTTGCGCTATCCATCGTGCGCTTCACCAGGTCCTCGGACGTATTGACCACCGAATTCAACGTTTCCTTTTTGCTCTCGTCCATCTTCGCGGTCAGAACGTCGGTCAACGAGTTTAGAGCCTCTTCGAGGCGGTCCATGGTTTTCGCCAGTGTCGTGTCACCTTCAACCACGCTCACGGTCTGCTCAATTTGCTCCAGACTGAACAACGTCAGCGCCGTGGAGAACCGCACCATGGAAGTGATCAGATTCTGCATTGATATTCTCCTTTTAATCCCGGGTTTGCCGGTTTCGCGTCACGCCCCGCGATAGTCGACTACAAATCTACCTTTTTCGTCGTCATGATGAACGATTGAACGCGTGCGGACTGCCATTGACATCTTACAGTGCTCGATTCCGCACCGCAATGACCCAATGCAGAGCGGTCGACGGCGGGAGCGCTAGCGCGCTTCCAGCCCTCCAGGCTCATAGGCCCAGGCAGTCTTGCTCTTGGCGCCTTCTGCGAATTTGATATCTACGTACTCGTTGAATTCGATGGAGTGGTCAAGCGTCCCGGTCTCCAACATCAGATCGCGCACCAGCTCGAAATCCGGCTTGAAGGGAGTGAGGGGAGTGTACATCACGCGATCCAGGGGGTTGGTCAGCGCCCATCGCAATAGCCGCGGATCCTGGTGGTAATAGAAGCGCCCGACGAAATCCGCGGCATCCTCCCGGTAAGGCCGGCCCTTCTCGAGCCACAGTCCCGAACGCGCAATTCCATCCACAAGCGCCTGCACCGCTTCGGGCCGCTTGTCGATCATGTCCTGCCGGACCACGAGGACACACGACATGTAGTCCGGCCAGAGATCCCGTGCCTTGAACAAGATCCTGCCGTAGCCGCCCATCTCCGCCTGCGCGGGGTAGGGCTCGCCCATTGAGAAGGCATCGATAGCACCGGCCGCCAAGGCGCCGGCAACGTCCGGCGGAGGCATCTCGACCATCCGGATGTCTTTCGCGGTCATTCCATATTTTTTCAAGGCGCGAAACACGATCAGACGCTCATCGGAAAAGCGCGTGGGAATCGCGACCACGCGCCCGCGCAGATCCGGGAAGGTCTTGATGGGTCCGTTGTTGCGCACCACGAACGCGCTGCCGTAACGGTGCCCAAGGTAAACAATCTTGATCGGGACGCCCTGTGACCACAGGGCCATCGCCATCGGCGCCACCATGAATCCCGCCTGCATCGTGTTCGAGATCAACGCTTCCTTAATCTCCGGAAAGCCCTGAAACAACCTGGGTATGAACAGGTTGCCCGATGCAGTGTGCCGCGAGATATAGTCGGTCACCGGGCATGTCAAGTGTCAAGTGACGGGAATATAGGCGACATTGAGCTTGCGCTGCGATTCCGGCAGCCGGTCGTTGAGATACACGGACCAGTCGAAGTTCAAGCGCAGGTGTAAAGCCGAGACGGCACCAACCCAGAGCGCCACTCCCAAGATCACTTTTCGTGAATCATTCATGGTAAAAGCCCCAACGAAGAAATTTGAACTTCTCCAACTGCCGGATGCCGGTGTCCAGGCAAAGCCCGATCACGCCAATCAAGAGCATCCCGGCGATCACCAGGTGGTAACGCTTGCCGGCGTTGCGCGAATCGATAATCAGGTATCCCAAGCCGGAATCGACCGCGATCATTTCCGCGGCCACCACCACCAGCCAGGCCACTCCCAATGCGATGCGCAAACCGATGATGATCCGCGGCAGTGCGGCCGGGAAGACTACACGAGACAGCAACGCAGGCGTCGAGAGACCGAAATTGCGCCCTGCATCTACAAACATGCCGGGTGCGCCGTGAACGCCATCCATTGTTGCGAGCACGATGGGAAACAGGGAAGCCAGAAAAATCAAGAAAATGGCGGCTGCGTCCGTCACACCAAACCACAAAACAGAGACCGGAATCCAGGCCAATGGACTAATCGGCCTCAGGATTTGAATGACCGGGTTGGTGGTTTGTGCTGCGGTGGGATACCATCCCAAAACCAAACCCATCGGGATGCCCAGCAACACTGCCGCTCCGTATCCCACGCCCACCCTGTAAAGCGAGTCTCTCGTGTAGCCCCACAGCAAGCCCTTGCTGAACAGTTCGATTACACCGCGCTGAACATCGACAGGCCTAGGAAAAACTGAGGTGTGCGTCCAGATCACGGACCAATGCCAAAGCAACAGCAACGCGACTGTGGCCAGCAGCGGTAAGGTATAGGCTTCCCAGCGTTTCAAGGTGAACCTCTAGATTTTGTGAGCCAAACCGATTTGCTCGAAAATGCTGTCGCGCAGGTCCAGATAACGCCGGGAACTGATGTCGCGCGGATGAGGAATGTTGATCTCCATGATATTTCGGATGCGCGCCGGGCGCGTCGACATCACCACCACGCGATCCGCTAGTTGCACGGACTCTTCAATGTCGTGCGTGACGAAGAGAATGGTCTTGCGTTCCGCACGCCAGATGCGCAGCAGCTCACGGCGCATTTCGAGACGAGTAATGGAATCGAGAGCGCCGAAGGGCTCGTCCAGAAACAGCATGTCCGGATTTACCGCCAGCGCGCGCGCCACTTCCACGCGCTGCTTCATGCCTCCGGATAACTCGTGAGGGTACGCACGCTCGAAGCCCTGCAGGCCCACCAGCTCCACGTAATGAGCGATCCGCCGCGCCTTTTCCTGGCGAGAAAGCCGGAACAACCCGAAACCGATATTCCCCTCAACAGTCAGCCACGGGAAAACGCCGCGTTCCTGAAAGACGAAAATGCGCCGGGGATCAGGTCCCCGCACCGGCTCGCCATCGATCACTACCTCGCCTGAAGAGGGCTTCAGAAAACCGCCGACGATGTTGAGCAAGGTTGATTTCCCACAGCCTGACGGGCCCAGCAGGCAGATGAATTCGCCCTCACGGACCTCCAAATCGATGTTTTCAAGAACATCGACCACTTCGTTGCCATGGCCGAACGTCATGTTCAAGCCAGTCAATGACAGTTTTGAACGCACTGTTGTTTGAACCATCCCCGCCATGCGGTGAATCTACTCCTCCCTGTGAGCCCAGCGAAGAAAGCTCAGATGTTCCAGTTTTCTCATCATGATGTCCAGCAGCAAACCAATTAGTCCGATGAGAACCATACCAGCCACTACCAGATCATACCGGTTGCCGGCGTTGCGGGCATCCACGATGAGGAAACCCAGGCCGGAAGTCGCGGCAATCATTTCTGCTGCCACTACCACAAGCCAGGCGATGCCCAACGCGATGCGCAGCGAAACCACCAGTTGCGGCATCACTGCTGGAAAGAGCACCTTCAGCACTAATTGCGTTTCCGAGAGTCCGAAATTACGTCCGACGTTCAAGTGATTTGAGGAAATGCTCCCCACGGCGTTCATGGCCGTCACTGTGATGGGCAGGAAGGAGGCCAGGAAAATCAGAAAGATCGAGGCCAGATCGCCCACGCCGAACCAGAGGATGGCCAGTGGAATCCAGGCCAGCGCCGAGATGGGACGCAGAATCTGAAGCAGGGGATTCAGTGCTACCTGGCCGCGACGATGCCACCCCAGGAACAGTCCGAACGGGATGGCTAGCACGGCGGCCAGTACGTAGCCCCAGGTCACCCGGAACAAGGAGGCCACCACGTACTTGAGAAGCAGCCCTTTCACGGCCAGCTCCTGGATTCCCAAGACCACGGCCCAGGGGGTTGGCAAAATTGCCGCCGGCTGGTGGCTGATGGCCATCTGCCATGTCAGTATCAAGAGCGCGACGAACGCCCACGGCAATGCCTTTGCCCATGCCCTCATAGTGTGTTACCTCGCAAGTTCACCTGGTTTCTCTGCACGCGCACGGCGGAGTTTATCGCTAGATTTTATCAGCGGTTTGCTCGAATGCGCCAAAAATCGATGGAAGAAATGAAATCTCTGTTGATGAAATCCACGGGCTAATAAGGATCTATTACTCGACGCAGTGCCAGGCGGCGCGCCGAGGCGATGGGCAACGAGCGTTCCGGTCATCGCCGCTCGTGCAGTTCCTCGCGATACCTAATAGAAATCCACTAAAAAGTTCTTGCTTCGGCTCTTGAACGATGGGAATATATCAAGACGACCGGTCACTCCCACGTTAGTAGTGTCTGAGTGCCAGTTGATTTCCAAAACTTTTTGAAGAAGTGGTCACATGCTCGGAGGCGCGAAGAGTGTTCTATATCGCAGGGCAGTAGTTGTGTGCGTAAGCCTGATCGCTTGTCTGACGGCGGCTGCGCTGGCAGGCACCAGCTTTCCCGCAACGCGATGGTTCGAGGATATCACCAAAGCGGCGAGGATCAATTCCAAACACACCAACCGCGAATTTAAAAACCCCTATGCGCATATCATGGCCGGATATACGGCGCTGGGGGCGTCCGTAGTAGTGGCGGATTATGACGGCGACGGATTTGAAGATGCCTTCGTGACCGACTCGAGCGCTCACGGAAAAAATCACCTGTATCACAACAACGGAAACCTGACGTTTACCGATGTCGCGGAGCGTGCAGGCGTTGCCGACGGGAACGATGAAGAGAATGCTTCATCAGCCGCGCTGTGGTTCGATTACAACAACGACGGCCGGCCGGATCTGCTGGTAGTTCGTTTCGGCCACAATCAGCTCTTTCAGAATCTCGGCAACGGCCGGTTCAAAGAGGTCACCCGTGGGGCCGGTCTCTACCGGTATCTCAACGCCATCGCCGCCATCGCTTTCGACTACGATCGGGACGGTTACGTGGACCTGTTTGTGGCCTGCTATTTCCAGCCGGTCAATGTTTTTCATCCGGACACGCCCCGGTTTTTCCCCGAGAACATGGAAACCGCCAACAACGGCGGCGGCGTCCCGGTGTTTCACAACAACGGCAACGGCACGTTCACCGACGTCACCGACAAAGTGGGATTACGGCAAAGCGGCTGGGCGCTGGATATGGGTCACGGCGACGCCAACAACGATGGTTTCGATGATCTTTATGTAGCCAATGATTTTGGCACCGATCGGTTCTTCGTGAATAACGGGAATGGGACCTTCAGCGATATCACCAAGACGGCGATCGGATTTGACACAAAAAAGGGGATGAACGCCGAGTGGGGTGATTTCGACAACGACGGTTTACTCGACATTTTCGTCACCAACGTCACCGATGACTATATGCGCGAAGGAAATTTCCTGTGGCACAACAACGGGAATCTTACGTTCTCGGATGTGTCTCGGGAAACCGGGACATACGAGTCCGGCTGGGGCTGGGGCGCGAAGTTCTTCGATTATGACAACGATGGCTGGTTGGATCTGTATGTCATGAACGGCTGGGTTTCGGCCGGAAGCGAAAGCTACGTTCCCGACATTTTCGCCATGCTGGTCAAACCGGGTATCGATCTTACCGACGCGCGCAGTTGGCCGCCCATGGGCAAAAAGAGCTTGAGCGGGTATGAGAAAAAGCGCCTGTACCACAACGAGCACGGGCAGGTTTTCACTGAACAATCCGCGCGGCACGGGCTCGATTCCATACGCGATGGCCGTGGCGTGGCTATAGCGGACTTCGACAACGACGGACGGCTGGACGTGTTTGTGGCGAATGCCAACGCGGAGCCGTACCTCTATCGCAATACGTTGCCGACCGGAGCCCACTGGGTCTCGTTTCTGCTCGAGGGCAGGCGCTCGAATCGCGCCGCGGTGGGCGCCCAGGTCCGATTAACGGCAGCGGGGCAGACCTGGCTGCGGTATGTCAGCGGCGGCAACAGTTTTGCCGGCCAGTCCAGCAATCGCGTGCATTTCGGTTTAGGCGAGGTGGCGGGCATCGATCGCGTGGAAGTGCGCTGGCCCACCGGTGAGAAGGAAGTCTTCACCGGAATGGCGGCGGACCGTCTGCACAAGATTGTTGAAGGAAGCTCAAAGAACAAAAACTAACTACGATGATGAGAGCCATTCAGTTCGGGCATGCCGCGGCAGCGCTGATTGTGGGCCTGGCCGCGTACGGCGCGCCGGCTTCACCGGAAGCGTCATTCCAGGCGGCCCAAAAGGCCCGAGCCACCGGCGATCTAACGGCTGCGCTGGCTGGTTTTGAGACCGCGCTCGCGCTTGATCCGGACAACATCCGGTACGGCAGCGAGTATCGCCAGGCGGCGATCCAAGCGAAAGAATACGAACGTTCACTGAAGTTTTTTGAAAAGCTGGTGGCAGATCACCCGAACTCGGCTAAAGCTCATCTAAATTACGGGTTCGCGTATGTAGACAAGATTCCGGCCGCAGGTTCCATCACCCAGGTGATTCTGGCTAACACTGCGCTCACCGAATTCACAAGATCGATCGACATCTCTCCGAGCTGGATTGCGTACTACACGCGTGGCAACAGCTATCTATTCTGGCCGAAGGTGTTCCTGCGCGCTCCGCTGGGCGTGGCTGATCTTGAGAAGGCATACGGCATGCAGAAGGCGGGGCCCAAGAGAACCTATCACGTGCGGGTCTACATTTCGCTGGGTGACGGTTATTGGAAGACTGACAACATGGACAAGGCCAGGGCCATCTGGACCGAGGGGCTGCGCGAATTCCCTGACAATGCTCAGCTCAAAGCGCGGCTGGCACGCAACGGCGACGATCTCAAGACCTACATCGATAACGAGCTTGACCCTAACAAGCGCGTGGATACCAATCTGCAAGAGCTTTGGGCGAGCGAATAGCTGACCGGACATGTCTGACGGAGCGGATACCATTAACACGCGCAGAAAAGGCCGCATCACAGTGGCGCTCGCGGTTGTCACGCTGGCGGCGGTCTCCGTTCCCGCAGTCATTTTTGCCTGGACCAGCTCGACCGAAATCCGCTTCGTCGAACAGACCGATCGGGCGGGTTTGACGCATACGCACCACACTCGGCTCTTTCGTGGCAAGACCGGCGATGTTCTGCACGTTTTCACATCCGGAGGCGCTTCGGTGGCCATCGGCGATTACGATAACGACGGCTTCGATGACGTGTTCGTCACCGACTCGGATATTGGCCGCAAGTGCCGGCTGTTTCACAACAACGGAAATCTCACCTTCACAGACGTGACGGCAGCCGCGGGCGTGGCCGGCGGCAATGATCAACATTCCATTGTTGCCGACGCAGTATGGTTTGATTACGACAACGACGGCCGCGAAGACCTGCTTGTCGTCCGTTTCGGCACGCCACTTCTCTATCACAACGAAGGGCACGGCAAATTCAAGGATGTCACCGCTAGCGCCGGCCTCAACAAGTTTGGCAACACCATCGCCGCAATCGCCTTCGATTACGACAACGACGGTTACCTGGATCTTCTGTTCGGAAACTATTTCCAGCCGGCGGATCTTCTGAACCTCAAGACTCCGCACGTGCTGCCCAACAACCTCGATAACGCCATCAACGGCGGGGGCGTGACGCTGTGGCACAACACCGGTAAGGGCTCCTTCGTCGATGCGACTCAGCAGGCAGGCTTCGACAAGCACACCGGATGGACCACCGATGTGGGCCATGGCGATTTCAATAACGACGGGCTGCAGGACGTTTATCTGGCCTGCGACTACGGTACCGACCGCATTTTCTTCAACAACGGCAACGGTACGTTCCGGGAAGCGACGGAAAAGGCCATCGGTTTCGATACCAAAAAAGGCATGAACGTGGACGTTGCCGATTACGACAACGATGGCTGGCTCGATATTTACGTCACCAACATCACTGATGAGTACATGAAGGAATGCAATATGCTGTGGCACAACAACGGCGACGGCACTTTCACGGATGTCTCTAAAGAGACCGGCACCTGCGCAACGCTATGGGGTTGGGCCGCCAAGTTCGGCGACTTCGACAACGACGGCTGGCAGGATCTGTTCGTTGTCAATGGACTGCGGTCCGCGGGAAAAGAAAATTATGTTTCGACACTAGTGAACATGATCATCCAGCCAGGCATCGACTTTAGTGATCTGAATAATTGGCCGCCGGTCGGTAACATGACCTGGAGCGGATTTCAAAAGAAAAAAATGTTCCATAACATGGGCGGCCAGTCATTTCAGGAGATCTCGTCGGCGGCGGGTGTGGATAACGATCGTGACGGGCGGGGCATCGGGATGGCGGATTTCGACAACGACGGACGTCTGGACCTGTATCAGACCAACGTGGACCAACCTTCGATGTTCTACCGCAATGTGACCGAACGTGTGGGCAACTGGGTCCAGTTAAAACTCATCGGAACGTATGCGAATCGCGACGCTATTGGGGCCCGGGTTAAGCTGACGGCAGGCGGGCTGACCCAGATCCGCGAGGTCAATGGCGGTAATGGCTATGCCGGGCAAAGTATGAGCAGGTTGCACTTCGGATTGGGCAATGCAAGCAAAGTGGAAGCAGTTGAGATACACTGCCGTGAGGGCCAGGGAATCGTATCCAAATAGGTTCTATTACGGTGACGGGGAGATGGGCGCTGACGATAAGTTAACGAAAGAGGTTATCGCAACATGGTAACGGAGGAAATTCGAGCGGAGGTCAGACGGCTGATTGCCGACGTGACCGAACGCAAGCCGGAGGAGATTTCGGATACCGCACTGTTGACCGACGAGTTGGGTCTGGATTCTTTGATGGCGCTCGAAGTGATGGTGGCCGTGGACAAGAAGTACAAGATCAACATCCCGGAAGAGGAATTTTCGACCATACGGACGCTCAACGATGCCGTCGAGGTGGTGCGCCGTCATCTCCTTGCGGCGCCCGATGAGGGCGCTGCTTCCGCCGGCAGATGAGAGGTCCTGGTCGGAGTCGCGCCCATGAAACGAGTAGTCATCACAGGTATGGGGTTAATTACGCCCATTGGTGCGGGCCGCCAGAACTTCTGGACCGCGCTCACTGAAGGCCGGTCTGGAATCGGGCCGGTGCAATGCTTCGATACGTCGGCGTTTTCAGTGCATCTGGGCGCCGAAGTTCGCGATTTTACTCCACAAACATACTTCCGGCGCCAGGCGCCAGAGACGATGGGTCGCGGCTCACAAATGGCAGTGGCAGCCGCGCGCATGGCGCTCGAGGATGCCGGGATCTCAGCCAACGATTACCAGCCTGACCGCACCGGTGTCTGCATGGGCACAACTTCCGGCGAGCCGCAATTCGTTGAGCGTTACAACGACATCCGCAAGGATTCCGGGCTGGAGGCGGTCCCGAATGACATGCCAACGAAGTATCCTTGCAACGTCATCCCCAGCCGGATCGCCATTGAGTTCGGTTTTCGCGGCCCCTGCCTGATGATTCCAACCGCCTGCGCGGCGGGAAACTACGCCATCGGATATGGGTTCGATTGGATCCGCAGCGGAGAAGCCGACCTGGTGCTAGCTGGTGGCGCCGATCCGTTCTCGCGCATTACGTACATGGGATTTGCCAGGCTGGGCGCCATCGCTCCAGAGCGTTGCCAACCCTTCGACCACAATCGTAAAGGCATGATCCCGGGCGAAGGCGCGGCTGTCCTGGTGCTCGAACCGCTGGATCGAGCCCGGGCCCGTGGCGCCACCATCTACGCGGAAATGTTGGGTTATGGCGTGAGTTGCGATTCCCATCACATGACCGCGGCGCACCCGCAGGGCGACGGCGCCATCCGTGCCATGTCCAGGGCGCTCAAGGAGAGCGGCGTGGATGTCGCGGATATCGATTACATCAGCGCCCATGGCACAGGCACTCCCACCAATGATCGCGTGGAGTCCATCGCCGTAAAAAAACTGTTTGGCGATCGCGCTTCGAAGGTTCCCATGAGCTCGATCAAGTCTATGCTGGGACATACCATGGGAGCGGCTAGCGCGATTGAGGCGGCTGCCTGCTCGATGGCGCTCTCGACCGGCGTCATCCCTCCGACCATCAACTACGAGGAGCCGGACCCGGAATGCGAGATCGACTGCGTCCCCAATAAGGCACGGCAAAGCATTCCACGTGTGGTATTGAACAACGCGTACGCTTTCGGCGGAAATAACGCTTCGCTCTGCCTGGCGCGCTACGAGGGCGGCGGGTCATGAGCAGGCGCGTGGTGGTCACGGGTGTTGGCGTAATTTCGCCGCTCGGCGCAGGCGCTCGCGAATTTGAACATGCGCTCTATAGCGGCGCAAATGCTTTCGGGGAAAGCGAGTTGTTGGGAAGAGGCGTCCTGACGGGGGAACTGCACGGCTTCCAGGCACAGCGATGGCTCGGGGATAAGGGCATTCGAGGCCTGGATCGCGCGGCGCGCCTGCTTTGCGTGGCCACCCACTTGGCGCTGAGCGATGCGGGATTGTGTCCGCAGCAGTCCGAGGGCGATCCCGAAATTGGACTGAT
>QHXW01000206.1 GCA_003223115.1 Acidobacteriota bacterium
AGAACGCGTTGGACCGCGGTAGAGAGACGATTCCAGGTGGCTTCTTGTTCGGTGACCAGCTTCCTGCCGCGTTTGGTAATGGCGTAGTATTTAGCTTTACGGTTGTTCTCCGATAAGCCCCATTCCGCCGAGATTGCCCCGTCGAGTTCGAGGCGGTAGAGCGCCGGATATAGCGAACCTTCTTCGACCCTCAGCACCTCATCCGAGAGCAAATGGATGGTCTGTGCAATGGCATAGCCGTGCATTGCGCCGCGCTGGAGCGCATGAAGGATAAGTAGGTCGAGCGTGCCTTGAAGGAGCGTTGGCTGGGCGGACTTTCCCATCTAGACTTCCTATGACGATCTTGGGAAGAGTATGACGTGGATACCCCCAGATTGTCAAGGGAGCCGATTAGAGTAGAATTCTGGGCGTCTGATGCTCAAAGCACGAGGTACCACGAGGTCGTAGGGTCTTCCCGCACGGCGTTCGAGAAGGACGAAAATCATTCGGCCCGCCCGCAGCTTCAAGGGAACAGAACCGGACTTCTTGCGCCTTTGAGCACGATGCGCTCAGAGGGTCTGGGAAATAGCTATTGACAGCTCGCTCCCGTTAGTTCACTCTAGGCATAGAGTAAACTGGTATGAGATCTGGACCACATCGCGACCTTTTCCCCGGTGCCCTGGAAATGATGATTCTTCAAACACTGCGACGTGAGCCGATGCACGGCTACGCGCTCGCGCAGGTCATCAAACAAACGTCGGGAGATCTGCTACAGATCGAGGAAGGCTCACTCTATCCGGCCTTACAGCGCATGCTGAAGGCGGGTTGGGTGGCAGCCGAGTGGGGCATTTCGGCACGCAATCGGCGGGTGCGGATCTATAGGATCATGCACACGGGGAGGAAGCAGCTCGAACGCGAGGTATCGAGCTTCGATCGGATGCTGGATGGCATTCGCCGTGTGATGAGACCCGCTGAATCATGAGGTGGCGGGCGCGATTCTGGCAGAGGCGGCGGGTGGCCGCGGACCTCGCCGAGGAAGTGGCGGCGCACATCGAGGAGAAGGCCGCGGATCTGGTGGACGCGGGCATGCCCGAACAAGAAGCCCGGTACAAAGCGGCAAGGGAGTTCGGCAACGCTATGCTCATCGCGGAAACGAGCCGCGAGGTGTGGCGCTGGACGTGGCTGGATCGGCTCGGTCAGGACGTGCGCTATGCAATTCGTGGGCTCCGGCGCGATCCTATGCTGGCGCTGGCTGCGGCGCTCACGCTGGCGATCTGCATTGGAGCGAACACAACTGTCTTCAGCATTGTGAATTCGATTCTGCTGCGGCCGCTACCGTATCCAGGCTCGGAACGGATTTACTGGGTGAGCCAGAGGATGGGGCAGGGTCGGGAGGCCGGTCTCGGCCCGGATTACTACAGCCTGCGCGAGGAGAACCGGGTTTTCGAGGATGTCGCGGCGCACGACGACCTAACGATGAACTGGACCGGCGTCGAAAGGCCGGAGCAGCTAGACGCGACGCACGTGACACCTTCATTCTTCCGCGTGATGGGGACGCAACCGATGCTGGGCCGTACTTTCGTACCGCAAGAGCAAGGAGTGAAGGCACCGGCCGTTGCGGTATTGAGCTACCCGTTCTGGCATACCCGGCTGGGAGGCAATCCGAATGTTGTTGGTACCACGATCATCCTCGACCGCAAACCAACTACGATTCTCGGCGTGATGCCGCAGGGATTCGACTTCCCGCACGGTACACGAATATGGATTCCGCTGGATATGGACAAAGCCAGCCAGACGCCGCGAGCCCTGACCACGGCGATACGACTGATTTCTATGATCGCGCGGCGGAAAGCGCAGGTCAGTGAGGCGCAACTTACATCGGAGATGGCGCGGTTGACGCGCTCGATTCATGACAAGTATCCGAATGAGTTCGAAGCGGGCGGATTCCTCACAGGCATGAAAATTTACGCCGTGCCATTGCAGCGGTGGATCACGGGCGATGTCCGACCGGCGCTCATAGTGCTGAGTGGAGCGGTGGGCTTGGTGTTGTTGATCGCGTGCGTAAATCTGGCGAATCTGTTGCTGGCGCGGGCGGGAGCGCGAACGCGAGAGCTGGCGGTGCGGATGGCGCTGGGAGCTGGGCGCGCGCGGATCGTAAAGCAAGTCCTAGTGGAAAGTCTGGCACTGGCGCTACCGGGAGGATTGGCAGGCATGGCAGTGGCGCTGGCGGCGGTGAAGCTATTGAATGTGTGGCAGCCGCTTGTGCTGCAGGACTATCCGCCCGTGACTTTGGATTTCACGACGCTCGAATTCACCTTTGCACTCACTATGCTTACGGGCGTGGTGTTCGGCATGGCTCCGGCGTTTGCGGCGGCGGGGGTGAACATTCAGGATGCTTTAAAGAGCGCGAGTCACACACAAAGCGCCGGGCGAAGAGCGGCCCGGATGCGGCAGTTGCTGGTGGTAGCGGAGCTGGGTGCTTCACTCGTCCTCATGATCGGAGCGGGGTTGCTGGCCCGCACGTTCGTAAAGCTCGCGACGATAGACCTGGGCTTCCCGCCGGAAAATCTGCTGACTTTGCGCGTGAATCTGACAGGGTCGACATATTTCGCAACGGCGGACAGCCAGATGCGCTTTTACGACGAGGTATTAGAGCGGCTGAAAAGACTTCCCATGGTCCGCCAGGCTTCTGTAGCGGTTGAGATTCCACTCGAGGGCGGGAGCGTGTCCCATGAGTTGCATGTTCAGGTTGCCGGCCGGCCCCCGGTCCCCGCTCTCGCGGGGCCGGCCGTTCACATTAGCGTAGTCAGCCGCGATTTCTTCCGGACTTTGGGGATTCCTCTACGCCGCGGACGTGTATTTGACTTACAGGAAACCATGCGGTCGCCAGGCAGCATCGTGGTCAACGAGGCTTTCGCGCGCGCGATCTTTCCGGGAGAGAGCCCTCTCGGTCGCAGGGTGCTTTCCCAAGATGCCAGCGAGCAATGGACGATTACCGGAGTGGTAGGCAACATCCGGGCTGGAGACTTGGGCAGTGAGCCGGAGCCGCTAATCTACCGGTGCAACTGCCAGGAGCGCGAACCGTTGTTCATGCCGAATAGCTTCCTCATCCGTACCGCGGGCGATCCCCACTCAGTGATTCGGACCGTCGAGGCACAGGTGCGCGCACTGGATCACGATCTGCTGGCGTTTGACGTGAAGACGATGGATGAACGGCTTGGAGAGTCGCTCGAGCGGCAGAGATTCCATCTGGCGCTGATCGGAACATTTGCGGTGATTGCACTGGTGCTCTCGGCGCTGGGGGTTTATGGAGTGCTCTCGTATCTGGTGACCCGGCGCACGCGCGAGATTGGCATTCGCATTGCGATGGGCGCGCGGCCTCCCGAGGTGCAGCGGTTGGTGATGCGAGAGAGCCTAGTGCTCACAGCCCTGGCTGTGGTGGCGGGGTTGAGCGGCGCATGGGCGCTGACGCGCTATCTGGAATCGATGCTCTATGGCGTGACAGCATTGGATGGCGCCACGTTCGCAGTAATGCCGGTTGTGTTGTTGGCTCTGGCGATTGCGTCGTCAGTGTTGCCGGCGTTGCGGGCGTCGCGAATCGATCCAATGGCAGCGCTTCGGGAAGAATAGCAGACGCTTTGTCAGAAGGGTCAAAAGTCTACGGACGGCATGGTTTCAGTTTCCGCATAGGCCCCCGAAACGGCGATCTAGTCATCTGACAGCGAGCACCAGTTCAGATCACGGCCAGCGTGTCGGTGGCGGCATAACAGAACGATCGATTCCTATACTGTACGGCGTCAGCGAGGAGGTTCGCAGTGGGGCGTGCGTGGATGACCCGCGCCACCTGCCGAGCGATCGTCGCTTGCAAAGCCCGGCTATTTATCCTACTCTGTAGATCTAAATTGTGAGCACCAGAGACTCTCTCGGCGAATTTGAACAAATCGTCCTGCTGGCGATGGTCCGACTGGGTGACAACGCCTATGGCGTTCCCATTCGGCATGAGATCGAGAAGCGTACAAAACGGACTATTTCCATAGGCGCGCTCTATAGTACTCTCGACCGTCTTGAGGCCAAGGGTTACGCGTCCTCCTGGTTTTCGAATCCCACAGCCGAGCGCGGCGGGCGATCGCGCCGGTATTTCAAGATAGAGCCGCCCGGACTGAAAGCGCTCGAGCGTTCGCGCGAAGTTCTGGAGGTCATGTGGAAGGGCGTGAAGCTTGGAAGGATCTGATATGCCCCAACCACCCTTCGCCGCGCGTCTTCTGCTCCGCCTGTTTCTATCGAAGGCTCACAATGAGTCGATCATCGGAGACCTTGCGGAGGATTACGCTCTGAATGTTCTGCCGCGCCTTGGAGGAGCTCGCGCGAATCTCTGGTACTGGCGCAATGCATTGAGTGCTATTACCGCCAGACTCGGGACGCAACCCCAACTCAGTCCCGATAAAGAAAGGACCAGACTGATGACCGGTTTCATGCAGGATCTTCGCTATGCCGTTCGAACGCTTCGCCAGAACCCGGGGTTCGCGGCCACGGCTATCATCGCGCTGGCGCTTGGCATTGGGGTAAACACGGCCATCTTCACGATCTTCGATCAGATGGCATTCCGCCCGTTGCCAGTGAAAGACAGCCATCGTCGGATTCGGCGAGACCGACAATACGTTCGCTCGCGACAGGATGATGGCGTAACCCACTTTGAGAGACCAGCTCGCAAGAGTACCCCTGCCACATTTCCGGGCGGATCTATTGCTCCAGGCAAACAGTGGTATTAGTTTGAGCTGCGCCCACGGTCGATCAACCAAGTGCAACGAGTAAAGGTGGGCTGCGACGATGGGCCTCGCGAGCTGTGATTGGGGATCGGGCCTCCCCAACAAATCGTCGAGGCGCTCGCGAAATTCGGGTTGGAGGCCACTCTCCCTCTTAGGGCATTTGGCAAGCCAGCAATTGAGCAGCGCAAGAGTCAGCTGCCCGATCGTCGAATTGACGGCGCTCGTGAAGAAATCCCCGGCATTCATCCCCGAAGAAACCGTCGCAACCTCTAGGAGTGAATCCCACGCAGCCAGGAAGTCAGAACTCAACGAGAGATGTTTTGAGATCCGTTCCATCCAAGCCGAAATATTTCCGGCGACGCGTTTTCGAACATCCTCGCTCAGCTTTGGAACAACACTGATCATGCGTTCGGGCGTTGGCCCAGCAAAGGAAAGGCCATCCACGATGGCTACCCAGGACTCGACGTCCTCAACCGCAGCCGCCATCAGGGCGTCGACAAGCTCTAGCGCACGTTGTGGGTTGCGATTCGCCCAGCCCGAAGCAAGTCGAGATCACGGCGGTCTCCCTTAGCTCGCGAAACAGTGTTCTCAACCATCGCCGCAATCGTGATTGCGTTGAATTCATCGATTGCAACGGAAGCTCGGCCCGTAAATCCCCATCCAGCACCCTCAAATTCGTCATGCGCGGAGCGTTCACTAGCTTTGATCTGTGCGGAACTGGCCGATTCATCGTGGGACAGCTTTTCGAGAAGCGGCGCCAGCTTCTCGCGAGACGGCAGGTGGATCTACTTTGAGTCGGATCGCAGCGGTCAATCGCAGCTCTGGAAGATGCCGGCTGACCCGAACGGGAGCGGCGGGAAGGCTGTGCAGGTGACACGGAAGGGCGGGGGTGGCGAGATCGAGTCTCCGGACGGCAAGCACGTCTACTATTGTAGAGAAGGTAACCCGAGTCCGCTGATGAAGACTCCGGTTGAGGGCGGGGAGGAGACCATTTTTACATAAGCGCTAAGATAAGGAGAACGCCTACGAAGGCGCCGACGGGGCATTCGGCACCAGAGAGTAGTCGAAACGCCCCCCTTCTTATCGTAAGACACACAAACGTCATTTGACAGCTTTCAGTTCATTGGCTAGTATTAAGTCACAACAAGTAAGACCAAAGAATCAAATCCATGAGAACCACAGACACCCTTACTATCTCGCTGCCCCCAGCCATGGCCAAGCAGATGGAAAGAGTCCAAAAGGAGGAAAATCGTACCCGTTCTGAGCTCCTGCGCGAGGCCTGGCGCCAGTATTTTGAAAGTCGCCGCTTTGGGGTCTACACGCCAACTAAGTCCGAGCTCGCCGCCATCCGCAAAGGTCGTGCCGAAATCAAACGCGGCAAATTCGTAACCCTGCAACAACTCCTCAATGACCTGGACACTTCACGTCGCAGAACGCGCACAAAAACAGCTCGCAAAAGTTCCCGCTAAAAATCAGCGCCAACTCCGCAACGCTTTGCTGGCAATGCAACAGAACCCCTTTAGCGGCGACATTGTCCGCCTGAAATCCGAACGTTCGGCCTGGCGCCGGCGACTTTCGGATTTTTTTTGATCTCGACGCTGAAAAACAGATCATTGATGTCGTTGAGATTGCCCGCAGAACTTCCACGACCTATTAAATCCGCTAGCATTATTTCCGGCAGTGCAGGGATAGCACGGACTGAAGATCAGCCGAAGGCGCCATGGGCACCCTGAAGGGGGCGGGTTAGTTTGTAATCACCGTTGCTTGTGAAGCGCCTCAGATCTCCCGCGCGGACTGGTTCAATGCATGACTGTGGACGTTACCAACCGTGAGATACTGACGGTCTGCCGAAAGAAGTGCCCTGATGACCTCAACGTTCTTCGCCCTGAGTGCAGGATCTCTGGTACTATCGCTTGGCCTGTGGCGGTCTGTCTCGTCGAAGCTGTGCTTCTTGCAAGGCCTGTTGTTGTGGCTGATTTGGGCGTGCGCTATTTTTCTTGCAGGAATCTACACAGGGGATCTCCAAGGTACGCCACGGACTCAAATTGGCAAGATCCATGATCAGATGGAATGATCGCGTTTCCGAGCGCCACACTTGTCCCGTAGCGTCCAAGAATTCGATCGGGTCGGACTCTCAGCCCGTAGGATGCATAGCAGAGTTCAGAGTTCGTCGAGTATCATCGGATCATCGCAGCGATCGATAATTACGGAATGGAAGCGCTACTCAAACCGCGGATGAAGGTGTCGAAGTCCCGATCGACCGGCCAGGCTTTACAACGAACCGAGCACATGTCCAATAAAGTTATTCAGCCGGACGACGCAACGTCTGTGCGCGCGCAGCTTCGTGAGATTCTTCTATCGGAGATCAAAGAAGCCGCTTTCCTGAGGGTGGCCGCATCCCTTCCGAGCGAGACCTGGCGCAGCGATACAGCATTTCGCGGGCATCGGTATGGGAAGCCATTACCGAGTTGATCAATGGAGGCATTCTCTTTCGCACGGTTGGAAAGGGCACCTACATCGCGACGGCTTCGGCCAGAGCGCAAGCGTCAACGCAAACCCGGAACATCGGATTTTTCATCAGCGAAGATATTTTTCATTTCGTACAAACCGGGTACAACCGGATTCTGCGTGGGGTGGGGGAAGCATGTGGGCTCAGCGGAGATACGCTGGTGTTTCACTCGGTACGAGACTCGGGGGTCTTGCGGGCGGATGGTGCATTGAAACTCAGCGGTTGCGTGGTTGTGGGCGGATTGCGGCGCAATGCGCTCGAGCGTCTGAAGGAGGCGGGTATCCCTGTAGTGCTGGTGGATTTACTGGTGAAGGCCGAGGCCGCCGATGCGACCGCCGTCACGATCGACTACGGCGGCGGAACGCGCATGGCCATCGAGTACCTCGTCCAACTGGGCATCGTCAAGTGGGCTTCATAGGCCTCGCAGGCTCGGAAAAATATGACGCGTACTGGCAATGCCTCGAGCAGTTTGGGCTGCGTACGATCCGCGCCAAGTGGAATTTCTTCCATCCATGGATCTCGAGCCCGGCATGCTCGCCGGATTTCACGCCATGTAAAAGCTGATCGCCAAATCGCGGCTTCCCACAGCCCTGTTGGTGACCAACGATTATGTGGCGCGCGGAGTCATGGAAGCGCTGGCCATGGCCAGTATCCCGGTGCCGCAGCAAATCAGCGTCGTGGGTTACGACGACCTGGGCGTAAAGACCACACCGCCCATGACGACGATTCGGGTGGATCTGGATGAGGTTGGGCGTCTGGCGTTGGAGGCCTTGTACCGGCGGATCGAAGGAATGCAGGTGAAAGCCGGCCAAACCATTGTGCCCGTGGAACTGGTGGTGCGAGGCTCAACGGCTTCGCGAGAGATGCTGCCCGAAAGGAGTGTACTCGATTGACCTCTCGCTCACTGCTTTTCTCAGCCAGCACGGTAATTCTGCTTTGCGGCTGCGGAAAGTCCAGACCTCCTTACTCGACGGACGAGGCCATGAAGAGATTTCAGCTGGCTCCGGGGTTCCGAATCGAACTGGTCGCGGCTGAACCCGACGTGGCCAGTCCGGTGGCTTTGGCGTTCGATGAGCGTGGCCGTATGTTCGTCGTCGAAATGCCGGAGTACCCAATCTCGAAGGAGCCGATCGGGAGAATTCGGCTACTCGAGGATGGGGATGGCGACGGAAAGTTCGAAAAAAGCACGGTGTTTGCCGATCACTTGCACTTCGCGCATGGAGTGTTGCCATGGAAAGGCGGCATTATCGTTACCAGCGCGCCGGATATTCTCTATTTCGCCGACACCAATGGGGACAATCGCGCGGATGTGCGGAGAGTGCTGTTGACCGGTTTCGCGCAAGTCAATCCCCAACTCCGCGTGAACACGCCACTCTACGGGATGGACAACTGGATCTATGCGGCATACCCGAAGTTTGGCGGGGGCGTACGTTTTAAGGAGTTCAGCAATTTCGGCGAGCCCATACATTTCCCGGGCCACCCCGAGATCCCAGCTCAGGACATTTTTTCAAAGGGCATGGATATCCGATTCAAACCGGACCAGCTGCAATTGGAACCGGTTTCCGGGAATTCGGAATTCGGGCTGACTTTCGACGCAAGAGGGCATCGCTTCACGTCGTTTAACAACAGACACATCGAGCATGTGGTGATCGAGAATCGGTATTTGATCCGCAATCCATACCTGTCGGTTGAATCGGCCGTGCAATCGCTTTCGGATCATGGCGATGCCGCACAGGTGTACCCCATTACGGAGAACTCTTCCATGCGGGAACTCCGTGATCCCAGCGAGTGGGCGGAAATCGGCCATTTCACCTCCGCCTGCGGACAGGCCGTTTATACAGGCGGGAATTTTCCCGGCGCGTACGACAGCGCTTATTTCATCTGTGAGCCGGCAAGCAACCTCGTGCACTGCGATCGTCTGGCCCCGCACGGCGCCACGTTCGCGGCCACCAGGATGCGCGAGAAAGCGGAATTTCTGGCGTCGAAAGACAGCTGGTTCATGCCGGTGTTTACGACGGTCGGGCCAGATGGCGCGCTGTACGTGGTGGACTTTTACAGGAAGGTGATCGAGCATCCGGAATGGATTCGCAAGGATCTCGTGAATAACCTAAAACTGTTTGACCTGGGCAAAGATCATGGGCGCATTTACCGGATCGTACGGGAAGGAAGCCCGAAGCAACCCAGGCCAAGACTCAACGAGGCAAGCCCGCCGGAGCTGGTCGGGTATTTGTCCAATCCAAACATGTGGTGGCGCCTGACAGCGCAACGGCTGCTGGTCGAACATCAGGACAAATCAGTGATCGCGGCGCTGGAAAATCTGGCGCGAAACGGGACCGCTGCCGAAGGGCGCATGCATGCGCTCTGGACGCTTGAAGGGCTCCATGCGCTGCAGGCCGGGCTGGTTTTAACGGCGCTCAACGACGCGAGCCCAGCGGTTCGGGAACAAGCTGTCCGGCTGGCCGAACAATTCCTTTCCGACGCGAAGATCAGCGGCAAGTTATCGAAAATGACCGCCGACGCGGATGACCAGGTGCAGTTCCAGATTGCTTGCACGCTGGGGCAGCTGCCGCCCGCGAAATCATTTGAACCGCTGCGCAAAATTGCGACGCGCCATGTCCATGATTCGTGGTTTCAAATCGCGGTTCTCACCGCGGCGGCGGAAAATGCGGACCGCTGGCTTCGGGCCACGGTAGAAGACCGGAATTTCGTTAACGAGCCTGGCGAGGGCAAGGACCAGTTCCTCAAGCGTATTACTGGAACCCTTGGGGCAAGGCAGAAAAACGGCGAAATGCAGGGAATGCTGGCACTGATCGACAGGAGCGGTCCGCAGTCCGAAGAGTGGTGGCGGGCCGCCGGCCTTCAAGGGCTCGCGGAGGGGATGAAACGAGGCTCCCAGGGGAGGATGAAGTTGTCCGCGGGCATCCAGCAGAATCTTTTGAAACTAGTGGAGGCTCCGAGCGCGGCGATCAGCAGCGCGGCCTTGGAAGTGGCGATCAGCGGCGAGCTGGTGGATTCATCCGAACTGCGACTTCTGGTTCAAAAAGCGTCTAGAGTGGTCCGCAGTCCCCAAAGCACAGCCGCTGAGCGCGCGCACGCCGCCAGCGTTCTGGGGCTCGACCCCACGCAATCCTCGCTGCCGCTCCTGGCGGAAATTTTTACGGCACAGCAGCCGGAAGAAGTCCAGTTCGCCGTAGCGCGCGCGCTGCTGGGGATGCCGGACGGGAAAGCCACGCAACTAGTGCTTGACAACTGGTCCATGTATACGCCGCGGTTGCGCGAGATCGTTCTAGCGGAATTGTTGCGGCACCCGGATCGCGTGGTCATGCTGTTGGATGCTACCGAGTCCGGAAAAGTGCAGCTGACTTCGCTGAGCCGTTCCACCATGGGAAAACTCTACCGGGTGGGCATGCGCGATCCAAGGGTCGGCCGGCGCCTGAGCGCGCTTTTCGCGAAAGTGTCGAACGACAGGGGCGCGGTGATGGAAAAATATCAGGATGCCGCCAAGATAAGGGGCAATGCGCAGCGCGGCATGGAAGTCTTTCGCAAGAACTGCTCGGATTGTCACCAGATCGGTAATATGGGAATCAAACTGGGTCCTGATCTGGCGACCGTAACGAACCAGAGCAAGGAGGAGCTGCTGACGAACATTCTGGATCCCAATGCGAACATCGCGGCCGGCTATGAGGAGTACATGATTCGGACCACTGATGGCCAATTGATTACCGGCGTGATGGCCAATCAAAGCGCGACCGCGGTGACGTTGCGGCGCAGGAAGGGCGAACAAGATACCGTGCTGCGCAGCAACATTGCCGAGTTACGCGGCCTTACCGTATCCGCCATGCCGGAGAATCTGGAGGAGAGCATCAACCTCCAGCAGATGAGTGACCTGCTCGAGTTTCTGAAATCGCTGGGAACGGTCAAAACGGCGAACGCAGACCCAAACGTCCACGCCAATTAAAGACCGTCCGCGACTTTAGTGCGCTACTTTCCGGCGGTAACTTGAGGATCGCGGTAGTGACCGCCACTGATCGCCAGCTCCAGCTTATCGGTGGTCTGTTTCTGCAGCTTTCGCACGGTGGCCAGTTCTTCCCGAGCGTCTGCCTTTTTGCCTATGGCAAGCAGAACTTGTGCTCTCAGGTAGTGCAGGCTGACGCTATCGGGGTCGATTTTTCCTGCCGCTTCGAGCGCGGTTAGCGCCTCGCAGTAATCCTTTCTCTGCTTGTGAATCTTGGCGAGGCCATACCAGGATGTCCCCAGCCGCGCATCCTGACGCACCGCCTCTCGAAAATACCGCTCGGCCGCGGGATCGTCGCCGAGTGCCGCGCTCACCGTGCCGAGCTCGTCGTAATTGTAAGCCACGTCCGGCTCGATGTCGCGGTCTTTGAGAAATTCGCGCCTGGCCTTCTCGAAATCATGCTGCCTCTTGTACACCAGGCCCAGGTTGTAGTGCAGGAACGGCAGCCTAGGACCTAGTTTTTCCGCCTGGCCCAGTTCCACAAGCGCCTGATGGTCCTGGCCGCGCGAGAGAAAGGCCCTCCCCAGGAAAAGGTGCAGCTCGGCGGAATCCTTGCCCACATCGATCAGCCTCTCGAGCGCCCGATTCTCCAGATCATGCCGCCCGGATTTTCCCGCGGCAACGGTCAGCACATAAAGGTAATTCAGATCAGTATTGCTCACCGGCCACAGCCCCTCGAGGGCGCCGATGGTATCTGAATAGCGATCGTCGAGAAAGTAGCAGATTCCGAGGAGTTGGCGCGCCTGCTCGCAGTTCGGCTCGTCGTGCACCACCGATTCGAAGGCGGGGACTGCATGGCTATAATCCTCCTGTCGGAAGTAGACCAGCCCGATATTCAGCCGGATACCGGCCAGCTTGGGCGCAAGCCTTCGGGCCGTTTCGAGTTCATCGAGCGCTTGCTTCCACGACCTCTGGCGCATATAGACGACGCCCAGATTGGCATGCGCGCCTGCGTCGTTTGGCGCTAACGCCAGGACACGGCGAAACGCCATTTCGGCGGCGGCGAGGTCGCCCTGGTGCAGCGCCTGCTCACCTGCTCCATAACTCGGGGCAATAAGAGTGCGCGGGTCTTGTGCCATCGCGCCGGCGCCTGTTGCAACCCACAGGCAAACCTCCATCGCCAAAACCAGAGCAGATCCAGGCACAGGCATTCGGCGTAACATGTTCCGTTTCACGCCGGAAAAGACGCAGGGGCAACCTCGCACACCTCTTCCGAGGCTCGATCGTAATATACGATCGTAATTGATCGTAATATACGCTTGACATTTCATTTCTACGAGGGTGCCATAGGCTTCTAGCAACTGGCCAGACCACAGCAGGCCACGCCGGATAGTGTTTACAATATCAGGGGCTGAGGCCACTCAGCGACATTCGAGAAGGAGCAGGGCTATGTTACGTCGAACCCTCGAGTTCTTGGTTGTTAGCACATTCTTGGTGCTGGGCGCTATGGCACAGGATACTGCAACGATCGTGGGAGTAGCGACCGATCCATCTGGAGCCGCCATCCCGGGCGCGGAGATCACCGTTTCCAACGCGCAAAAAGGATTTGTCCGGGACCTGACCACCGATTCCGCGGGAGCGTACACAGCCGCGAAAATCCCTATTGGCAGCTATACCGTCACCGCGCAAGCCAAAGGGTTTGACAAGATTGTCAGTTCCGGCATCGTCCTGACCGTGGGCCAGACGTTGCGCGTAGATCTCCAGATGAGAATCGGATCAGGCTCACAGGAAGTGACTGTGGCCGCGACCGTGGCTGGCGTGGAGACCGAAACGGGCACGATCTCCGACGTGATCACCGGCTCCCAGGTCACACAGCTCAATCTCAACGGACGAAATTTCACGAATCTGGCGACACTCATTCCAGGGGCCGCTCCGGGCGGTTACGATCCTTCGAACGTGGGGGTGCTGGCATCGTCAGGGATTTCATTCAACGGGGCTCCGGTTCAATACAACAGTTGGGAGATCGACGGGACGAATAATACCGATCAGGGCGCGGGCGGCACCGCTAACATGGTTTATCCGAACATCGACGCCATTGCCGAGTTTCGCATCTCCACCTCGAAATACGACGCGTCCTACGGCAAAAATGCGGGCGCGTTAATCGAAGTCGTGACCAAGTCCGGAACCACGAAGTTTCGCGGAACGATGTTCGAATTTCTGCGGAACGACGCCCTCGATGCCAACGACTGGTTTGCGAATCGCGAAATCCTGCCAGCAGGAGAGACGGCGCCCAAGACCCCTCTGAAGAGGAACGACTTCGGCTTCACCATCGGTGGGCCGCTTTTCATTCCACATCACTACAACTCAGACAAAACCAAGACATTCTTCTTCTGGGCTGAAGAATGGCGCAAAAACCGCCAGGGGACCATTATCAACCAGACCGTACCGACCACGAGGATGCGGGAGGGCGATTTCAGCGAGTGCAATTCGGCATCCCCAAACTTCAATCCAGTGGTCGCGTCGAACTGTGTTGTGCCCGTCAACCCCGCCACCAATGCGCCTTTTCCGGGCGACGTAGTGCCCATGGACCCCGACGGGGCGGCGCTGTTGAAAGCATTGATCCCGCGGCCGAACAATAGCATCAACCAATACACCGCCGCCAACAGTTTACCTATGAATTTTCGAGACGACATCATACGCATCGACCAGAACATCGGCAATAAGAACTCGTTGTTCTTCCGGTACATCCAGGATGCGTTCGATCAAACGTATGTTCCGACTCTATGGTCGAATGCGAATTACGACACGGTAAACACTAAGTGGACCAGTCCTTCCAAGTCTGCCGTTGCTCATCTGACTAGCACCCTGAGACCTAACCTGATGAATGAGTTCGTAGTGAGCTTCTCGACAGACGTCAACACGGTGCATCAATCGCCGGGTGTTTCTTCGGAGGCGGGCTCCATTAATAAGCCGTCTTCGTGGTCGGCATCGACCTTATTTCCCGCAAATGCCAGCAACCCGTTGATTCCCGGTGTCTCGATTTGCGGAGGTCTGCCATTTTGTGCGGCTGAGTCAACGGGGTTCGATTATTTTTATTGGGGCCCTATCGTTACGTTCAAAGATAACGCCGTCTGGACGCGCGGAAAACACAACCTTAAGTTCGGTTTTTATCTGCAGCATAGTCATCTGAACCAAACGACGAACGCGGGCAGCGCCCAGGGGATGTTCTCGTTTAGTAACTCGGCTCCGAACAGTACAGGAAATGCGCTTGCGGACATGTACCAGGCCCGCATCGCGAGCTACACGGAGTACGGCCGAGTGCTTAACGGCCAATTGGTGGGGGGCTACCCGGAGGGACATTGGGTACAGTGGGACTTTGAGCCGTATTTTCAAGATGACTGGCACATCTCATCGAGGCTAACTCTCAATCTGGGTGTTCGCTACTACTTACCATTCCCCTATCACGACATCTCACCTCATTCCCTGGACTCGACTTTCGTATCCAGCCAATTTAGTCCAGCTGCCGAAGCTCAGCTTGACAGCGGCGGAAACTTGATTCCTGGCTCTGGCCACAACTATCTCACTCCGGGGAACGGCCTTGTGCCGTGCGGGACGGGAGGTATCCGGATCGGCTGTCAGGTGCCTTATCGCGGCGGATTTGCTCCGCGGATCGGGTTTGCTTTCGATCCGACAGGGTCGGGGAAGACGGCCGTTCGTGGGGGCTACGGCATATCGTACGACGTCGCGAACGGCAATGAAGGGGCGTCAGGCTTCTTCGGCAATCCGCCCGAGGCTGCGGCACCCTCCGTCTACAATGTCAACGGATACAGCAATATCGGCGGAGGAATCATCCCGCCCACCGGTATGACCATTGTCGGGTACCATCCGAAGTACCCCAGTGTCCAGCAATTCAGCTTGGGGGTGGAGCACCAATTCCGGGGCGATAACTTCGTGGGCGTGAGCTACGTCGGAAGCGTAGGAAGGCATATCATCCGCAATCGCAATATGGACCAGGTTCCGGTCGGTGCTACTACGCAGAATGTGCCGGCGTTCGCAGGAACTCAGGGGTGCGATGCTGCCGGCAATTGCGACGTACAGCAGATCCTGATCAACAATCTGGCACCCACCATTTACTTCGTTCCTTACCGAGGATACACGGGCATTAATGTTCGTGAGTGGAGCGGGAATTCCAGTTATAACTCGCTGCAGGTGAACTATCGGCATCGGATCGGGTATGGCTTGACGGTTCAAGCGGCCTATACGTGGTCGCATACCATTGATGACGTCGGAAACCCTGGTGTAAATGATTACGACCTTTCACGCTGGAAAGCAACGTCTAGCTTGAATCAGTCGCAGATGCTGGTATTTAACTACATTTATGCTTTGCCGTTCTTCAGCCATTTAGGCAATGGCGTGGCGCGGTCTGTGTTGGGCGGCTGGGAGGTGAGCGGGATTGCGACCTTCCGTACGGGAACGCCGATCGACTTCGGTTGTGGAATCGCCGGGCTGAGCAGTGGCGTCGGCGGTCCAGTGAGGTGCAACTCGCTCGGTCCTCTGACAGTCAAGAAGGGCGTTATCGACGACCCGCAGTTCGGACCGACCGCCACGTGGTTCGATCCCGGAGTGATCGGCCAGATCACGGTTCCGCAGCTTGCAGCGAACGGCCAGCCCGGCATGTTCGGCTTCATGGGTCGCAACGTCTTGACCGGCCCTGGACGCAACAACTGGGATCTTGCGCTCCTCAAGAATTTCGCGGCTCCCTGGTTCGGGCCTGAAAAATCTTCGATCCAGTTTCGCCTGGAAACCTTCAACACGTTCAACCATCCGCAGTGGAATGGAGTGAACGCAGGCTGCGGCAGTCAAACGCCGGCCGGCCAGCCCTGCAGCGGCAATGAAAACAACCTTGGCAACGGCGAAGTCAGTGGTGCGTGGCCGGCCAGGATCGTTCAGTTAGGGCTGAAATTCGTGTTCTGAAGCTTTTTATCCGGCGTCGACATCCGCAAGCAGAGGCCAGAGGGGTTAACCGATTTTGAACAGCGGTGGCCGAGTTCTTAAACCTTTTGGCGGCGAAAGCCGGCTACGGAGGGTTCTGCTTGGCAGGACCCAAGAACCCTGACTTTCTATGGTTATGCTTCCGATTTGGGTGTGCCTACTTTACGACGACGGCCCAACGCCCCGGCGGATAGAGACTCATCAGCCCAGCAGCGGGCCTTCTTGGAAACGCAGGCGTTCGCGTTCGGAAAAGCTTGGAAGAGGAGGAACTGATGATGAATTAGCGAAACCTCTTATTGCAATCCAGTGGGTGCAAATCCCACCTGACTAAAGTCGAGCAGACGGGTCAGTATCGAGTCTTGCCATTCACCGGGTGACTGGTGGGTGCGAAGCGTAGACAGAAAGGAAACAGGCCGCGAGGATCAGCTCCGAAATCGTTTGATCGTTGCGATGCCGACGTGTTTACGCCTAGCTAGCGGAAGGCAGTATCCGGCAGCGACCGCTATTGCGAGGTCGTGCTGGGGTCGCCGGAGTCCCTAGCCCGAGGCATGTTTCCACAGGGATTGTCCAGGAACCGAAGAGAGCTCTCGATCTCCTCCCCATCAGGGGAGGTACGTGGCCCCAAGGGTCGACCAGAGGGGTACGAACGGATCGGGAACAGTCGTAGTAGCCCATAGTACCGAGGAAGGTGGGGAACCGCAGGGCTCCCGCAAGGGGCGGCCACGGAACCTACTGGAGGGAAGGGGCGGCCCGAGCGGACGTATCGGGCGAGGGAGTCATAGTCGAGACACAGAACTCGGGTGCTATGTGCACGAAACTCGACCGACTATCTGCCCCTGGGGCCGGAGGTTATCCGGAACCCTGGGGTGGTGAGCCCGCTTGACGAACCCGCTGCGGGAAATCTGCACGGCGGGGTCTGTGAGGGGGGAGAATTCAGGATTGCCATGGCGGACCTAAACGCGCACGAAGCTGGAAACGGCGGATAGAGCCAAGGAAAGCCTAAAACAATTACAACAATCTGGGGAATCTGCTTTCGCTCAAACAACCTCAGCCGCTCGAATAGATGGAGTTCGGACACAGTTTTGGCACAGCCGACAAGCAGGCGCGCTAAGTATACGTAAGATGCAATTGTATGCCAGAGCAAACGGCTCCCTAGCTTAGCTAGTAGAAGTGATTGCCTGCGCGAAAGAGATAAGAATATGCGCCAGTATCTAGTCGATCAAATTCGACCGGGAAAGCACCCGCCAGAATCGGCACGTGGTGAGGGTTCCCAGAAAGCGAAAAGATCGGCGTGAACGAGGACCTTCGGAGGATGATTGCTGTCAGCAGCCGTGTGTTTCTGTGTGATGATCTAACGCCAATCTCGCACGTTCGGCATTGAGTCTGGCTAATTCTGCGTTCGTGAGAGCTTCTTTGAAAGCCGTACTGTTTTCGGTTGTTTTGGATAGCATGCCTGCCATTTCTGCATGGGATTCCACCGCAGCCGTGTAGGCATCCAGAAGGCGCGTCTTTTCACCGCAGAGCACGCACGAGAATTATCTCGCCGGTATTGGCCGATTGGAACTAGGGAAAATACCAGTTTTGTGCTCCCTTGGTTTCATTACGGATCACCCCCCTGACCAAGGCGGTCTATCGGGATTTCACAGCTTTCTCAAAAGCCGCGCTCAGCTTGAGAGGGCCGAAGCGGCTTCAAAATCTCTCACCAACCTGACCGTTCCCTCGTGAGTGTAGGTTCTGCCGTTGATGATGTAGCAGACATTGGCAGGTTCTCCGGGTTCAACGTGCAGAGTCCAGTGCCAATCGTGAATCAGGCCCTGCGCAGCCAAGCTATCCAGCCAGTGCGTCAGTTCCCTGCGTCCATGGGCTGATTATCCCATGCGCGATTGCATCGAGCGCGGTCGTGGCATTCCGGTACGGAATCTCAAACCCGCGTGATTCCTACATGGGCTGTTGGTCGGGGCTCCATGCACTACGGATTATAATGGAAGTGTGCGAGTTTCTGATGCTCGAATTGGCGGCTCCGAGCAGCAGCACAGCCACCGCCAGCAGGAATGCCCGCACTTGCGCATTACAGAGCCTCAGACGCATCGGCGAGACCTTGGAGGACCTCTGGTATGGGTCGATCAGTAAGTGTGAAGCAGTTGGTGGTCGAAAATTTTTCCGCTCTGCACTGTTTCGGTGTTATCCTGGTTCGCACGTGGCTCGTAGGAAGCTTGGAAAAATTCCTGCAACCTACTCCGGTCTGTGTTGCGTCAAAGCGAGAGTGGCCGCTGGTTGCCAGTACGAGCCTCCGGGCAGGCTGTTTCGGTGCCAGTGCACATATAGTAATACGTATAACCTGTAGAGACACACTATTACTCTAAAAGATTCTCTGGAAACGTAAGTTTCCGTATACGATAACATACAATAAGCACCTCGTTCCCCAAGTAGTGTCTTTACCCAAGCATAGTATTCCGTATCACCAGTAAGTTAATTAGGCTGCTACTGTATTTTCCTGCTGTGCCCATCAGAAATTCCTAATCTTCATAACAATTAGATCGCTTAGATCGCTCGATCAGAATAACAATTAGACCGCTTAGATCGCTCGATCAGACCACCTGTATGTATTGATGCGTCTGTGCCCTTCCTTAGAGGACATATACCCATTAGAAAGTGAGGAATCAACGTGATGCAGATGAATAGAATGTTCGACGAGAAAGAAGCAGGTGAATATCTAGGATGCAGTGTAGCAGCGCTTCAAAAATGGCGGCTGTTGGGTAAAGGTCCTGCTTACGTGAAAGTCGGAAGGTTGGTCAGGTACCGAGAAGCAGATTTGGTGGCCTTCCTCGATGCCAATTGCGTTCAGCCAACGCAGGAGGTGCGGTGATGATCGTGCCCCTGAAGGAGCCAAGAGCAATCGAGTCGATTGCGCCAACAACCGCTGAGGTCATCACACCTGCCAAAATCACCGAAGCGTGCCTCAGGGATGCTTCATTTTGCCGTGAGCGCGGAACGGGCAGCGAACTCCTCTATACCGTAGCTGATCGAATTCCCGAAATCCCGGCCCCTAGAGAAAGGGAATACGGAAATCCAACCGCTCCTGCTAGAGTGTAACGGAAAATCCAGTCAATCAGCCAGCCCGTCGGATTCCTGCGCATTGACCAGCCATCGCCCCGCGTAGCGCGGATCTCATATGAATTCAGCAGATTAACGCGCGTGACATGATTGGACCGGTCCATGCGCCGTGTGACCGGCCAATCGACTTGTCTTATCAATAGCTTCGCTCTGATTATTGGTAAAGTCACGATTGGCCGATCAACGGCTCGGGGCCCAAAATACGAAGTCGAAAACTCAGGAGACGCTGATCAAGCGAATCAGCGATACCGCCCTTTATTGAATACGGCCGCTTCCATGTCAGATGTCCAGAGCTCGGGCCCCCCACTTCTGCACGTATCAAAACTTGGTCCATTCGACCTCGTCGCTCGACACAAACCCGTGATTCTAGTGGCGCATCAGCAACCATCGAGAAAACATTGGACGTAGAGACAACCTGAGGCTATTCTGCATATTGACCGGCCTCAGACTGTTTCAGAGCCTGTGGAAGAAATGAAGGAGGAGGCATGTCAAGCTCGAGAGAATGGATAAACGATATCGAGCTCGGGGAGCGCACTGGCCTCGGACTTCAGTGGCTCCGTGTTGCACGAATGCGCAACTCGGGTCCTCCGTTCAAGCGATTCGGCCGAAGAGTGTTATATCACTGGCCAACCGTGCAGACATGGCTTTCCTCTCAGCCCGGAGGAGGCGACACTGTCCCCAAAGGCGAGTTTGAGAACACGCACGCCTCTCAGGTTGTCTAACGATTCTGGACCCAGTGATACTGGAGATCAAATGATCTATAAGCGTGGCAACCAGTGGCACATGGACGTGATGATTCTCGGGGTCCGCTATAGAGAGTCGCTCGGCACCACGGATCGCCGCGAAGCCCTCGGGATTGAGAAGAAGCGCGTCGCCGAGATTCAGCAGGGGAAGCCGCGACGCCTGCGGATCGCGAGTTCGCTCGCATGCCGTTCGGAGAAGCGGCCGAAGCATTCTTGAAGGAGCGGCCCGGGCATATCTCCGAACGAAGCATTCAATTTGAGAAAGAGCGGCTAAAGCCACTGAAGGAATTCTTCGGCGACAAATCCATTGGTAAGATTCGAGGTGACGACATTCGGGGATATCAGCGCGTCCGACGCGAGGCTGGTCTTTCTAGCAAGACGATCAATATGGACGTGGGTGTTCTCCGGCTGCTTCTCAAGCGCGCCAAAACATGGACTATCGTATATCGTAGCCGACGATGTGAAGCTGTTTCCGAAGCAGCCCCGCGTCATCGCGAAGGTCCTGACGCACGACCAGAAGGCACACCTCTTCCGCGTAGCAGGTAGCCGGCCTGACTGGATGGTTGCCTATTGCGCGGCCGTCCTCGCGGTATCGACGACCTGTCGAAGCGTTGAACTGAAGAACCTGCGGTGGGCCGATGTGGACATCTTCAGCCAGACCGTTAGGGTTCGACGGAGCAAGACCGAAGCCGGCCACCGAACGATCCCTCTCAATCGCGACGCCACGCTGGCTCTCGCGAAACTACAGGAGCGGGCCGAAGCATTCGGTTCGAGCTCGCCCGAGCATTGCGTTTTTCCAGCATGTGAGAACAGACACGTTGACCCCTCCACTCCGCAGAAGAGCTGGCGGTCGGCATGGCGCCGTCTGACGAAGGCTGCAGGATTCCCCGGTTTCCGCTTTCATGATCTACGCCACCAGGCGATCACGGAAATGTCGGAGGCAGGCGCGTCGGATGCCACAATCATGGCCGTCGCCGGGCATGTCGATCGGGCGATGATGGAGCACTACAGTCACGTCCGAATGGCGGCGAAGCGTGACGTTCTTCAGAAACTCGAGAGTGGCCTGATGGAAATTCCCATGGCCGAGGATGGCACAGATAAGACGCCGGGCCGTTCCTGAAAAAGGGTTGCGTCACAATCGGCGTCACAAAATCAACTTCGGCGGGAGTTTTACGCTCGTAAGTAATTGAAAGGATTGGTCGGGGCGAGTGGATTCGAACCACCGACCTCCTGGTCCCGAACCTTGGGCAGCCGTTTTTGTAAGCTTATGCAGGTCTTTGCAAATCATCCATACAGTCCAGTTTTCTCCGTTTCTCAATGACTTCCAGGGTTTCCGCTTTGCACCGGCTTGCACGGCGTTGCCGCCTTTCGTTGCACGAAAAGGGCAAGAAAAGGGCAAGGTTGGTCAAGTGATTGATTATCCGTTCACTCATCACTCGCTCCGGCGGGCATCTCGCTGCGATCATATAAGCCAAGTTCGAAGGCGTGCCTCGACAAAGTGCCGGTCTGAATGAGGGCACTCCCATTCCGCGGTTTTGCCGACAAACCAGCTGGTCCTTTCCGTGATCGGCGTTTGTCGGGATCGATCCGCGCAAACCCATGGAGATTGCTCCCGGACGCTGGCCGATTCGTTCCTAATCCAGGGTGAGGCCCATCCGAGTGCAACTTCCCGGTGCCCGACCAACCGCTCACGACGGATGAAGGTAGCCGCCAGATTGATGACTGGTCAGCAAATCTCAACTTTCAGTTAATTGTCAGGCCACCGCAGCAGCGCTTATATTTTTTCCCGGAACCGCACGGACACAGTTCGTTCCTTCCAATCTTGCCTGGACTGCGCTGAGGTTCGGCCCCGTATGTGCTTGCCACGCGCCGTCGATGTGGCCGGAAGTAACGGGTAGGCGCACACTATCCCGGCGGCCATCTGCACAATGATCTCCTCCCGCTTCTCCGGCCCAATCGGCCCTGGCCGCAGTTCAGGATCTTCGTCGTGCTCGTGGTAAAGCATCAGCACCGGAAGCATGCATCCGGATTGTTCCTCATCGACAAGAAGTTCTGCCCAAGCCGCGCTGCGCATATCGACACCGCGCATGAACCCGCGAGACCAGTCGTTGCCCCAGCACACGCTATTGTCGTCCTCGAGCAGGATCGGCAAGTGCACATCCCCTTTGTGAAGGGTTGCGGCGATCGCATTCCAGTGCCGCATGATTAGCCCCAAGATATCGTTGGCCTCGTCGAGTCCCGCGAACTCGCAAGCATCCGACATCTCACCGCCGAACACTTCTGGAAGATACTCGCTCGGCGGCACAACTTCGGGGCCGGTAATGAGGGCCGCGAAGAGGCCATCAAGCTCTTCGATGTTCATCGCCTGGCCGCCCGCGGACTTCGACAGGAATTCAGCGAGTCGGTCGAGCTCAGCGTCCGTCAGACCTGCCTCTTGGGAATAAGTATTCATGGCCAAATCGGCAGTCGGCTAACACCAGTACAGGCGCACCCCTGCCTGGAGGGGTATGTGAATCATTGCGCACGCGCACCCGCCAGATCAAGCTGAGCGCGACGGCCGCCGTCAGCATCCACGACTGAGGTTCGGGCACGACGGTTGTGCCGTCGACTTGATAGGCCTCGATCGTTCGTGTCCGGGTCGCGCACGAGTGAAGTCAGGCTGGAGCCGCTGACATTCGATCCCATATCGCCATGACCGTTTTGCTGCCAACTTGCGTATGTTTGCGGGCCGCCCGCCGCGACAATCCAATACTGCATGCCGGCATCTAGCTAGCTGGGCTTTCCGTCTTCTTCAACCCGAGCACCGCTCCGGCGACACCGAATAATGCCCCCAACGTAGTCATGACCGCCAACTTCCAGAATGCACCCGCCATTCCCAGTCCGAAACAGGCGGGCTGCTTCCAGACCTTTCGGCTGGTAGTCTTGATCTTGTTGGCAAGTTCCCGGAGCTCTTCGCGGCGATCAGCCAGCTCTTCTTCTCGGGCTTGGGCGGGCAACGCCGCAAGTTCGCGCGTGAGGCGATGAAGACCACGGATGTACCTGCGATACTCCTTCGGGTTTTCTTTGCGAAAACCCAGCACTTCGTTCAAAGGGACTCAGTCGCAGATCGACGGAGATCGTTTCGAGGTCGAGCGCGACTACGTGCGGCGATGCCGATGGCATATCCGGCAACGACAGGAGTTCCTGCAGTGCATGAACCAATTGCGGGCGATCCGTGGCGAGTGAGGAGCTCCGCGTCAAGTTTTTCTCCATGCGGGCGCAGAATCTGCGACAACAACACCAAAATCAAGGAACGCACCATAGGCTGCATCAGAATGGATTTGCCGTCCTCAGAATCGCGAGCCAAACCCCTTTGCCTTAAGACTTTCGAAGAGCTGTCTGGCCAAGGTTTCCTCGCCAAAGCCGCCCATGCGTGAGTACGAAATCTCGTGAAACTCGCCATTCTTGTCGAGCTTGTCCAATGCGCCCGAATTGATGATCTCGGTCATTGCCGCCGAAAGCTTTTCGGTCGCGGTTTTAATCGACCGGCGCGAGACAATCTCGCCGCGCTCGCCAATCTGTAGGCCTTGCAGAGCCTTCGTCGGCTGGATCTCAGCGCAGAAGCGGCCGCCGCCCGCCGAGTAGAAGCCAAACCGCTCGAACTGCAGCACGCCCTCGGTCCCATTCGCTCAAACAAAGGCACAAACGTCCGCGCAAGAAAATCGAACCGAGGCGCCGCCGTATTGTGCGTGCCTCCTTCAATTACGACGCGGCTCGGCTCTGACGCGAGCATGAGAGCGGGAAGAACGGTCTGAAACACGAGGGTCCCGCTTCCGGCCGTTCCCACGCTGAACCGATACTCGCCGCCGCGAATTGGGCCCGGAGAAAAAGTCAGTCCGGTGGAGCCCAGAGTCGCACCGTTAACTTCTGCGCCGCCAACCTCGGCGGCAGCTAACTAACTAATACTGCCGTCAAATGTTGGCTCAACAAGCCGGACCTTCGCCGAACGATCCGTCAATCCGAATCATGATCATTTGTCCTTCCTGGCTCGATCCCAGGAAGCAGGACCATGAGCCGAATTGTTTATCCCTTTACACAGACCAGTTGACGTAGCGTGTGGACGATCTCAACAAGATCGGCCTGAGCGGCACCGTTGCCGTACCTGGGCTCCGCGCGGGCAGACACCCGTGCTGCAGTATCACTTTAATTAACTGGAAGACCATCTCCGTAGCCGCAGGCATCTCGCTCGGGACCTTTCTCGAGCAACTGCAGCCGGCTGCCGATCTCGCTGTTATTCAGTTGCGTCGCGAACAACCGGACCGCTGACATGCGTCGCTTCTCCAGCGCCTCGAACTTTGTAGGAGAGGGGCTCTCAGCCGGCGCGAAAGTACATCGCTCATCAGCAGGGTACGATCATGAGCGGTTTCCGCCCAGGGCATTTTCAGAGCGTTGGCGTATCAGCGCCGCTACCTTTTCGGCGACAGGATGCGCGATCTCCACTTTTGGGAGAGCTGCGATGACCCTCTCGGAAAGTTCCGCGACGCGGCCACGCACCAGGGGCTTGCCAAGGCCGGCCTCTTGCGCCAGTTGCTCAAAGTTCTTGGCAGTCACCTTTTCCGACGAATATTCGTCGCCGATTCTCATGGCCATGTCGCGACTGAGCTCGGGATAATAGACGGTGCTGACGACATCATAGAGCGGCGATAGCCTGATCTCTAGATTCTCTGTCCTGGCGCCGCGATAGAGGAGCGAGAAATTCTTGCCATGCGCATCATTGTTGCCGACGAGGAAGTTGTATATCACCGCGTCGAGAAGGCGCGCCAAGTCAATGACAGGCGCACTTGAGACTTCGCGCAGCAGCGCAAAACATTGCTTCAGCGAAGGCCCTCCCTCCTTCTGATATTTGTTTTCAGGCACGATGCCGTGGGCCTGACAGAAATCCTCCTGGTGAAGCCGCTCAAGTACCGGCTCGCCGCCCGGCACCGGCCGATGAATCCGGTCGTACCGCTCCACGAGCAGGTAGTCCAGGCCCTCGACGTTTCTCGTTTCGACGGCAGCCGCCGACAGCCCGGCCGCGGCGGCCAACTTCATGCATAACGCTTCGTTGAAAACGATGCCCTCGAAACGCTCCACCGTCGGCTTGAGGATATGCGTGCTCGGCGCGCCGCCGAGGGGCAGGCAGACTTCGCCGCCTTCGATGCGCACGGCGACTTTGTCCTGCGCACCGGCGAGCGAAAGCCGAATTCCCTCTTCGCCGGCCAGCAGCGGGCACTTCGGGAGTTCCTTCAGAATCGCCGCAAGTTCCTGTTCGGAGAGCTTGCGATAACTGTAATTGCGCTCCGGCAGGGCTTCCCCTTGCGCAATGAACGTGACTGCCCCCGCGCATTCGCCTCCGATGCGCTCCAGCATCGCGTAGTCGTTCCGCGCGCTGATGCCGAGATTGCGGGCGATGATTTCGCGCTTGCTCTCCTCCGGCAGAATGCCCGCGAAAAACCCCCGGCATTCCTTGCGCTTGAAGCGTTCCTTCCTCAACGGCAACGATTGTGAGAGGGGCGTGGCGCCGGACCTAGTCAGCCAGCTTTCCACGTACTCAAAAGTCATCTCCCCGCCCTCATCCTGAACAAGATGGCCGACGAGGTCGTTTTGAAGGTAGACATCAAGCGTTCTCGCCATGGGTTACTCTTCCTTGGCCGGAGTCGGCGGCGGCGTCAGAGTCATGCTGATGCCGAGCGTATTCAGGATCGTCAGAGTTTTTCCGATCTCGCAGGTTTCCTTGCCCTTTTCAAGGTCGATGATGAACCGCATCCCCGTTCCGGAAGTCAGGGCGAGGTCCCTCTGCGTGACACCCAGGTTTTTGCGGGTTTGCCGGATCAGTTTGCCGATTCGCTCGGGTGTATATCGGAAGGGCATGAATGTTACCGCACGGTAATATTATACCGTCTGCAGAAGGGAATACAATGAAATATTACCGTACGGGATGTTTCATTGCAGATACGGCCGGACCACTGTGAATATTCCCGTTCGGGAAGTCAGCAGTCACTGTTGGCAGCCAAGGCCGGCGAGGTTATGAGATTGTAGTGGCAGTAGCCAGGCACGACCGCCAGCCGCGACTTCGACAACTGCGTGTTCAACCAGCCCAGTTCCTTCACTCCGCCGCCCAAGAGCGCGAAGAACTCCGCAACGTGCTTCTGGGAGACAGAATCGTTGTCCGCGAAGACTAGCAGCACCGGCATCGGCAGTTTCGCGATGCCGGCGGACCAGTCATAGTCCTCGCTCATCATCTTGCCCATCTTGTCGAGGAACCGCAGAAAGCGCTGCGGCTCGGGCCATTGTTTCGAGAACTTGCCTGTCGGCGTCTGCATCATATTTTCGGCCATCGCCGCGCCGACTTGGCTCATACCCCGCTGCGCCTCCGGATACGAGCCGGACCTGGCATATGGCGAGGAGATCACCACCAGCCGCCGTACCTTTTCCGGATGCTGGATCGCCGCGCGGATCGCACTGGCGCCGCCGAACGAATGGCCGATCAAGTCAGCTTTCGGAATCTTGAGATGGTCCAGCATTGGCAGGTCCGTGTCCGCGGTGCGCCCGTGGCCCTGGGACCCTGATAATCGTCTCGTCGCCGCTTCTCTGGAAACGGACTGGAACGAAAAACTTCGCACGCTCGCCGAAGCCGAGCAACACTACGAGCGCCAGCGCGAGCACGATGGCCAGATCTCGGATCCTAACCAGCGCCAACAGATCCTTTCGTTGGCTAGCGATTTTCCTCGACTCTGGCGGGATCCGAATACGCCCCATCGCGAGCGCAAGCGCATGGTTCGGCTCCTCATCGAGGATGTCACCCTACGAAAGGCCGAGCAGATCGAAGTATCCGTGCGTTTCCGAGGAAGCGTCAACAGGACGTTCAGCCTTCCGCGGCCGTTAGGTTACTTCCAAGGTCGCAAGCAGAGTCCCGCCTTAATCGCTGAGATAGACCGGTTGTTGGATCACCACAACTATGAACGAAATCGCAGCCCTCTTGAATGCGCGAGGCTACAAAACCGGCGGGGGTTTAGAGTTCGATTCTGTTACCATCAGCCGCATTCGCATTACCTATCATCTCAACGATCGTTACGAGCGCCTCCGCGAGCGCGGTTTACTGACTCTCTCAGAGATCGCTGAGAAGCGGAAGGTCTCGGTGGAAACCATACGCCGATGGCAACATCATGGAATGCTTCGCGTTCATCCCTATAATGATCAAAACGCGTGTCTGTATGAAGATCCTGGGCCCGCTGGTCCACAGAAGGGCATGCGCCTTCCTGACCATTCGATCTGCAAGGATGTGCAGTGTGAAGCGTAGTCTAACACGGGCATCCAATAGACGCCAGTCGACTGCATGGCCACGCTCCGCACGCCCTTTTGAACCAGCCATTGCCCCATCTCACGCAGATCCGCGGTAAAACATCCGAAACGCCGCACCGGCTCGGGGTCGCGGTCGGGACTGACGGCCACCCAATGCTCGCTGCCGCCCACATCGATCCCGGCGGCATCCGGGTGCACGAAGTGCCTTCCAGTCCACTTCTTGTGGACAGACCCCTTCTGTGGGCCTGTCGGCTTGTTCCTGCTCATGATTTCTCCTATTTCGATCGGGGATAGTAGACTCGGCCCGGTTCCGATGCGTAAATAGAAACTTTCCAACGGGGTCAGATCCGTAGCCGAAACGGCAACAGACCGCCAAACCAATGCCAGGGATCGGATGAAAACCGGGGCCATGCTTGCGATCGGGTATAGAACGCCAGTGTTAGAACGGCCTTAGCTTGCCGAATCCACTTCTAGTCTGACAAACGTGTCAAGTGTCGTCGGTTTCTGGCGCCAGAGACGTTCCCGTCAGGGACCGCCCGTTGCTTGCGAGGCAACCCAGCGGCTTTAGCCCTTCGCATTCCCGATGTCTGGCGGATTCCAAGCTGTCTGGTTTAGAATACTATGCCTTAGCGGGAAAACCTCGCTCCGCCCCAAGGGTGAACATCCGTTCCAGGACATTCAGCGCAGCGAACGGTGTCGTCGTGCCGTGACGTTGGTAATCGTGCGTTTGCCGCTCGGGCAGGCCGGGACGTTGCGGGAGGATCGGTTGCGTCCGGTCGGGAGCCTGAATCTGGCTTTTCTCGTCCACGCTCAAAACGATGGCTTTGTCTGGCGGGTTCATATAGAGCCCCACAATGTCCCGAACCTTAGGGGCAAAGTGTGGATCGTTGCTGAACTTGAACACCTCGCGATCAGCGAATGCCTCGACCATTCTGTTGTGAAACCCATTCGGATGTGGGGTGATCGGTGGCGTTGAAGTGAAGCACTTCTCGGCGCCGATGCTCCAGCACTAAGCAGACGAACAAAACTCCTAACCGGACGGTCGGCACCGTGAAGAAGTCGACGGACACGATCTCGCCAAGGTGATTGCGCAGAAATGTCTTCCAGGTCTGAGACGGCGGGCGCGAACGAATCGTCCGGAGAACCCGCGAGACGGTGCGCTCCGATATAACAATCCCGAGCATCTTCAGTTCGCCATGGATTCTGGGGGCGCGCCAGAGGGGATTGGCCGCAGCCATTCGCAAAATAGGCCCTCGAATGCCACCGGCGATGGCCGGTTTTCCTCGGCGACCACGCTCGCGTTGAGATAGCCGGGCCCAGAACTTTCGGAACCGTTCCCGTTGCCACCACCCGACTGTGTCCGGTTGAACAAAAACCAGCGCATCCCGCCAACCGTTCCAAAGCCGGGATATGCCGACCCAGAACAGCCGGTCCCCTTGCGTAAGCACGGCCCTTTTCCGCTTCCTCTTGAACGCGGACAGTTGAAGCCGTAGAGCTAGGTTCTCGACGGCGAGAGCCTGATGACCGGCATTGGATTCGACTATTCTCGCGAAAAATGAACCATGGTGCGCGGACGTATTTTTGGCGAATGACAGGATAGAAGCTGACGATGTAAGCTGAAGTCCTTGCTGCCCAATAGCCATCAGTGCATCGTCCAGAGCAACCAGGTTTGGATCTGTTGGCTCGAAAATATCCGGGTTTTGGTCTAAGAACAGGCGGCGCACGCCTGCGCCTCGTAACCACGTGAGCCGCTATACCAGGATGCGTCGCATCAATTCTGGGAGACGGGAAGGAAGTGGGCGCGGTTCTGCCATTCTCGTCTGCGCATACGATCAATGGGGAAGGCAGTTTTGAATTCCTACGACGTCAACTGAAAATGGCGTCGGCGCCAACGCTGCAGGTATCAACAGCGTTCAGCCTTTTTTCCTCACCGCTGCGTGACGCCGTACCGGAACGGCCTCCTTGCCAGGCCAGCCTGCAATTTTCTTTTTCTCTACATCGA
>QHXW01000028.1 GCA_003223115.1 Acidobacteriota bacterium
CTCCTGCGTTTGGCGGTTCACTCGGACCAGCACGCCACCGGTAAGGTAACGAATGGTCTCGGCGGCCTCTTCTTCGACAGCCAGCGGATTGAAGGTCTTGGGTTCGTTGCGCACGCAGAAGCGTAGTTCGCCGCCCCATTGCGCCGGCGCCTGGATAGCCGCGAACAGCCATAAGCTTGCAACCGCGATGAACGTCCGGCGCCTCATACGAAAGACTCCTTGCGCGGCAGAACAAACTGGAAGCAGGTCATCACCATCACCAGCAGGCCGAGCGGCGCGAGCACCCATGGATTGGTTGCGATCAAATGCGGGTTCCCGAGATCGCGCAAAAGATTTCCCCAGGACGGCAGCGGCTCAGCCACACCCAGGCCGATCAAACCCAGGCTGGCTTCGCCCAGAATGAAAATTGGAATGGAAGTCCAGAACTGCGCGAGCACCACCGGTTTCAGGTTCGGAATCATGTGCACCAGAATCAGCCGGACCCCGTTGCATCCGCACGCCTGCGCGTGCAGAATCATGTCGGAGTTGCGCAGTGACTGCGCCCCGATACGAATGACTCGCGCCGGCCCGGCCCAGCCGAGCAAGCCCATGACGGCAAAGGTCACCAGCATCGAATCAATGGGCGCGGTGTTCAAAGGCAGCAGTGCGCGTGTGATCAGAAAAAGAAACAGCCAGGGGATGGATAGAAACAGGTCAATCAAACGCAGAACTACCCGGTCCCACCAGCCGCCCATGTAGCCGGCCACTCCGCCCACTAACACGGCCATGGCGGTTGAAATAATTGCTGCTCCAGGCGCGAGAAGCAGCGATACGCGGGTGCCGTACAGCAGGCGCGACCAGCGGTCCCGGCCCAGTTCGTCGGTTCCGAGTGGGAACTGGCGCGAAGCCGGCGCGCAAATGGATTCACGAAACTGCAGAGAATAAGGGATTGGCGCGAACGCGTCCGCCAGCATGGAGATGGCGAATACCGTGACCAGGATCACCAGGGCGGCTTTGCGCAAAATTCTCATCGCCGGTCCCGAGTGCAGATGGAAATCGCCAGGTCTGACGTCGAATTGGCGATTTGCGTAAATGCCGCAACCAGAATGGTGAGCGAGACCAACACGGGAAGGTCGCGCGCCAGCGCTGCTTTCCACGCGAGCTGCCCGATCCCGGGAAAATCACAGAGCACTTCGATGGGGATGGCCGCTCCGAAGGCTACGCTCAGGCTCACGCCGGCGAGCGCCAGCAACTGAGGGGCGATCCACGGCACAACATGCCAGACGAAAACCCGCGTGGGGCTTAGGCCCCGCGCTTGCGCCACGAAAACGTGTGGCTCGCCGTACGCTTCGATGATCAGATTGCGCGCGTAGCGGAACACGTTGGGAAAAATCACCAGCGCGATGGCGAGTTTGGCCGGACCGTTGGCGAAGAACAGGAGTAGCGCCAGAACGGCTGACGGCACGCATAGGAAGAAGCCGCTGATACAGGTGGTGACGAGATCGTAGAGCGGCGCGCGGTTCACGGCTGCCGGCACCGCCAACAGCAGGCCCAGCAGCCATCCGCCGGCAATTCCCGCGATCATCAACTGTAAAGTGACACGCGCTCTTTCCACCAGTAGTTCACTCACCGGACGGCTCAACGAACGGGAGACGCGGAAATCGCCCCGCAGCATGCGGCCGAGGTAATGTGAGTAATATTGGAAAACGTTGCGTTCGCCGGCATGCGATTGCTCTAGAGCTTGAATGCTCGACTCGTTGAGGCGTGGATCGAGGCGCTGGTCGTCGGCCTCAAAGCCTGGGCCGAATCGTACCAAGGTGGCGCCAAGTAGCCCGGCGACGAGAGTCGTGAGTACGAACGCACTCACGTGCCTTGCCAACCGCCGAATCCACATATGCCTGTTCTCCCGAGAATGCCTGCCCGCAAATCCGTCTACATCAATTTCGGGTTATTGCACGGCTACTACGGCAAGTTTTGATTCAGTCAATATCTCCGGCGCACCGGTACGCTGCAGCTTTTGTTGCTGCTTGTTCTTGTACATTCTCCGGTCCGCCGTGGCCAGTAAATCTTCCGCATTGCTTCCATCGGCCGGATAGAAAGCTTCGCCCACGCTCATCGAAAGGTAACGGCCGTTGTCAGGCACAATTTCTCCGGCTTCGGAGGCAACCTGCGTTAGTTGCCGGGTTCTTTCCTCTACCGAGTCCGGAGTGATGTGCGGCAGGAGTAGAACAAATTCATCCCCGCCCATCCGCGCTACATAGTCGTATTCGCGGCAGTTCTGCTTCAAACCATTCGCCACCCGGCTCAGCACTTTGTTGCCGGTCAGGTGGCCGAAACAATCATTCACCTGCTTGAACCCATCCAGATCGCACACCAGCACAGCCAGCGGGATATTCATACGCCGGCAGCGAGCCAGTTCACTGTCGAGCCGCAGGAACAGCGAACGCGCGTTCGGCAAGTTCGTCAGGTAGTCGATAGTTGCCGAGTTCTCGACTTGCCGGTACTTCAGCGCGTTGTCGATCGACAGTGAAACTTTGGAGCTGATAGCCAGCAGAATGCGCAAATTGTCTTTGGCGAAAGCATCTTTATCCGCGCGATACAGCGTGAGCACGCCTACCATTCCGTTCAGTCCTTCAAGCGGAACCGCGAGCGCTGAACGCAGGGTGCTAAATTTACCCGGGTCGCCCATGTAGCCGGCTTCAACCGACGGATTTCCATTCAAAATCGGCTTCTTGTTCTGCGCTACCCAGCCCGAGAGGCCTTCGCCCACGGGAATTTCGAGGGAGGAGAACAGCCGGAAATTCTCGCCATTCACGTACTCGGGTATCAGTTTCTGATCGCGCAGCACGTAGACCGCAATCGAGTCATACGGAATCAGGCGCTTCAAGCGCACCGCGACCACTGACAGTGTCTCGTTCAAGCTCAGAGAATTGCCCAGGTCCTGTGTGAGCTCGAACAGCATCTGCACTTCCTGGCGGGCAGCGGCGATTGAACACAGCGGATCGAGAATGTCCTTGCGGAAGCTGGGCTGCGCGCCAGTAAATTCGAAGCCGGCGGCTGGAGCCAGGCCCTTTTCGATCTTGACGTGGGTCGAGAGGCGCTTCTGATCCGACTTCTGGGAGTGCGCCATCTGTTCCAATTCTTTATAGCGTCGCTGAAGCACCTGCACCACTTTGGGATCGAAGCTCTTGCCGGACTCGGAAGCGATGAACTCCATGGCGCGGTCGAGCGGCAGAGCACGTCGATACTGGCGGTTCGATGCCAGCGCATCCAGGCAATCCACCGACGAAAGAATGCGCGCTCCGATGGGAATCTCTTCGCCCTTGAGGCCGCCGGGATATCCCGTGCCGTCCCATTTCTCGTGATGGGCGCGCACGATGGGCACCACCGGATAAGGAAACTGCACGCTCTCCAGAATTTCGGCCCCGACGACGGGATGAATCTTGATTTTTTCGAACTCTTCTGGCGTGAGTTTGCCGGGCTTGGAAATGATCTGCTCGGGCACAGCCAGTTTACCGATGTCGTGCAGCAGAGCAGCCGCACGCAGCGCCTGCATTTCCGCTGGCGGGAGTCCCAGGTCTTTGGCTATTTCCATGGCGTAGATGCGTACGCGCCGGAGATGATCGTGGGTCGTATGGTCCTTGGCCTCGATGGCCAATGCCAGCGCTTCAATGGTGCGCAGGTGCAAAGCAGCCATTTCTTCGACGTGCTTCTTTTCGTCCTCCAGCCTGCCGAGATAAGTACGGTACGAGCGGTAAATAAAGTAAATGACAGGAATCAGAACGAGGGAAGCGTGCCAGTGAGTCTGCCGGCTCAGCACCGCCAGAATCCAGGCGATCGAAGCGCCGCCCAGATAATACGGAAAGCACCAAAAGTAGCAGTCGTACCAGATTTTCGTGATCGACTTTCCCTCGGTCATCGAAATTGCCGCGGCCACCGGCACTGTGTTCATTAGGAAAAAGACGCAAGCAGTAATTCCCAGACGAATCGGATTGGTGTCGCTGGGCATGCCGGTCAAGTTCGCGTGATAGGTGTAATACGAAGTGGCCACAGAGATGGCCATCGCGGCGGTATTGAAGATGACTTGGAAGGTTTTGGGTTTGGTTCTGGACTTCCACAAGCACTGAATCAAACTGCCAGTGCATCCAATGATCAACGTGGAGGGAAGATCCAGCTCGACGATGCCGATCAGAATGAAAAGGAAGTTCACCGACATCGTGCCGGTGATGCTCGGGAGGGCTACTTTGAGGGCCGACGCGACGGCCGAAACGGCAAGAAAGCACAGCGCACGGGCCAAATTCTGCGAGTTCCAATGAGTCAGCCCGAAGAGGGAGACCAGCGCGCCAGCCATAGAAATCATGCCGATATATATTCGGGCTTTTAACGGCATCGTACTGTAGTTTTGGTCCACCGAGACCCGATTAGTGCAAGCACCATACCAAGTGGCGCCCCGGACATGCGGCTGGTTGTAAACCCGTCTACCTGCAATAGTTGATGTTTTTCCGGGAAACCGGGCAGAATTAACCGCGAACCTGATTTGCGACCGGATGGCACAATTCAACGGTGACAGAGTGTCACTGGAGAGCCCGTCAAATGACGGCCTCGAGCCTCCCCATCCAAAGTGAGTATCATCGTCGTGCGTCCCAAGTAGACATGCCTGTAGTAACTCGAGTAATCAATTTCCGGCACGTAACGTTCAGAGTTAACATCACGCGCTGATGATTGTTACTAACTTTGGATAAAAAGTTGGAAATAATGTTCTGAATTCAGAACAAAGACCTTGCATCGTGTGACAAGACGGCCTAAAAATAGTGGGGACGACTCGGATGCTGTGACGAATTGTTCCAGAGTCGGAACAGGGACCCGTTTTCGGAGGACGCAGGAATGACGGCTGTTGGGGCAATCGAGACAGCACGTAAAACGCATTCGCAGGCGATGCTCACTTGCGCCCGCGCGGCTGAGGATGAACGCGCTGCTCCTCGCCCGCAAAGCTATCTCGGCCTTTCGGCGATCATTGCCAGCCAGCCGATGCAGCAGATGATGGAACTGGTCATCAAGGTGGCGCAGACTAACGTAGCCGTCTTGATTAGCGGCGAAAGCGGCAGCGGCAAAGAGCTTGTCGCCCGCGCCGTTCATCACTATTCATTGCGTTGCACCAAGCCGTGGGTGGATCTGAATTGCGGAGCCCTGCCGGAACATCTCATTGAGAGTGAACTGTTCGGATACGAAAAAGGCGCCTTCAGCGGCGCCGACTCCATGAAGCAGGGACTGTTCGAAGCGGCCAATAATGGAACGCTTTTCCTGGATGAAATCGCCGAGTTGGATCCCAAGACGCAGGTGAAGCTGCTCCGCGTTCTCGATGGAGTTCCTTATTATCGGTTGGGTGGAACGCGCAAGGTGACCACCGACGTGCGTGTGGTTGCTGCCAGTAATGTGAACCTCGAGGAAGCCATTCACACCGGCAGATTCCGCGCGGATCTGTTTCATCGCCTGAGCGCCATCCAGATTCATGTGCCGGCCCTTCGGGAGAGGGGCGACGATGTCGGGCCGCTGGCGCAATTCTTCCTGCAACAGCATGATCCGCGACGCCGTTTTACCTCCGATGCCATCGAAGTTCTGCGCCGTTACCCCTGGCCCGGTAACGTGCGCGAATTAAAGAATATTGTGACCCGCGCCGCTATTTACAGCACCGGGGAAGAGATCGCAGCCATCGATCTTCCCCGCGAGGTGACCAGCAAAACCTCCAGACCATTGCAAACTGATGACAGAGAGCCGTGTTCGCTCGACGGCATGGAACAAAACGCCATTTTCAAAGCGCTGGAGCAGACGGGCGGCCATCAGCAGAAGGCCGCCGAAATTCTCGGGATTTCGCGTCGCACGCTCATTCGCAAGCTGAAACTGTACCGCTCCACGCCTTGCCAGTCGGTAGCCTGACGGCATTTCGCCCCCAGCATAGCATCGTTCAATCACGCCCCGCGCCGCGCCCGGACAATGGCCAGCGCTTGCGTCGCCGCAAGGTCGTCAGCGCCACACTGCGGCCGCGCGCCAGGTGCCGCTGCCTTGAGCAGCTTGCGGAACGCTGCATCGGCTTCAAGGGCCGCCTCCAGATGCTCTGCTCCGGACGCCGTGATCGCATAATCAGAGTTGTGACCGGGCCGGATATACTGTTTCTCGCTCAAAAACCAGATACCGAAATCCAGGTGCTCTCTGGGAAACGACATCAGCGCCTCAAACTCGAGCACCGACAGCCCGGGGTCGTCGGGGTGCGTGCGGCGCCGCTGGTACAGCAAATAAAGAATACCCAGCCGTCGATTAGCCTCGCCTTCCACGCCCTCGCCGAATTCCTTCAGCCCGAACATAGGGAGCGGTTGCGTCCGCTGATTGCGCCGAATGTCGTCATACGCCGCGCGCCTGTCGGCATCCGATAGCGTGTTGTATGCCTTGGTTAACAATAGAAACTTCTCTTGATTGCCGGTCTCGGTGTTATCCGGATGGTATCGCGCCGCCATGATGCGATACACACGATGAATCGTCTCGGGCTCGGCGTTGGGGCTGATTTGCAGCGCCTCATAGTAGTCCACCTCCGTTTCGCCGTCCTCTCGGCCCGAGCCCTTGGTTTCGGTATTGAATTCCAGGCCCAGTACGTATTTGGAGCCGCGCTGGTTGCAATGACGCACGATGGTGCTGGCCGTCAAGCCGTATTGCTCGGCGCGCACGTACACTTCTGTGCGCTGCTCAATGGGTTCAGGCGATTCCACACGCACGCCCGTCTTCGACAGGTCGATGGCGCGGACGTTCATGATCCGGCTGTTTCCGGTGCCGTCCTGCCAATAAATCTCCAGCACGCCGTCGAATAACTGGCGCTGTTTTTTTCGTTTATCGGGTGAGTTCATCGTATTCATCACTCGCAGTTCGGGTGCCACAACCTTCCCGTGCAAGGGCGGCAAATGGCCACGCCACCGGCGGGCAGAGCGCGTCAGAGATCCCCAAATAAATGGCACACTTACGCGACCTTCGGGCGCCCGGTGAAAAGCCGCCCGCGCGGTGACAAACTGTCACCAAAGTGCCAGCCGCTATTAACTCGTTACCCCGCACCCCATTCGACTCGGCCCGCGGCCTGCCGGCTGCTGCATTTGAGACATGCTGTCGCCATGACTTTGTATAACCTGCGCTTCCTGGCTCACGCTTCCAAGCACTTAGTCGCTATTAGCTTTGGAACTGCTCTTGCTTATTACCAAGCGGCTAACTTGATATGCACTTAAAAAACAGTGGCCGGCTACAAGAAACGGTGAACAGCAAGGGAGGATTCATGAATTCGTCAGCCAACAAAGTCGCCGCCCGGTATCGCGAGCTTTTGCAGGGACTCGAACAACGCTCGCACGAGAGAATCAACCTGGCGCTCGAGTGTCGCGTGTCCCCCGGCAGCAGACGCTCGTCCGGAACCATGAAGCTCGTTGAGAACATCAGCCGCAGCGGAATCCTGATTCGCTGGCTGCCCTCGGACGGGCCCGAAGACATTCCACGTCCGGGCGACACATTGAATATCGAAATGGCCCTGCCGGCCAACCACAATTTTGAGCGCAAGTGCTGGTTTTGCGGCGGCACGGTGGTGCGCGTTACCAAGGCCGAGGATAATTCGCCGCTGGTAGCCGTACGCATCAACACCACGAAGTTCCGGAAGTACTCGCCGCCGGCCAACCATAAGGGTTCGTCGCAGCTTCCGCAGTTCGCGTCCCTAAACCAATAAGATCCGGCATTTCTGACGCCGGGGAACTTCGGTAGCGCGGCCAGGGCTCCTTCGCCGGAAAGCTTTGGACGCGCCATCCGACAAAATATCACTGCTATGAGACTGATGACTATAGGACTGGTGATCAAACGCAAGGAGCTGCTGCAAGAGGTAGAGTCTTGCTGCGCGCAACTTGGTAACCAGATCTTGGTTGAAAAAAACGATTGCGCTGCCTGGTCGACCTTTCAGGACTGGCTGCAGAGTTCGCAGCCGCAGATCCTGATCATTGACGTAGCCATCTTCCAGAACATCGTCTCAGACCGCATCCGGCAAGTGAAAGCGGCCTCGCCAAGCGCGATGATCATTGCGGTGAACACGTCATCTGAACCCGAGCCCATTCTGGAAGCCATGCGGGCGGGTGTCGAAGAATATTTTTACTTGCCGCTCCAAAAAGGCCTCCATGATGTGCTGCACCGCAAGCTGGATCAGCATATGCGTAATCAGTTCCTCACCAATGCAGACCGCAGGACTTTGGCCTTTCTTTCGGCGAAGGGTGGATGCGGCGGAACTACCATTGCCTGCCATACAGCGGTGGAACTCGGCAAACGCATGCATCAAACCGGTACGCATCACGTTCTGCTTGCCGATCTCGACGTTACCGGCGGCAATGTTCGATTCATCATGCGGGCAAAAACGCCCTACTCGGTCCTCGACGCCATGGGTAATTCGCAGGGCCTGGACGTGGCAAGTTGGAATAAATTGATCTCGAATGGCTATCCCGGTCTCGAAATCATCTCGGGCCCGGGGCCGGTTCGCCTCGAGCGCATGCCGGAACAGCGCGAAGTCGAACGAGTGCTGAACTACGCGCGTTCGCGCTACCAGTGGGTGGTTCTGGATCTGGGCTGCACGCTCACGCCCTACACCATGAACATCCTCGAGAGCATTAATGAGCTGTTTCTAGTGGCTTCACCGGATGTGCTCTCGCTCTTCCAGGTGAAACAGATCCTGCAGGAACTGCGGGCGAATGATTACTCCATCGATCGCGTGCGGCTGATTCTCAACCGGAGCGGCGAATACGACGAAAGTCTAGTCGCCGACGAAGCCAAGAAAATGCTGGGCATTCCAGTCCACCAGAGCATGCCCAATGATTACGCGGGACTCTCGGAAGCGTACGCGGAAGGCCGGCTGCTTTCGCACGGCAGCGCGCTGAGAAAACAAATATCGGCCCTGACATCCTCCATCAGCGGCCTCGAAGACCAGGAGAATGTGAAGGACCCGAAGCAACACTGGTTCCGAAAGCGCCGTACGCCGCGGCTGACAGAGCAGGAAGCTTTGGGATAAACGGAATTGATAACGCTGGAACTAAGGAGTGCCATGATCTACCGACCTTCTATCAGACGCTTACTGCATCAGCTCTACCAGCGTAGAGCGGAGATAGATAATTTGATCTGCTTTTTTGAAAAACATCGAAGACGGAGCGCGCGCCGGCGCAACAGGTTGAAAGCGTTGCCTGCGGACGGCGTCCTCATCAGACGCAGTTGAAAGAAAGGACAATATGATTCGAGTTCTTATATTCACCGATCAACCTGTGCTCGCCAGTGGTTTTGTGAAAGCTCTGGCCAGCGCCGGCTTGGACTTATCCACCGCTGGCGACGTGGCCGGACACTCGGCTGATGCTTTGGCAGATGCTCCGCCCGACGTGGTGCTGTTAGACCTCACCGGCGAATTCACCTTCGAAACTCTGGCCGGTCTGCACACCCGCATTCCGGGCTCGAACCTGGTCATTCGCGTTGGTCCCATGTCGCGCGAGTTGATCTTCCAGGCGCTCGAGTGTGGCGTGCGCGGCATTCTGCCCGTAGGGCTCTCGCCGGAAGCGCTGGTGCAATCGCTCAAGCGGATCGCCGCCGGCGAAGTGCTGATCGAAGTCACCGATCCCGGCTTCGACACTCCTGGCGAAAAGCGCGTCAACTTCAGCGAGCGAGAGAAGCAGGTTCTCGAGCTGCTCTCTCAGGGATTGAAGAACAAGGAAATCGCGGGCGCCATGAATCTGGCCGAAGGCACCGTCAAGGTTTACCTCTCGCGCCTGTTCAAGAAAACCAAGGTCCGCGATCGCTTCGAGCTCATGCTGTACCGCTCGCACGACCGCAAGCTGCTCAGTGCGTCAGAGTCGCGGGTTCGTAGTACAACGGCCACTCTGTCGAAGATGCCCGCCCCTGATTACACCGTCGCGGCGCCTGTCCGCGCCGAAGTCATCGCTGTGTAGCGCGTTAATCGTCGAGAAGGCCGAGGCCCGCACGTTATCATGAGATAGCGTGAAGCTGCTCATCTTCTCGGATATTCACAGCAATCACAAAGCGCTCGAACGTTTGATGGCCACCGACGCGGATTACTATTTCGCGGCCGGTGACTTGGTCAACTGGTCGCGCGGTCTGGATGATTGCGGAAAGATCTTGAAGTCGCGCGCCGAGAAACTCTACGTCATCCCCGGTAATCACGAATCGGCCGATCAGATTGCCGCGTTTTGCGAGCGCTTCGGATTTCACGATTTCCACGAGCAGTCCATGACCGTTGGCCGGCATCATGTGGCCGGCCTGGGCTATTCGAGCCCCACACCGTTCAACACACCTGGCGAGTATACGGAGGCGGAATTGGCCAAACGTCTGGCGCGCTTCGAAAGCCTTGATCCTTTGGTGCTCATCTGCCACGCGCCACCCCACGGCACCGAGCTTGACCGCGTGCGCGACGGCCTCCACGCCGGCAGCAAAGCCGTCCGCGACTTCGTGGACCGTGTTCAACCCGAATATCTTTTCTGTGGCCACATCCACGAAGCCGAAGGCATCACGGTCCCGATGGGAAAAACCAGGGCCACCAACGTCGGCAAGCGCGGCTATTTGTTAGAATTGGATTAGAGATGACCATCGAAGAACTCGAACGGGAATATTCACCGCTCCGCGAACAGGCGTTAGCCGTGCGGAGCTATCTTTGACGTCCCCAAAAAGAAAACCCAGCTCTCAAAATTAGAAGAAGAGATCAATCGTCCGGATTTCTGGTCTCAGCCCGAGAAGAGCCAGAAAATCATGCAGGAGCGCAAACGGCTGGAACGGACTCTCGAGGACGATCACAAGATCGTTGCGTCTCTCTCCGATCTGGACACCTTGTTCGAACTGGCCCGCGAGGGCGAAAACGTCAACGGCGATATCACGCGCGAGCTGAAATCTTTCTCCGAGGCTCTCGAGAGCGTTGAAACCGCGATGCTGCTGTCGGGCGAGAACGACGCCCGCAGCGCCATTATCACCATCCACCCCGGCGCAGGAGGCACAGAGAGCCAGGACTGGGCGGAAATGCTGCTGCGCATGTATCTGCGCTGGGCCGAACGCAAGGCTTTCAACACCGTGATTACGGACCGCCTGGAAGGTGAGGGCGCCGGCATAAAGTCCGTCACCTTCGAAGTGAATGGCGAAAATGCCTACGGTCTGTTGCAATCCGAAATCGGCGTGCACCGTCTGGTTCGCATTTCCCCGTTCGATGCGAATGCGCGCCGGCATACTTCGTTCGCCTCGGCGTTCGTCTACCCGCAGATCGACGAAGAAATTAAGATCGACATCCGTGCCGATGATCTCCGCATCGACACTTTCCGTTCGAGCGGCGCCGGCGGTCAGCACGTCAACATGACCGATTCCGCGGTTCGCATCACCCATTTTCCCACCGGTATCGTGGTTCAATGCCAGAACGAACGTTCACAGCACAAAAACCGCGAAAGCGCCATGAAACAGCTCCGCTCGCGGCTTTATGAGTTCGAGCTGGAGAAGAAGCAGGAGGCGGCGCGCAAGACCGAAGCCGCCAAGGCCGACATCAACTTCGGCAGCCAGATCCGAAGCTACGTGCTCGCTCCTTACCGCATGATCAAGGACCACCGCACCAAACTGGCCATCGGCGACGTGGATCGCGTGCTGAACGGCGATATCGATTCGTTGATTCATGCCTACCTGGTATTCCGCAAGACCGGCAAGACGGTTAATAACGACAAGGACGATTTGCCCGAGTAGACTTTTTCTCCGCGCCGAAGCCGGCGGGACAGGCGCAACGTGCATTCTTGCCTATCGTGGGACAGGCGTCGCAGTCGAAGATCCGCGACCTCCCGGGACCCGCGTATTATCCGGGCTTCCGCCTGTCGTGCCCCTGTCGATAAAACGGAGGTAAGCTATCCGAGTGACCGTTCAACGTGCTTGCATTCTGGCGCTGTGCCTGGCTGGTCTCTCCCCGGCCGCTCTTCTGCGCATCGAGCTTTCTGAGCGTTCCGACGTGCTCGGCGGAAAATCGTTCGGTCCGGCGGGCCCCTATGAGCGCTTGATCGGCAAAGCCTATTTTGCCGTCGATCCGAGCAATCCTGCCAACCGGATCATTTCCGATATCGATAAAGCGCCTCGTAACGAAAAAGGGCTGGTCGAATTCTCGGCGGACCTTTACGTGTTGAAGCCGCGCGATCCAGCGCATGGAAACGGCGCAGTGCTCTTTGAGGTGTCGAATCGCGGCACCAAAGGCATGCTGTCCATGTATGACCGGGCTGCAGGCGCACTCGATCCACGCACACAGGAGCAGTTCGGCGACGATTTTCTTCTGGCGCATGGTTACACGCTGGTGTGGCTGGGATGGCAGTTCGACGTGCCACGGCGCGAGGGACTGATGCGGCTGTACGCGCCGATCGCGCGCGATGGTGAGCGGCCTATCACAGGCGTCGTCCGCTCCGAATGGGTGCTCGATCGCAGAGAGACCAGCAACTCTCTTGCGGACCGGGACCATGTCCCATATCCCGCGCTCAACCCGGATGATCCGAAGCTCACGCTCACTGTTCGCGATACCAGGGAAGGCCTGCGTCGCGCCCTCCCCCGCGACACCTGGCATATAGAGGACAGAGCGCGCGTGGTCATGCCCGCCGGCTTCGAGCCCGGGAAACTCTACGAACTGGTATACACCGCCCAGGATCCCGTGCTCGTGGGACTGGGACCTGCCGCGGTGCGTGACGTGATCTCATTTCTCAAGTACGGCGGCAACGATATCACCGTCCTCGGTGACCAGCGGAACTTTCTGAAACGCGCCTACGGTTTCGGGATTTCGCAGAGCGGCCGCTTTCTGCGCACGTTCCTTTACTACGGGTTCAACCGGGACGAGGGCAACAGGCGCGTGTTTGATGGCGTACTGGCACACGTCGCCGGCGCCGCGCGCGGCAGCTTCAATTTTCGCTTCGCGCAGCCTTCGCGCGATGCCCACCCGTTTTTCAACACGTTCTATCCGACCGATATTTTCCCGTTCACTGATCTCGAAGAGACCGACAGCGAGACCGGAGTCACCGATGGCTTGCTCGTTCGCGCCATGAAGGATGCAGTGGTGCCCAGGATTTTCTACACGAATTCCGCGTATGAATACTGGGGCCGCTCGGCATCGCTGATTCACACAACCATCGACGGTCTGAAGGACGCCACGATTCCGGAAACCACGCGCGTCTATTTCCTGGCAGGCGGGCAGCACGGCCCTGCATCTTTTCCGCCGCCCAAGAACCACACCCGGAACATGACCAACCCGAACGACTATCGCTGGGCCATGCGCGCCTTGCTCCTAGCAATGGAGGGCTGGGTGCGCGAGGGTAAGGAGCCGCCGGCTTCTCGATATCCCAAAATCGCGCAAGACGCACTGGTGCCCCTGGGCGCGGTTCAATTCCCCAAAATTCCCGGAGTCAGTTTTCCCCAAATCATCCAGAAAGCCTATCGCGTGGATTACGGAACTGAATTTCGCACCGCGGGTGTCATCACCGTCGAGCCGCCGCGGGTGGGTCACGCATTTCCGATGCTATTGCCGCAGGTGGACCGTGATGGCAACGAAACATCCGGCCTGTGTATGCCTGACATTCAAGTGCCGCTCGCTACCTATACCGGCTGGAATCTGCGTACGCCCGACATTGGCGCTCCGGACGAACTGAACAGCATGCAGGGGTCGTTCATTCCCTTCCCTCGCACGCGGGCGGATCGCGAGCTGCATCACGATCCCAGGCTTTCCATCCAGGAGCGTTACACGAGCCGGGCGGATTTCCTCCAAAAGATCGAGGCCGCGGCCCGTGAACTGGCAGCCGGTGGCTACTTGCTGGCTGATGACATCCCGCACATCGTGGAGCACAGCGCCGTCGAATGGGATTTTCTGGGCGGTGCGCCGTAAGGATTGGACTGTGTTACGCCGAACTCCGATGTAACACTGTAAATTCAGGACTGGCTGCAAGTGCGCGGTCGAACGTGACTGTGTCTGCGCACCCGGCGTTGCGAGCAATATTGCCGATCAGGTCATCCGCAAAGTTCGCCTTACCTATCTATCTAGCCGGAACTGTTCAATTTCAATACTGCGGCGCACCAGGTCGTCGCGTTCGATAATGAAGAGATTCGTCTCAACGATCTGCTCGAGCGTGCGAATGACCTCAGCTTTTGGTTGCCGGTAGGTTCGGGCCAACACCCATGCCGTTTCGCACAGAACCAGAATGGAAATGAACAGGGGGCTCCTCATTTTTCCGGCAACGTTCGATAAACCTCTCGGCGGCTCGAGCCTGTACGGGCTCATCAGCCGTCAGGTAGCGGACTAGCTAGGACGTTTGTATCGAGCGCCCTCACCGTTTAGCGAATCCGTCGGCAATCGCCTGGCTCATCTCTTCGATTGACGCGGGTTTGCGGCGCCGCGAACGCACCATTCCCTTAATTAAGCTCCCGCACGTCCCGGTTCCGTGGACGGATGATGACGGTTCCGCTAGCTCTCCAGGAACCTCGGTGCAAGTCGTTGGAAACAAAGAACCGGTCGAATAGAGGTTTCTGCCGCCAGAGACGTTCCCGCCAGGGACCGTCCGTTGCTTAGCTATAGCTAGAGGTGATCTCGAAATCCAGCCGGTGCCCCGTGCGGAGTTTCAAATAGTCCCGGATCTCTTTGGGGATGGTAATTTGCCCTTTACTTGTCAATGTCAGAGTGCTGGCGGACATGTTCCTTACTGCGGACATGTTCCTTACTATTGATTATAGTCCTTACTTTGTAAGGCGCTGGAGGTCTTGAAGTCCTCGCCGCCAAATGCCAGCCGGCTCCGGATGAGTTCGGCCAATGCCGCCTCTTCCTCCACGTGTATTCCGATCTTGAGCCAGTAAAGCCGCAGCGGCGCGAGCAGATCCTCCCAGCCCTCGCACAGATTGATCGAATCCTTTTCCGTAGTGACTATGGCCTCTGCTTTACAAGCCAGGAACTGGTCACGGAGCAGGCGGACTTCCCGCGTCCAATATTTGTGGTGATCGCTGAACTCCACCGTATCAACTCTGCGAATGCCCATCAAATCGAGAATGCACCAGAATGATTCCGGATTGCCAATGCCGCAGAACGCTCCCGCGCGCGTGAACGGGGCCGCCTCCGTGGGGATCTGGTTTCCGTTCGCAGCGTCCACCCAGGATTTAGAAACCGTGTGCGCGCGAAAAATCGGAGCGTGCGTGTTATAACGCCGCAGCCTGCGTTCCAGGCTGGCTTCGGCACGGCAGCAGTCCACGCGCGTCATCACAATAGCGTCAGCCCGGGCAAGCGCTTGGAGGGGCTCTCGCAACCGGCCCAACGGAACCGGTGCGCCGCCGCCAAAGGGCATTAGCGCGTCGATGAGTACGACGTCGAGCTGGCGCTCGAGCTGCACATGCTGAAACCCGTCGTCCAGAATCAACACGTCTACGCCGAAGCGCTCTTCGAGCAGCCGGCCACTTCGAAACCGGTCCTTGCCTATGCCGACCGGCGCCACACCCGATCGCAAGAAGATCTGCGGCTCGTCGCCCGAGCGCGATACCTTCACGCGAGCCCCCGGTTCCAGAATGAGGTGTTGCTCGAGTGAATGCCTGCCGTGCCCCCGGCTGAGAATGCCCGGCTTATGTCCGGCGCTGCGCAGAAGCTCGGCGAGATACAGGACAAACGGCGTCTTCCCCGTGCCGCCAACCGTGATGTTCCCCACGCTCAGTACGGGCACGTCCAAGGTGCGCCGGCGCTTCAAACCCAAATGCCGGTTCCACGCGGCTCCCGAGCGCCAGACGAGCGAGAACGGCCACAAAAAAACCAACGCGGGCAGATGTGGACGAAACTTGGGCCAGGAATCTGCGGCCACTATCCGAATCGCCTCGAGGGCGCGAACCGTAGCTCCGCGCTCGGCCTCGGCACAAGCCCCCGCGCGCCGGCCCAGTTCCGTTGCGCGCCGCCGGTCTTCGAGCAGCCCTGCCAGGGCGTTTGACAGATCGCCGGGTCCCATGATCTCGACGAAGGCCTGGCGCTTTCGAAATGCACTCGCAATATCGCGGAAATTCTCCATGTGCGGTCCGCAAATGATCGGCACTGAGAAATGGGCCGGCTCCAGGATGTTATGTCCGCCGCGCGCCGCGAGCGTTCCGCCCATGAAGACCACATCTGCCACAACGAACAGCCCGCCCAACTCGCCGATGGAATCCAGCAGTAAAACGCTCGGCATTTCCAGTGGTTTCTCGAGCGCCGAACGGCGTGTGAACCGGATGCCGGCTTGTTGCAGCTTGGCCGCCACCACATCAAATCGCTCCGGCTTGCGCGGTGCCAGCACCAGAAGCAGTCCGGATCGGCGCGACGCGATGTCGTGGAACGCAGCGATCACGGCGTCGTCCTCATCAATATCGCCCTCGGTCATCGGAGGCATGGTGCTGGCTGCAATCCAGACTTCAGCGGGATGCAGCCGCTCGATATACGCTCGCAGAGGCGAATCGCGCTCCAGTTCTCGGGGAATGGAGTCGTACTTGAGATTGCCTGTCACCTGAATGCGTCCGGGAGGCGCGCCGATCGCCAGGTATCGCTCACGCATGAGGTCGTTCTGCACCAGAACCGCATCGGGCCAGTGTAAAACCTCGCCAAAAAACCAGCGGAACCCGCGATAACTCCGCTCCGTACGGTCCGAAATGCGGCCGTTGACGATTACCAGACCGCTGTTGATGCGTTTGACTTCCCGGAACAGATTCGGCCAAATTTCAGTTTCAACGATGATCACCATTAGCGGCCGCAAGGTCCGCAGAACGCGCCGGATGGCGAACGCGAGATCGGTGGGAGCGAAGAAAATGTGGTTTGCCACGTCCGCCAGCCGTTCGCGCGCGAGGGTGTGACCGGCCAGGGTGCTGGTCGACAAAAACAGGGGGGAGCGCGGAAATTCGGCTCGCAGCCTGCGCGCAAGTGGTTCAGTCGAAAGTACTTCTCCGACTGAAACGGCATGCAACCAGATCGATCCGGGAACAGTCTGTCTGTAGGAACGGGATAAAAAGCCGAATCTCTGCGGCAAAGACTTAAAATAGGCGGGGTTGCGCACGCTCCGGAACAGCAAATATACGCAGAGGGCCGGGAGCGTCAACGCCTGAAGAAAGCGGTATACGAAATAAATGCCTTTTGTTTTCAAACGCTTGGCTCTCTTGGCTAGTATAGTCGCGCTGGTGGGGGCGAACAAGGCGCAGCCGGCCGAAAAGGAACACGCCAAGTTCGCAATGGGCCCGGCGGAGGGTTTTCCGTCGCACCAAACTAGCCAAAAAGTGACTATCGGCGCGGCCCCTTACGATACGGCGGATACGGCCCTCACGGCCTTCGGCAAGCTTAATCCATATCAGCACGGCATTCTGCCGGTGCTGGTGGTGATTCAAAATAGTACCGGGCAGGCCATCCGGGTGGACCGGATTCGGGTCGATTATATCGCGCCCGACGGCAGCCATATCGACGCTACACCGCCGCAAGATGTTCGGTATCTGAACGGCACCAACCGGCCCAACGTAATCACTGGACCGCTGCCTACCAAGGGACCGAAGATCGGGCGTCATAAGAATCCGCTGGATGCCTGGGAGATTGAAGGGCGTGCGTTTTCGGCGAAGATGATACCCCCCGGAGAAAGCGCCGGCGGATTTTTCTACTTTCAGACCGGCCACCATTCGGGCGCGCGCCTCTACGTGACAGGGATACAGGAAGCTTCAACCGGGCGGGACCTGCTGTACTTCGAATTCCCTCTGAGAACCAAGTAGGTAGCCGGCGGGTATTCGTCCGGCATCAGGGGCGGCTGGCGTTACGCGCACGTATCCCGCGGTAACACGGCCGCGTAACCATTCCGGCTATTGAACCAAAATTAGTAAAAATCGGGCCTCAGAAGAGCAGACTGTTATCGTTGGATATTGTTTTCGCACGCACGCCTTAACCTTGGTCAGCCCCCCGCGCTATATCTTTGGAAATTAGACACTAATTAACCAATATCTTTTAACGCCTTTCCAAAAAAATCGCCAGAAAAAGGCTTTAATTACAGATGGTTTTTAATATAATGAAAACCGCGAGACCTAAGGGAAAGGCTACATAGTGCGCTGTCAATATTGCGGAAAAAATCTGTGGCCTCTAAGAGGATTGTTCGACGAGGACTTCTGCAGCCGCGACCATCGGCAGCGTTACCACGAACGCGTCCGCAAAGCTCTCGAGCACATGCCCACGGTTGAACCCACGGCTCGGCCTTCGGCTGTAGCGGGTTTCCGGTTCGAAAAACCGGCGTTGCAGGAAAATCCAACAAAGTCACGCGGCCCTGTCGAGGTCATTAAGCAGCGCCCCACGCCCAGTTTGCCGGATTTTGCTCCGGCCGCGGCGAGCCCGGAACTCCGCCCCGCCCCGTTCTCCTTTGCGTCACCAGATGCGGCGCGCGGCGCTACGGCGCACCAGAAATTCGAAGTCACTGCAGGAGCCTTTGCGCAAAACATCGTCACCATCGACCGCCTGCGCGACCGTGTGGGGTTTGCGCAGCGAAAAGCCATCGCACCGCTGGTGGATTCTCCCGCCCCCGTGCTTTTGCGGCCCGGTGACTATCGCGCACAGGTGACGCGGAGCGGTCGCATCGCTCTCGAGGCGTTCGAGGAGCTCACCCACGTCTACCTGCACGAGCCCGAACTGAGGATGGAGAGCGGGTTCCCGGTAGGCGACAGTTTTGCGGAGCAGTTGAAACCCATCGCCGGCAGCATCACCAAGCCGGTATCCGAGACCAGACTCGCCGGCGCCGCACACATTGAGTACTTCCCCGGGCCGCCTATCTCCGCTGTCGCGATTCAAGCCAGCGCGAACCCCGAAGATATGCTTCCGGAGATGGCCTTCCAGGTCGGTCAGCACATCTGGCTCGAAGATCCGATGACCTGGCGCTTCTCAGTGAATCTGGGGTCGGAGCACAACGTCGAAGCATCGCTGCGCGTCTCCGCGCAGCCGGCCCCGCTGGCGCAGACCATCAATGCATTCCCGGCACGCGCCACGAGCGCCGAGCCGGTGGCCTGGCAGTTCGGACCGGTCAATGCCGGCCGCAGCGTGCTCCAGCATTCTGGTATGCCGCGGTCCACGAGCGCCGCTGTCCTTGAATTTCCTGCGGCGCGGGCACGCTCCGCCCAGCCGCAGTTCGGATCCACCGCTCTATTCACCGTCGACAACTTCGCGCTCTACGTGCCAGAACTCTCGGCGGAGTGCGACACACTGCTCGAAGCCACCGAGGCGGCCGAAATCGCGCCAGCCGAAGCCAAGGCATTCGGCTCCGAAAGCAAGAATGGCGAGGCGTTTTTGCCTCGCGCCGCCGGCTGGGTCCCGATGGAAGCGCGTGCGGCAGCGCCGGCTTCCTCGATCCCTCTGCACAACGGCAACGCCACCCCGAACAACCGCGCGGCTTCTCTCAACCTGCCGGATCGCGCCGTGCGGCTGATCAACGGCCCGTCCTTCTTCGCGGCCGAACCGCTGATCGCCAACTCGGCAGCGTGCCCCGTGATGTCGAGAACGGCGGAGTTCTCAAGCTCGCTCAACCTGCCGGCCTGCGCGACCTTCGAGTCCGATCTGAGCTTCCGGCCCATGGCTTCGCAGCCGCTGCTGCCTGCCCAGTCCTCGATCGAGTCCGCCGCGGCCACAGATCGCGCGCAGGCGGTCGTCACTACCGAGATTCGCATTCCGGATTTGCAGGCTCAGACCGCCGGCTTTGCTCAGGCCTTGCTGAAGCAGATGGAATTCCGGGTGATGGATACCGGCGACCGGCTGCCGCATCGCTTCGATGTAATGGATCCGAAGTTGGCGCTGCATCTTCCCGAGATGCACTACGAAGAGTACCCGCTGGCGCTCAAGATCTCGGTGCCTGAGCCTCGCATGGTGACCGTGTTCGAGACCGCGACTGTTGACCCGCAGGGCAAGGTGCTTCCCATCACTCAGAGCCGGACCAAGCGATTTGCGGTTCCGAGCTATTTGAAGGGCATGGCCGCGGGCATCATGCTGGCATCGTTCCTGTGGTTCGGCAGTTCCAGCATGAAGTCCGATGGAATCACGCTGCGTCCGGGCGACCTGATCCGCATGACCATCCAGCGGCGAGCGGTTTACGAGGTTGGCGACAACTTCCACGCCGGGCTTGCGAGCTGGGATGGCGGCAAAGGCCTCTCAAAGAGTTGGGTCTACGATCGCGAAGGTTACGTTCGGCCAGGCCGGATGGCGCTCTACAAGCCTTCCATGGACATGAAGGATTACAAGCTGGAATTCCTCACGCAGATCGAACGCAAGAGCGTGGGTTGGGTCTTCCGCGCTGTGGATGAGCAGAATTATTACGCCATGAAGCTGGCCGTTACCGAGCCCGGGCCGCGGCCCATCGTCGCGCTGGTTCGATACCAGGTAGTAGACGGCAAGAGAGAATCTCGCGGTGAGACTCCGCTGCAAGTCATGATGCACAACAACCGGCCCTATCGCGTGCAAGTGGATGTGAAGGGCAATCACTTCCTGACCTCGATTGAAGGTCAGCTGGTCGATTCGTGGAGCGACGATCGCTTCAAAACGGGCGGTGTCGGCTTCTTCACGGAAAGCAGTGAGAAGGCGCGGTTGTACTGGATGAAGGTCACCAAGAACAGCGACTTGTTGGGCAAGCTCTGTTCGATTCTGGTGCCGAAGGAGTCGTAGAGGGCGCGCGGAACGCTAGCTCCGCGTCGCTAAGAGAAACGAGAGGGAAGTTCAATGAGCTCAGTGAATCGGAACCCGGTGGAAATCGGATCCGCCCGCCTTGCCGTGGTCGGTAAAACCGGCGCGGGGAAACCTAACGGTTCAAAAACAGCGAATGGATCGGACGCGGACGATAAAGGAAACCGTTCGCGGTCTCTGGCCACAGCAGTCTCTCTGCACCTCGAAGGAAAAGCAGAAGAAGCGTTGCGCGAGTTGCGCAAGGCGGTGGAGCGCGGGGAAAGCAAGCCGGCCCTGTACTCCGCCATGGGCCACATTCTGTACGAGCTGCAACGGTATCAGGAAGCGGTAGAAGCTTATTCCAAGCTGGTTGAAGTCGAGCCGCACCATCGCACCGGTTATTTCAAGCTGGCGGTCTGCCTGGAGAAGCTGGGCCGCTGGTACGAAGCTGCCGCAAACTTCCGTAAAGCGCTGCAAATCTCTCCTGGAAACTCCGAAGCACAGCTCGGTCTTGGCATCTGCCTGCTACATTTGGAAAATTCCGAGCAGGCGCTTGAAGCCTTCGATCGACATCTGAGCCAGGATCCGGACTGTCAAGAAGTTCTGTTCGGCAAAGCCGTGGCGCTGCAGCAGGCTGGCCGCATGGACGAAGCGGCCGAAATTTATCTGAACCTGCTGGGCCGCAACCCGCGTTCGGAAGAGACGCTTGCCAACCTGGTGGCGCTCGAGATCGCGCGCAAGGATTACGACGCCGTTCGCGACTACTCCGAAAAGCTGCTGGCTCTTCGCCCGCATTCTCAAGCCGCGCTGGCTGGTTTGGCGAGCTCAGCGTTTGCCGCGGCCGATTACCAAGCCGCATCCAAATTCTGCGCCAAGCTGGTGGACCTGGTTCCGGACAGCTTCGAGAACTGGTTCAACCTGGGTGTCGCTTATCAGAAGACGAGCAATTATCAGGACGCCACGCAGTCTTACCTGAAGGCTACCGAAATCCGTCCGGAATCGGCTCAGGCACACTTGAACCTGGGCGTGACTTTCCAGGAGACTGGAAATCTGGACCGTGCTCGCGCCGCCTACGAGCGCGCCATGAAGCTGGATGCGACCCTGCCGGCGGTGCTGTGGAACCTGGCGCTGGTGCTCGAACAGCAAGGCAACGCCGAGGAAGCCGAGAGACTCTACTCCCAAATCCCCGAAAAAGATGCCGAGTGGGATGACGCGCAATTCCGTCTGGGCTATCTGCGCCTACAGCGTGGGGACTACCGCGGCAGTATCGACGCCTTCAGCGCCTGCCTCAGCAAGCGGCATGACTGGCCCGAAGCCCGCCTCAATGCCGGTATCGCATATTGGAAGATGGAGGACGCCAAATCCGCGCGCAAGGCCTTCGAAGATGTCCTCTCGCTGCGGCCTGAGTCGGTCGATGCTTTGCGGGGTCTGGCCGCTCTGTCGCTGGCCAGCCAGGATTACGATCAGGCGTTCACGCTGCACAAGAAGCTCCTGGAGTTGGGCGAGAAGAGTCCGGAACTCTACTACAACGCCGGGTTGATCGCGCAGAAGCGCGGCGAACTGCAGGACGCCGCTAAGTACTACGAGCAGGCGCTGTCACAGCAGCCGCAATTCGCCGAAGCCCTGCTGAACCTGGGCCATGTCCGCAAGTCACTGGGGCAGGAGGAAGAGGCCCGCGTCTGCTGGCGCAAGGCCGTGGAAGCGAAGCCCGAGCTGGCCGAGACCTATTTCGAGCCAGCGAGCCAATAAGGCCGGCTGTCCACTTTATGGCAGGGCGCTCCGCATTTGGGAGTCGCTCTGCTCACCTGTTTTTGCATCCGTAATATCGCTATGCGATTCGCCTCTCGCAACGCCGAGACGCCGAACAGTCCGTGCCACGTTTCTATAATGGTGCATGCGCCAGCGCGCGCTGAGTGACTTCGTGGACGTGAAGTGTAAATGCCTCGCTCACCTGTGCCTTTGGTACTCGCTGCCAATACGACGAATACTGCTTTCGACGGGTCTCTCATATGACTACGACGCTGGACTGATGAAGCAGGTCTTTTACATTACAACCTGCTCTCCAACGCTGCCAAGTATACACGCCGCGCAACCCAGCCGTGATTCACATCGGGCAGATGTCAGTAGAAGGTCAGCCGGTGAACTTCGTACGGGACAACGGCGTGGGCTTCAATATGAGTATGCCCCCAAGTTGTTTGGCGTCTTTCAGCGTCTTCACCGCAAGGAAGACTTCGAAGTTACTGGCGTGGGACTGGCCACCGTGTAACGAATCATTCACAAGCACGGTGGGCGCATCTGGGCTGAAGCGGAGATAGATAAAGGTGCGACACAGTAAATCATGAAGAGATAGAGATTCTGCTGGTTGAGGACGATCCGCTCGACTTGGAAATGACACTGCGCTCGCTCCCGAGCAATCACGTGAACAATCGAATTGAGGTGGCTCGTGACGACGAGGAGGCCCTGGATTTTCTCTTCTGCCGGGGAGCCTACAGCAGCCGATCGCCACAACAGCAGCCAAAGCTGGTCTTGTTGGATTTGAAATTACCCAAGATCGACGGATTGGAAGTCCTCCGTGAGATGAGAGCCACGCCGCAGACCCGCGCCATTCCAGTAGTCGTATTAACGTCGTCTGCGGAACAGAAGGATATTGTCGAGACTGATTAAGCTTGGAGTTAACAGCTACATCCAGAAGCCCGTGGATTCCGCACAGTTCCTGCAGACCGTTAAGACCGCGGGGTACTACTGGGTGGTGGTGAACCGGACATCGCCTGTTCGGGCTTGAGGCAGGACGCACGCAAGTTGCTTCACAGAGGAAGAGTGGCGCGCTAGAAGCTAGCACGTCGACAATTGGGCCCTTTGTGCGTCGATGGTAGCGGCTTTTAGTGTCTGGTGCCCCAAACAACCTCCTGGCCCAGCTCCGCAACAATGAGCTGATCATTCGAAGCCAGCAACGCCGCGAATTGATCCCGCAGTTCAACAGCGTTTTTTTCGCTCTGAAGCACCCAATGAGAAGCCATGATTCGCGTAGCACCTGCGCTCGTGAGTGCATTGACCAAATCCAGGTGTTCCAGTCCGGGGGCATACAGGACGTAGCTGATAAGCCATTTCCTCATACGGAGCCGACTCTAACAAACCTGTGGTGACGGCAAAACGGCATGAGGGGCAATGAGAGGCGAGCGCAGCCCGGAACTCTACTACAACGCCGGGCTGATCGCGCAGAAGCGCGGGCGAACTGGCTCAACCCGATTTGATTTATTCGCAGCCGATTTCGGCCAGCATTTTCTGTGAGCAACGCAGAGCGGCGGCGTACTCTTCGTTCAGCACGCGGCGCAGGCTGCCGGTTTCGTCAGGCACCAGATCCCAAAGGCCGCTATTGTGCCAGTGAGTCGAATCCCCCCAGTCATAGCGGTCGAGAATGGGATAGATGCAGATGCCCTCGATAGGCGTCCCATGCCGCCGCGCCTGGTAGACCTCCCAGGCGATCTCGCGGATCCAGCGCGGGCGCCCAATACCGAAGTGGCTGGTCTCGGCAACGAAAATAGGCCGCTCGTAGCGCTTAGAGACCCCGTCCAGCAGCTTATAGAATGGCACCCAGCGGTCGTCCAGGGGATTGTCTTCCCATCGCAGCCGCACATCGGGATGCTCCCACTGATTGGAGTGATAGTAATTGACGCCGATGATGTCCAGGTATTTGGGGTTGCCGCCCAGCTCGGGACGGACCTTGCCGGAGATCATGTCCCACGATTCCCACTGGCTGGCATCCTGCGTGGCCGCTGCTCTTTCTAGATCCGGCCGGTTGCGCGGAGGTACGACGTGGATGATGGGCTCGGCGAACACAAAGCGAGCGCGCGGATCGACCGAACGGACGGCCTCGATGCAGGCAATGGAGGCACGCACGAGCTGGCACTTGATCTCGTCGTCACGGCCGTGCGCATGCGGAAAGACTATTTCGCGCGATGCGGCCCAGGTGAGGAACGAAATCTCGTTAATCGGTGTGTAAATTGGGATCCGCTCGGTGTTCTCGCGAACGACGCGCGCTACCGCAGCGGAAAACTGCCTGAAGCGGTTGACGAATTCGTGTGAGAACAGGTCGATGTCGTCGGGCCACCCATAGTGGCAGACATCCCACAGCACCTGAATGCCTTCGCGCTCGGCAGCCTGCAGCATGGGGAGAAACGACGAGAAATCGTACTTACCGCACCCGCGGTCGATCAGATGCCAGCGCAACCCATCGCGGGCTGAACGGATGCCCATCTCACGCAGCAGCGCGTAATCGTGAGCGGCCTGGCGGTCGTGCTGGACCCCGGCGATCATATCCAGCCGCTTACCCGCTGGATTGATGTGCGATGCCGACTCAAAGCCGGCGAGCCAGAATGTTTGAAAAAGCTGCGGGGGTTTCAGGTACTCGAAAATGCCCGCCGCCAAACGGATCGGGCTCGCAGGTGGTTCCTGAGGAGCTGCCGGTGGATTCGAATTCTCTGTCACGTGTGCGAGATTAGTGGCGATCCTGTGTGCGGTAGTCTTCGGCCGGCACCAAATACTGGTGACGCTGGAAATTCATGATGCGTTCCCGCCAGGCCCACTCCACCTGCCGGTCGCGCGCGGTACGCGGTCCGCGAGTCCCCAGAGCGACCTCCTCGATAGGAAACTTGGGCGTGCGATCCGCGTAGAGAAGCCCATTCGCCTCCTGGTAAGTGTCCGCGAACTGTGTGTAACAGAACCCGGCGAGCGCTGTGAGCGAACGCACCGCGGCCAGCAGTTCAGTATATTTCCGCGCGAATTGCTCTATGTTTTCGGAGCGGCTGTAACCCCAAGTGGAATTGGGATCGGGTGAAAAGGCGATGCCGCCAAACTCTGTCAGCATGATCGGTTGACCGGAGTGCGCCTGCCCATCGAGCAGCAGCAACCGGCCTCCAGGTCGCTCCCGCTTGAAGAGTCGCGACTCCACTTCTTCGGCGCCGTAGCGTTTGGCAATACGCTCGGGCTGGTCGTCGTAATCGTGAATTCCGATGATATCGGTGGCTACACTCTCCCAGCCGTCGTTTCCGATGACCGGCCGCGTGGGGTCGAGCGTTTTCGTCAGATGATAGAGCGCCTGCACGTAGTGGCGCTGCGACGGGCTATCCGGCAAGTCGGGCACGCCCCAGGATTCATTGAACGGCACCCAGGCCACGATGGACGGATGGCTGATGTCCCGCTCGATTGCCGCGATCCACTCCCGCGTCAGGCGCTGCACCGATTCCGCCGTGAAGCGGTACGCGCTGGGCATCTCCTCCCAAACCAGAAGACCCAGTTTGTCGGCCCAATAGAGATACCGCGGGTCCTCGATCTTCTGGTGTTTGCGAACGCCGTTGAAGCCCATCAACTTGACCAGCTCCACATCGCGGCGCAACGCGTCATCGTCCGGCGCGGTCAATCCGCTTTCGGGCCAGTAACCTTGATCGAGTACCATGCGCAGGATATACGGACGCCCGTTAAGTACGAAGCGATCTCCCTGAACGCCGATGGAGCGCAGGGCGGTGTAGCTGCGGGCAGTGTCCAGCAACTCGCCGCGGCCGCCCCAGAGCTGGAGCTGCACTTCGGCCAGCGTGGGTGAACTCGGGCTCCAGAGCAGATCGTTTCGATAATCATCAATGCCAGGATCCGACAGAGCGATGCGCCGGTGCACTTCGCCGGCTACCACGGCGTAGGTATCGTCAGCCAGCAGCAGATCGCCAATTTGCAGTTTGACTTTGAGTCTGAGCCCCTGCCGCCGCTCGCCATCCAGCTTGGCCTCAAAGCCGATTTCCCAGCGCTCCACATTGGGCGTCCAGCGGACGGAGCCGATCCAAGTGGGCGGAACGCGCTCCAGCCAAACCGTCTGCCAGATGCCGGTGGTTCGCGGATACCAGATGGAGTGAGGTTCGAGTTGCCAATCTTGCTTGCCGCGAGGCTTCGCCAGGTCGGACGGATCGTCTTCGGCTCGGACGACAATGGTCTGGGGGCCTCGCTCGTTCAGCAGATCGGTGATATCCGCGCAGAAGGGCATATAGCCACCCTCGTGCCCCATCGCGACTGTGCCGTTAATCCAAACGGTTGTCTGATAGTCCACTGCGCCGAAATGCAGCAGCAGGCGCTGGCCGCCCGAGCGCTCCGGAGCCTCGAACGTGCGGCGATACCAGCAGGCCCGGGAGAACGCCGTATTGCCAATACCACTGGCTGGCGTCTCGGGAGCGAATGGTACCGTGATCCGGGCGTTCCAGTCCACTTGAGCGGGCGAAGTCCACCGGGCATCGGGGTCATGCGAGAAGTCCCACGGGCCGTTCAGGTTGATCCACTCGTCGCGCTCGAGCTGCGGCCTGGGGTAAGCGTGAGAAATGATCAACTCTTCGCTGGCAGGGGCTGCTTCAGAAGGCAAGATAGTCGACTCCTTATTCTGCGGCTTCCATCTGGTGCGGGGGAATGTACTTCGCTACTGGAGGAGACGCAATCTGCGCCCTCCCGTTACGCCACATAACAGCTTCTGTCATTATACAAGGGCGAGCGGCCGGACACTAAAATCGGCCGCAAATCGCCGTAAACCGCGAGCCGCGCCGGGCCTGCCTGCTAAAATGTTCGATTCATGCTGGATCAGCAAATCAGCGAGCTCGCGAGCCAGGCGGAGGCCAGAATTGCGGCTGCCCGTTCGGCCCAGGAACTCGAACCGGTTCGGGTGGAAGTGCTTGGCCGTAAAGGCGTGCTGGCTCAAATCAGCAAAGAAATGGGGAAGCTGGCCCCGGAGGAGCGGGCGCGGGTCGGCAAGCTGCTGAATGCCGCCAAGCAGGCGCTCGAGGAGGCGCTCGAGGCCGGCAAGAAGCGATTTGAAGAGTCGGCGCTCCGGGACCAACTGGATGCCGAATGGGTGGACGTGACACTGCCGGCGCCCGGTCCCCGCCCTGGCAGCCTGCATCCCGTCAGCCAGATGCAGATGGAGATCGAGGATCTTTTCGTCTCCCTCGGCTTTATGGTGCTGGACGGGCCTGAGGTCGAAACCGAATATCACAACTTCGACGCACTGAACATTCCACCGGAACATCCGGCGCGTGACGCGCAGGACACATTCTGGCTCACCGGCGGCCACCTGCTGCGCACCCACACTTCGCCTGTGCAGGTGCGCGGGATGGAACGGTTTCAGCCGCCGCTGCGGATGATTGCTCCCGGGCGCGTGTTTCGTAACGAAAGCGTGGACGCCTCGCACGATCATACCTTCTATCAGATTGAAGGCATGATGATCGACCGGGACGTCTCGGTGGCGCACCTGCTCTACTTCATGAAGACGTTGCTGAGCGAAGTCTTTCGCCGCGAGGTGACGGTGCGGCTGCGGCCGGGGTTCTTTCCATTTGTCGAGCCGGGCTTCGAGCTGGATATTCAATGCCTGATCTGCGGCGGCACGGGTTGCCCGGTGTGCAAGCAGAGCGGCTGGGTGGAGCTGTTGCCCTGCGGGCTGGTGAATCCCAACGTGCTGCGGATCAGCGGAATCGACCCGGAAAAGTGGAACGGATTTGCATTCGGGCTGGGGCTGACGCGCCTGGTGATGATGCGCTACGGAATCGATGACATTCGTCTGCTGCAGAGCGGCGACCTGCGTTTCTTGGAACAGTTTTGATCATCGCGTTTGAGATCGTCGCATTTAAATAGGTTCAGTTTTGAAATTTTCTTACAACTGGTTACGGGAATATGTCGAAGGGCTCGAGCTTTCGCCGCTCAAGCTCGAAGGTCTCATCACCATGAAGACCGCCGAATGTGAAGGCATTGAGACGTACGGCCTCCCCCTGGGTAACGCGTGCACGGCGCGCGTGGATTCCGTTGAGCCCCTCGCGGGAACGCACAATGTGAAAGTTCGCGTGGTCACCGGCCGCTACGGTGAGAAAACCGTGGTGTGCGGCGCGCCAAACTGCAGAGTGGGCCTGGTGACCGCTTACGCGCCGTTGGGAAAAAAGGTCATCAACGGCGTGGAAAGCGATGGCATGCTGGCGAGCGGCGCCGAGCTGGGACTGAATCGTGACCACGCTGGAATTATCGAGCTCGAAAGTCAGGTGGGCGCTCCGATCCCCGGCTGCGGACCCGATTCTGTTATCGAGATCGACAATAAATCCATCACGCACCGGCCGGATTTGTGGGGACATTTCGGAATGGCTCGCGAGGTGGCGGCTATTTCGGGCGGCCGCCTGCTCGATCCGGTCAAGATGAATCTACTACCCAAGGGCAAATGCCCGATCAACATCGCGATTCAGGATTTCGAGCTATGCCTGCGTTACAGCGCGCTGGTTTTCGAGAGCGTGACCGTGGGGCCCTCACCGCTTTGGCTCCAGTACCGGCTGAGTGCGATTGGATTGAATCCCATCAACAACATTGTCGATTTGACCAACTACATCATGGCGGAACTGGCCCAGCCCATGCACGCTTTCGATCGCGACCTGTTGCTGGGTGACACCATCTTCATCCGCACGGCACAGAAGGGCGAGCATATCGTCGCGCTCAATGAAGAAAAGTACGCTCTCAAGCCGAGTAACCTGGTGATCGCTGATAAATCCGGGCCCATTGCGATCGCCGGGGTTATCGGCGGCCTGGCCAGCGCCATCGGTAACAAGACCACGAACATCGTTTTCGAAAGCGCCAATTTCCAGGCAGCGAGCATTCGCAAGACTTCGGTGGACATCAAACTGCGCACAGACGCTTCGATGCGTTTCGAGAAATCTCAGGACCCCAACAATACGGTGCGGGCGCTGGCTCGCGCAGTGGAGCTGATGCCGGAAATTGCGCCGGGTTCCCGGTTGGTGGGCGGCCTGGGCGATGAGAAAAAGGAAATTCCGGCTCCGTCCGAGGTCGCGCTGGAGGTCGATTGGGTGATCCGCAGATTGGGGCGGACGGTGTCGGAAGCCGAAATGCGCGATATTCTGGAGCGGCTTGAATTCGGTGTGCGCGATGTGGCGCCGCGCGTCTTCTCCGTGACCATTCCCTCGTGGCGCGCCGCCAAAGACGTTTCGCTCAAGGACGATCTGGTGGAAGAAGTAGGCCGGATGATGGGCTACGATACGATCCAGCCGCAGCCGCCCGCGGTTCTGGCAGCGGTACAGCACCCGGACGAGACACGCACGTTTCATCGTGCCGCGCGAGCCACGTTTGCGGCGCAAGGCTTCACCGAGGTCTATAACTACTCGTTCATCAGCGAAGAGCTGGCGCAAATGTTCGGCTTCGATCCTGACGACCACGTGCGCGTGGCAAACCCTATCGCGTCGGGACAGACGTTAATGCGGAGATCGCTCGTGCCCGGCGTCTATCGGAATGTCGTCGAGAACAGCAAGCATTTCGAGCGCTTCCGTTTTTTTGAGATTGGCCGCGAGATTCACAAGCAACCCAAAGGTCTTCCCCGGGAGATTCCTCACCTGCTGGCGGTCGCTTACAGCAAGGATCCCTCAGCGGAGAATCTTTTTGAGTTGAAGCAGGTAGCCGAGTGCCTGATGCCAGCAGCGGAGGTGCGACCGGCCATGGCGCGGTGTTTCGAGCATCCGGCGCGCGCGGCTGAGGTAAAGTGGCAGGGTCAAGTTGCCGGGCGCCTGTTCGAGCTGCATCCGAACCTGTTCGAGCTGCATCCGAAGATGCTGGAGGGCCGGGCGGCCCTGCTCGATCTGGACCTGGCGCTCATTCAGGAATTGCGGCCGCGGGAGAAGCGCTATGTGCCGCTGAGACGCTACCCGTCCAGCCAGTTCGACCTGTCGGTGATTGCGGCGACCCGAGAACTGGTGGCCGACCTCGAAAGCAAACTGGCGGGATTTGCGGGCCAGCTGCTGGAGCGCATCGAATATGTGCGCCAGTACTCCGGACCTCCTCTCGAGGAAAACCTCAAGAGCGTCTCGTTCCGGCTGACCGTCGGCTCGACCGAACGCACGTTGTCCTCTGAAGACGCTGGCGCCATCCGTGCGCGCATCATTGATGGAATGCGCGGGTTAGGTTACGAGCTCCGTGTCTGACCGCGCTTCGTTCCAGGATTTCCCCGAAAGTACACGCAGAGCCAGCAAAGGCGGTTGGGTGAGCACGCGCTCTTTGCCGCAGGGACCGAATGGGCGCGCGCTATGCCGCTGGTGCGGACTCGAAGTTCCGCGGGGCCGCCGCACCTTCTGCTCGCCTTACTGCGTGGACGCATGGAGGCTGCGTACCGATCCGGCGTACTTGCGCGAGAAGGTATTCGAGCGCGATCGCGGCATCTGCGCGGCGTGCGGGGTGGATACCCAAGGGCTGCGTAAGAAATTTCGCAAGCTGGATTACCGGGCGCGGCGAGACTTTTTGAAACAATGGAGATTGAAGGAAGGCTGGCGCCGCAGTTTATGGGACGCAGATCACATCATCCCGGTGGCGGAGGGCGGCGGCGAATGCGATCTGACCAACATGCGTACGCTGTGTCTGAAATGCCATCGCAAGGCGACAGCGGAGCTTCGGCTCAGACGACAGGAGTGGCGCAGACTTCAGGCTGACAACCAGAGCCATGCTGCTAGACAGACGAAACCCCGGATAATACGCGGGTTCCGGGAGGGTCGCGGATCTTCGACTACGACGCCTGTCCCACCTGGGTCTGCGAAAGAAAATTGGCAGGCAGTGGCCGACGCCTGACACCCATGCCCCGCAAACCATTCGTCTGGAAATTGAAAGCTCGTAAGGTCGCACTCGGTGAGCGCACTCTGATTATGGGAGTGCTCAACGTCACGCCCGATTCATTTTCGGATGGCGGCAAGTATCTGGACCCGGATCGAGCCTTCGCGCGCGCCATCGAACTGGAGGAGCAAGGCGCGGATATCATCGACGTCGGCGCGGAATCCACGCGCCCCGGTTCCACGCGAGTGAGCGCAGCCGAGGAACTTCGCCGTCTCATTCCGGTGTTGAAACGACTGCACGGAAAATTGACTATCCCGATTTCCGTGGACACTTACAAGGCCGAGGTGGCGGAACTGGCCATCACGCACGGAGCCGAAGTCATCAACGATCCCACCGGCCTGACCTTCGACGCTCAGATTGCCAAGACCGTGGCGCAGCACGATGCCGGTTTGATCCTGAACCACATGCGGGGCCGGCCGGAGACCTGGGCCAAGCTGCCGCCAATGCGCGACCTGATCAACAGCATTGCGCGTGATCTGGAGGCGACTGCACATCGCGCCCGGGGCGCTGGAGTGGATCGTTCGCGTATCGTCATCGACCCCGGCATCGGTTTCGGCAAGCGCAAGGAGCAGAATTCGGAGATTCTGGCGCGGCTCGGGCGGCTCTCCCAACTCGACCTGCCCATTATGGTGGCGCCTTCCAGAAAATCGTTCTTGGCGCAGCAGACCGAGGAGCAGACGCGCTTCGCAACAGCCGCCGCGGTAACAGTAGCGGTGATGAGCGGCGCACATATCGTCCGCGTGCACGACGTCGCTGAAATGCGCGCTGTGCTACAGGTAGTCGACGAGGTGCTACGCAACGCGTCGAGCGACGGAAACTAAAGCTAACAGGACGCGACAGATTCGGGTGATGGCCCGACTGCTCTGCTGGGATCATGGGGGCACGGGAGTGGATTGATCAAATCAAATCAATCCCGATTCCCGGAATTGCGAGAAGTTCTGGCCGGAAATTCGCGGTATCGTTTAGAAAGCGCTTGGTAGAAAGTAGAAAGCGCTTGGTAGAAAGCGCCTGGTCAGCTACTCCGAACTCCGCTCCGGGACCGCAAGGAACAATTGGATTCCGAACTACCTCGCACCAAGCCCACTGAAGCCGCCAAGGGCTTTGCGCCACCTTTTCGTTTCCGTAATTTTTTCCGCGACCTCGGTCCGGGCCTGATTACCGGTGCTGCCGACGACGACCCCTCCGGCATCTCCACCTACTCCGTCAGCGGCGCCCAGTTTGGCTACGCGCCCCTATGGACCGCATGGTTCTCGTTCCCGTTAATGGCGGGAGTGCAGCTCATGTGCGCAAGGCTGGGGATGGTGACTGGGCGCGGTCTGGCCGGCGTGGTGCGCCACCGTTATCCGCGGCCTATACTGTGGGGCGCGTGCACACTGTTGATTATCGCGAACGTGATCAATATCGGCGCGGACCTGGGAGGGATGGCCGCCGCCACCGAAATGGCGACCGGTGTCAACGTCTCCATCTGGGCGCCGATCTACGCCGGTCTCATGGTGTCCTTGCTGTTCTGGTCTTCTTACCGCCAGATCGCGCGCCTGTTCAAATGGCTGACGCTGGTGCTGTTTGCCTATGTCGGCTCGGCGTTTCTGGCTCATCCCAAGTGGAGCGAGGTCCTGCACGCGACGCTGGTTCCTCACATCGAATGGTCGAAGTCTTTCTTCGCGGTCCTGGTGGGCTTGTTCGGCACCACCATCTCGCCATACCTGTTCTTCTGGCAATGCTCGCAAGAGGTGGAAGAAGAGCGCGCCATGGGCAGGCGCACCCTGGCAGCGCGAAAAGGGGCGACGCCCGCAGAAATGCACCATGCGCTGGTGGACGTGGTGACGGGCATGTTTTTCTCTAATTCTGTGATGTACTTCATCATTCTTACCACCGCCGCGACACTTCACGCGCACGGCAAGACCGACATCGCGACCGCGCGCCAGGCAGCCGAGGCACTACGGCCGCTCGCCGGAAACAGCGCATATTGGCTTTTTACGCTGGGAATCATCGGCACCGGGATGCTGGCGATTCCCGTGCTCGCCGGTTCCACTGCGTATGCCGTGGCGGAGGCCTTCGCTTGGGGCGCATCGCTCAACCTCAAGCCGGCGCCCGCCCGGAAATTCTACAGCGTCCTGGGAGTGACCCTGGCGCTCGGTATGGCGGTCACGTACTCGGGAATCAGCGCGATCCGCATGCTGTTCTGGTCGGCTGTGGTCAATGGCGTACTGGCTCCTCCCTTGATTGTTCTGGTGTTGGTGCTCACTAGCGACCGTAAATTAATGGGAGAACACGCCAACTCGCCGTTGTTGAGATGGCTTGGCTGGACAAGCGCAGGCGTGATGACGTTCGCCGCCATTTTTATGTTCATGGCTGGCTAACGACCGGTCAGCGCAAAGCCGGTGACGAAACCAGTTCACTCAGCCGCGACGGCCTTGACGTTATCCCGCTCCCCAGCGGCTCGCTCTTGAGCTGTGGCTTGCTCTTCGAGGGCGGCCCAGCGAGCATACCGAAACAGATCCGCACGATGCTTCCAGACAAATTTCCAAAATCTGACGAAGTCGATCCGATCCGCGTGAATGCCGGCATAGGTTTCAATGCGCCAGCGCAGGTACGGGCTTTTCCACGGGCGCAGGTGATTGCCTCGTGACAATCGCCAAATAGCCCGAAGCATTTAAGAGCCGCCGTTGCCTTTCAGAGCGGCCGTCTCGCGGGTGGCGTAATAGCCGGTTCGCGTGCGGACCACAGGGCGGTTCGGGCCGTTGGCAGCGACTTTGATCTGCCTGAAGCTGCCATCGAGTTGCTGATTAGACGGCGTGTAGGCCAGCGTGTACTGGTTGCGAATGTCGTGCGCCACCTGGGTGGCAATGCGGTTCACGTCGGCCAGTTCTTTCGGATAAAAGGCCAGGCCCCCGGTTGCCTCGGTGAGGGCGTCAAGAGCGCGCTTGGCGCGTTTGGCTTCGCGCCGCTCTTCTTCACTGAGCAGCCCGATGGCGTAGACGATCACTCCCTCCCCACCGCTCTGCTGCGCCGTCTTGATGAGATTCTCGAGGCTGATCATGCTGGCGTTGTCATTGCCGTCGGTCACCACCAGAATGACCTTCTTGTCTTTCTTGGCCTTGTCCTTCATGTGGTCGATCGACATGCGAACGGCATCGCGCATGGCCGTTCCACCACGTGAATCAATCTTGGTAAGCGCTTGCTCCATCCTTTGGACATCGTTGGTGAAGTCGCAATCCAGAAAAGCATCGTCGTTGAAGTTTACGACGAACACTTCGTCGTCGGAATTCGAGGCTTTGACCAACGCGAGCGCCGCGGCCGCAACTTTCTGGCGCTTGTCGCGCATGCTGCCGCTGTTGTCAATCACCAGTCCCATCGAAACGGGAATGTCTTCGCGGCGAAATAACTTCATCTGCTGCTGCACGCCGTTTTCATAAATTTGAAACGCATTCTGAGCCAGGTTCGTAACCAAATGGCCGGTTTTATCGACCACGGTCGCATGCAGCACCACCAGGCGCGTTTCCGTCGTGAATACCGCCGGGTCCTTCTGGGCCACAAGCAGAGACGCAGGCGCCAGAAGCGCCAGACAAAGATAGGTGTTGATCGTTTTCATCAATCCTTTGAGTTATTGCGAGGGAGCATAATAGCCAAGCCTCCAGAACGCACGCAGAGGAGGCAGGCCGCGAGGCTGTACCAGCTTGATCGTTACCCGCCGGTACTTGCCATCCCGGTCATGATTGCTGGGCGTGTAGCCGATAATGTACTGATTTCGCAGCTCGATGCCGATCTTGGCCGCGATATCGGGTAAGTCGTTCAAGTTCTCCACCGGAAAGTGCCGTCCCCCCGTTTGTTCCGCGATCTCACTGAGCAGGCTGGGGCCGGACAGCTCTTCGGGCGTACGCCCGCGCGTCGACATCGGCTCGAAAATACCGATCGCATAAATTTGGACGTCTGCTTCGCGTACCAGGTTCTTAATTTCACTTTCGGTGTACCGGCTGCTGTTATCGCCCCCATCCGAGATGATGAGCAGCGCTTTACGGGGGTTCTTGGCCTTCTTCATCTTGTGAAGCGCCATGTAGACGCCGTCCAGAAGAGCCGTTCGCCCTTTGGATTGCGTGAAGGTCAGGCGGTTTTGAACCTCCTCCAGGTGGGTGGTGAAGTCCACCACCAGTTCCGGCCGGTCGCTAAATTCGATCAGGAAAAATTCGTCCTCGGGATTGGCGGTCTTGAAGAACTGGGCCACGGCCTGGCGCGACTTCTCGAGTTTGTTGCCCATGCTGCCACTGGTATCGAAAACCAATCCTACGGAGAGGGGCGCGTCTTCGCTCGCAAAGTGCGACAGTTGCTGCTCGCTTTTGTCTTCAAAAACGCGAAAATTCTCGCGCTCCAAGCCTGTGACAAAGCGGTTGAGCGGGTCCGTCACGGTGACGGGAATCAGCACCAGCGTGCTCTCGACGCGAATATTGCTGCGCGGAACATCGACGGTTGGCTCGCCACGCTTGGCGCGTGGAACAATTTCGACCTTCGATTCCGCTTTTGCAGCCGAGTCCCCTTGAGTCGGCGCCGCCGGCTTGTCATCCGCCCTCAAATTCAGGAGGAAACCAAAGACCAGAAAGAGGCACAAACACAAGTAAAGACCCGGAAAACGGGGGGATCGGCCGCTCATTTTTTCCAGCCTCTGCAGCTTCAGTTTATCACACGACTTTTGTGGTATGATCCTCTGTGCACCGCAAAATCCTGGGTGTTATTCCTGCTCGGTACGCATCCTCCCGTTTCCCTGGCAAAGCCCTCGCCCCCATCGTCTCAAAGTCCATGCTGCAGCACGTTTACGAACGTGTCTCGCTGGCCCGGTACCTGACACAGGTGATTATCGCCACCGACGACGACCGGATCTTACGGGAAGCGCGGCGCTTTGGAGCTCAGGTTCGCATGACCCGATCCGATCATTTATCGGGGACTGACCGTGTGGCCGAGATCGCTTCCACGGAATCCGCCGAGTGGGTGGTCAACGTTCAAGGCGACGAGCCGCTCATCGATCCGAACGCCATCGACACCGCCATACTGCCGCTGCTCGATGAGCCTTCCATTCACATGGGTACGCTTAAGAAACGCATCGAGGACCCCGAGGAACTGCACGATCCCAACGTGGTGAAAGTGGTTACAGACCGCTTTGAGAACGCCATTTATTTCTCACGCGCGACCATTCCTTATGGGCGCCAGGAGGCTCGAGGGAAAGACGCTCCGGTGCACTACAAACACATCGGCCTTTACGTTTACCGGCGGGATTTCCTGCTGCGGTACTCGGGTTTGGCGGTTGGTCCGCTGGAAAAATCCGAGCGCTTGGAACAGTTGAGAGCATTGGAGAACGGTTTCAAGATTCGAGTAGTGGAAACGGAGTACGAATCAGTGGGCGTGGATACGCCCGAAGATCTGGAGCGGGTGTCAAAGCTGTTCGAAGCTTCACTAGCGGGGGTGAATCGAAATGGCTAAGTACATCTTTGTGACGGGAGGCGTAGCCGCGGGCTGCGCGTAAGTCTCCAAAAGTTCGATCCTTATTTAAACGTCGATCCCGGCACGCTCAGCCCCTTCCAGCACGGCGAAGTGTTCGTTACCGATGATGGCGCGGAGACCGATCTCGACCTGGGCCACTACGAGCGCTTCACTCATGCGCGTCTCACGCAGGCGAACAACGTCACCTCCGGCCGCATTTACGAGCAGATTATTTCGCGCGAGCGGCGCGGCGATTATCTGGGCAAAACCGTCCAGGTGATTCCTCACGTCACCAACGAAATCAAAGCCGCCATCAAGCGCGTCTCGACCGATGTGGACGTGGTGATTGTCGAGATCGGCGGTACCGTGGGCGACATCGAGTCACTGCCGTTTTTGGAAGCCATTCGCCAGATGCGCCATGAGCTGGGACGCGACAACAGCGTTTTTGTGCATGTCACGCTGGTACCCTGGATTGCTGCCGCGCAGGAGCTGAAGACTAAGCCCACACAGCATAGTGTGAAAGAGTTGCGGGCTATCGGTATTCAGCCCGACATGCTGCTTTGCCGCTCCGAACGCTTTCTGCCCAAGGACGTCAAGGAAAAGATTGCGCTGTTCTGCGACGTGGACGCCGAAGCAGTCATCACCGCGCGCGATGTTAAATCGGTCTACGAAGTTCCGCTTGTGTTCGCCAGCGAGAGCGTGGACGAAATTATTTTGCGCCGCCTGAAGCTGGATTCGGGACCGCGCGAACTGGCCCGGTGGAGCGAGATGCTCGATCGCATGCAGAACCCGGTGGAAGAGGTTTCTATCGGCCTGGTCGGCAAGTACGTCGAGTACGAGGACTCGTACAAGAGCCTCAAGGAAGCCCTGCTGCATGGCGGGCTCGCGCACCAGCTAAAAGTGGATATCCACTGGATTGAAGCCGAGGGCGTCACGGCGGCCAATGCGGCCGCCACGCTCGAAAGTTACGACGGCATCCTGGTGCCCGGCGGTTTCGGAAAGCGCGGAATCGACGGCATGGTGGAGGCTATCCGTTACGCCCGCGAACACAAGCTGCCGTATTTCGGAATTTGCCTGGGAATGCAGACCATGGTGATTGAGTACGCGCGCAATGTATGCGGATTGGAGCGCGCAGACTCGACCGAGTTCGACCCGGCCACCCCGCACCGCGTGATTTTCAAACTGCGCGAGTTGAAGGGCGTGGATGAATTGGGCGGCACCATGCGGCTGGGCGCCTGGGCTTGCGTGCTGGCGGACGGCAGCCTGGCGCAACGTGCTTATGGCGAGCGGGAAATCAGCGAGCGCCATCGCCATCGCTACGAATTCAACCGCGAGTATGAGGAAGCGCTGATTGCCGCCGGTCTCAAGATTACCGGTGAAACACCGGACCAGACTTACGTCGAGATTTGCGAGATCGCGGACCACCCCTGGTATCTGGGCTGCCAATTTCATCCGGAGTTCAAGTCCAAGCCGCTCGAGCCGCATCCCTTGTTTCGGGCCTTCATCGGGGCCGCTCACCAGAACCGCCGCAAACGGCTCACCCAGCGGCGTGAGGCTTTCGAGGACGTCCGCGAATACTCGCGCGGCGACTGATTCCGCTCGCCAGTAATGCAGCTCGGGCCGCGATCGCGCGAGACCAGCACAAGACCAGCACACAAGTCCGGACGCTACTTGCGCTCATACGATAATAAATGTCCGTGACTGCTCCCCAGCCGATCCAGCTCACCAACCCGCGCGGCGAAGCCATCACCTTCGGCGGAGGCTGCCCTGTCGCGCTCATCGCCGGACCTTGCGTCATCGAATCCGAAGAGCACGTCCACCGCATGGCCGGCGCCATCCGAGAGATCGCTGGACCGTTTGTGTGCAAAGCCTCGTTCGACAAAGCCAACCGCACCAGCCTCACTGGATTTCGCGGCCCTGGCCTTCAAGAGGGGCTACGCATCCTCACCGGAGTCAAGGCCGCCGGGCATGCCATCCTGACCGATATCCATGAGCCCGCGCAGGCCGGACCCGCCGCTGAAGTGGCGGATATCCTGCAGATTCCCGCGTTTCTCTGCCGCCAGACTGACTTGCTTCTGGAGGCTGGGCGCACCGGCCGCATTGTCAATATCAAGAAGGGCCAATTTGTCGCACCACGAGATTTTCGTCATGCCGCCGAAAAAGTGGCCTCGGTGGGCAACGCGAAGATCCTGCTGACCGAACGCGGTTCATCGTTCGGTTACAACAACCTGGTAGTGGATATGCGGGGCCTCGAGATTATGCGGGAATTCGGCTGGCCGGTCGTGTTCGACGCGACCCACAGCGTGCAGCTTCCGAGCGGTGCCGGCAACGCTTCCGGAGGCCAACCGCAATTTATCGAGCCGCTGGCGCGCGCCGCAGTAGCCGTGGGGGTAGACGGAATTTTTGTCGAAGTGCACGACCGCCCGGACCAGGCCCTGTCTGACGGCCCTAACGCCTTGCGCCTCGACCAGTTGGCCGGGTTCTGTAAACGGCTACGGGCGCTAGACGGCCTGATAAAGGCCCCAAATTTCCTGCACGGATAGGCAGCCCCATCCGTCGTACAATTGTTGGAGAGGTTTGTGTGAAAAGGAACGGCTTGCAACTGCGTCTAAATCGACGCCAATTCGGCTTCTCCCTCATTGAGTTGCTGATCGTCATCGCCATCATCCTGATCATTCTGGCAGTCGCGATGCCCAAACTCAGCAAGTCGAGAATGTTCGCTCAGGAGATGGCCGCGTTACAGGCGATCAAAACCATCCACACCGGCCAGACCCAGTACTACTCGCAGTTCGGCAAGTATGCCACCACTCTGGCCGAGTTGGGCCCTCCGACTACCGGCGCCTCCGGGCCGCAAGCCTCGGATCTGATTCCGGAAGACCTGGCGCTGGGTGAAAAGCAAGGTTACAAATTCACGCTCACCCCCGTGCCCGGCGGATACATCATCAATGCATCGCCAGTGGCATTCGGAACCTCCGGCAGCCGGACCTTCTACTCCGATCAGAGCATGGTGATCCGCCAGAATTTCGGACAGGAAGCCGCCACTGCCAACAGCCCACTGTTCAAGTAGCCGTCAAGAAGCAGCGCTTTGATGAATCCTCCCCTGGACATGAACGCCGTCGTCAAGGCTCTTGAGCGCCGCTATGGCCGCGTCAAGCTCGTTCCAGAGGACGGGTTGACCTGGATCGATGTTGCCGGCGTGCGCCTCGCATTCCCCGACGCGGAAAAACTGGCGCTGGGGAAAGTGACGTTGGAAGAGTTGCAGCACTCACGCAAGTAGGGTAGGTCCTTTTGCCCTTGTCCTGATTTCTTGTCTCTTGCTTCTCCCGATGCTAGCTAGTCCTTGGCGATATCGCGTTGCATTCATCTCGGCGTCACCGCGTTGAAGATTCACTGGCTCCGCCACAAGTCCGGCGTAAGGGCTCTAAGCCGGGACGTGCCGCCATCCCTGGGCGCAAATCAGCGCGAGATTCCACGTCACCACCGCCGCAAACCAGAAATTGGCTATCACGACGATTCGCGGATACCGGCGAAGCGCGATCACCACGAGAATCACCGCCAGTATCTTCGAAACCATGAGCGCGGGGAGAGGGCCAATACGCATCAGGTGCGAAATGAAGAGGCTGGCTTCAGCGGCGCCCAGGCGAAGGCCAATCAGCGTCGTGAGCACGTCGAGAATCTGCAGAAAAACGAAAACGCTGAGGGAGGGACGCTGCAACAGGAGCTGCATCTGTCCATTGTTTCGCGGCACGATCATGCGCGACCAGTTGTCTTTGGTTAATTAACGTTGGAAGAGTTGCAGCAGTCACGCAAATAGCAGACTTGCGAAATCGCCGCGGCCCGTGTCGCATGCGCCTTTGCGTTATTATTCTCGGCGTCTCGGCGTTGAAAACTTTCGCCGCACCATCACTGGCTTGCTCTGCGCAAACGGTCGAGAATGCCCGCCCACTCCGGTGTCTCGGGCGGTTGCTCTACGGCGATCCAGTCGAATCCACCTTCATCCAAACGGTGCAACGTATCGTACAGCGTCGTGGCATATTGATCCGCCTCTGACGGCATCTCGATCGATTCCCCTATCCTGTGCCTCGCCACCGCGGACCGGTTCATGAAAAGATACGCACCGCGGCCCCAAGTTGGGAGATCCGCATCTTTCACAAGAAGCAGAAGAGTCTTCGGCCGATAGTGCTGCGCGTGCATTCCGGGCGATGGGTGCGCACCCTCGGCCGGCGCTCCCGCGATTTCGATTTTCCCGATGACGGCTTCGATCTGCTCGACGGAAATCATCCCAGGCCGCAACAATACCGGTACCGGCGTGGCCAGCGACAGAACAGTCGATTCGATACCCACGCGCGTCGGCCCGCCGTCCAGAATGAAATCCACTGCATCGCCTAAAGACCTGCGAACGTGCGCCGCCGTCGTGGGCGAAAGTTCGGTGAAGCGGTTGGCACTGGGCGCCGCAATCGGAACCCCGGCTTCGGCGAGTAATGCCAGTGCAAAAGCGTTCGCTGGAACGCGCAGACCCACTGTTGGCAGGGCCGCCGTTACCACGTCTGGGATCAGCTCACGCTTCGGTAAGACCAGCGTCAGCGGACCGGGCCAGAATCTGCGCGCCAACTGCTCGGCGTCGTCCCGCCAGTTTTTTGCCAGAGCGTCGGCAGCTTCGCGCGAACCCACGTGCACAATCAAGGGGCTGGTGGCCGGACGCCCTTTTAGCCGAAAAATCTTCTGCACGGCGCCCGCATCAAGCGCGTTGGCGCCCAATCCGTAAACAGTTTCGGTTGGAAATGCCACCAGCTTGCCCTCGCGGATCAGCGCCGCGGCCTGCCGGATCTTTTCGGGATCGGGCCGGGCGTTCAGCGATTCTTGGGTATGCTGATTCAATTTTCTAAACGAAACGACCCCAAGCGGCGCGCCTTGATCACATCATGTTCGCGATCGTTGGGCTCTCGAATTCACCGTCATGGCCGCGCGAAACCTTCCCAGACGTGCGCAGTGAACTTACGCAGCGTTCGGAAGCCGGTGCGCTCGTACAGGTCGACCGCCTCGCGATTCGAGGCAGTCACGGTGAGGCTCACTTTCCGGCAGCCATGCCGCCGCAGATGGGCCAGAGATAACCGCAGCAGTTCATAGCCCACGCCGGTTCCGCGCACCGGCGGTGACACGCATATCTGGGTAATGTGCCCGGCTTCGGGGCCCACCAGGCTGGCTAAAGAAAGACCGCACAGATTGCCCTTCCGCGTATCCAGCGCAACATAGGAAGCCGGGCGGAAAAAATTGCCGCAGCCCGGGTACTGCACGATGTTATAGAGAAAACGCCGGGCGCCCGCGAGCGAGCGGTACTGATCGTTGATCCAGCTATCCACATGGCCGACGTAAGCCGCGGCAATCAATTGCGCGCCGGTCTCCTGATAATGCTCGGCCCATTTTTCGAAATAGACCGGATACCGCGGCAGTTTTTGAATCAGTCCGGGCGCATGCACTAAATCCAGCAACATGAAATTGCGTTCGAAGGTCGACAGAAAGCGGGAGCCTGGAAGTATGCGGCCTGGCTCCGCCAGAATCATCATGAGCTGCGATTCGATGCGCCGCACCTGCGGATTACTCATGAGGGCGGCCAACACAGCGCCAAGCAGGCGGTCCTCATGGGCTACAGTACGGAACTCCCGAGTGACGAAAAGATCTCCGACCAGAGCTTTGTGTTCTTCGAGCACGAAGTAGGAATATCCCACTGCGGCTCCGCCTGCGAGCAGAGCTGCGCCGCTCAGCGCCCGTAGATCCACGTACCGGCGCACCAGGTCAGCCGATTTGCGGAAATCCCAATCCAGGCTCTCGGCCCATGCGCGGCTCTCTTCTTCCAGCAAGCCCTCCAGATGAGACGACGAGATCTGCCGGAGATCCACGAGATCGGGCGCGTTGATGGTGGGCGCCGCTTCGATCCTTGCGGCCATCTACCCAGGATTATAGCGTGGAAGCTCTCGCCGGCAGCCGCGCAGGGCGGCCTTCCTGCAGCTTGATTCCATCGCCACCCGCGGGCAGCGCGGGCGCGTTCGTCACCGCAACAGCGGGTTCCGCGGTGTGTTTACCGCCGGCAGTGTGACTCCCGGAAAATTCCTCATCGGAGGCAGCACGCGGCTTTGGGGAGTCTCCAGCACCGGAATTGCGGTGGGCGGCTTCGACACCGCACCTCGCACGGCCTCTTCCATCATCACGCCGTGATTCTTGAGGATTTCGCCGGTTGACAGCTCCAGTTGCAGCCTCGCACGGCTGTATGCATTCAGCGCCGTCACTTCAACCAGTTGCGCCGCGGTAAGGTCGCGCTGCACCAGGATCACGTTCAGAATTGTGGATGCTCCCATTTGGAACTTCTTGCGCTCCGCCTGTAGCGTCTGCTCCGTCAACGCTCGAGATTTCACCGCGGTCTGATACGCTGCCCAGGCTTGCCGCTGCGCGATCACGGCGTTTTGCACGTCTACCTTCACCTGCTTGCGCATCTTCCGGTCGTTCAACTCCTGCTGCCGGAGTTCCAGCTCACTGCGAGTCACGTCGGCCTGCGCCGAACGATTTCGTAGCGGGATGATCAATTGCAGAGTCACCGAATAATCCGGGAAATTTCTGCTGAACAGCTGTGACAATACCCTGCCAAAACCGCCCAGGAAAAAGGGATCGACGGAATTTGGATCGCGAGTAGTGAACGGCGTCCCAGGTGGCGATCCCGCGGGCGGCGGAACCGGCAAGGAATTCACCTGGCCCGCCAGCGCATTGTTCCGCACGTCGCCGATCAGGTCGAGCGCCGGCAGCAGAGCGTCTTTGGTTCCCTTGAGTCCCAGCCGGTTATTGGTGAGCACGATCTCGCTCTGCTCCACTTCGGGCCGGCTCTGGAGCGCCGTCGAATAAAGGTCCTGAACGGGCACCACCGGCTCCTGGTCCGGAACATGTATGGATTCGGTGGGCACGATGCGGGCCTGCGCGAACAACGGATCGTCCACATCGGTCCGGCTCAGGGCGTTCTTCAAAACTGTTTCCTGCTCCAGCACCTGCGTTTCGGCGGTCGTCTGTTCCTGCTGGCTGCGCGCTACTTCGGCTTCGGCACGCACGATTTCAATGGGCGCCAGTGTTCCGATGGCCACCTGCTTCTTGTTATCGCTGTACAGTTTCTCAGCCAGCTCCACCGCCTGCCGCTTGACCTTCACGTTGTCATCGAGCGCCACCAGGTCCCAGTACAAATTGATGACTGAGGCCACCGTGGTCATCACCTGTTGTTTGAATACCAGATCGGAAAGGTGGAGGTTGTTCTTGCCCTGCCGGATGATGCGATTATTCACCGCGGGCTTGAAGCCCTGCAGCAGATGCTGGCGCACTGAGAGCGCCATTTGCGCGTTCGTTGACGGGTTGAAATCGTTGTTGGGTGAGTTCTGGTTGAGGAAGTTATTACTCCACTGGTAGGTGACGATAGTTCCCGACAAAAATCCTTGCTGCATGGCGAAGTCCCACCACTTATTCAGACTCACCAGAGAGTTGCTGTTGGTGGCGGTGATGAAGCGGCTGGGGAGCGCTTGAGTGGTATGGCCGAAATGCGTATCCATGAAAATCTCAGGATCGAGATTGGGCACTGCTGTACCGATGGTCTGAATCGTGATGCCGCCCACTGTGCCCGTGGTTCCGTTTCCGCCGCCACCGCCGCCTTGAACGTTCTGTCCCGCGAGTACGCCGCTGCTCGCCGGCCCTTGCTGGACGCCTGTTGGAATTCCACGCAGCAGGTTTCCCGATTGCGCGCGAAGCAGGTCGGCTTCAGCAATGTGCGGCCCATAGCGTCCCACTTCGATGTCGAGATTGTTTTCGAGCGCCAGCGCGATGGCGTCGTCGAGTGACAGATAGATCTTGCGCGCTCGGATCAGCGCATCCAGACGAGCTGAATTGGAGTAGCTGGGCACGGGCACTGTGCGCGCCTGATAAGGCCGGCGCAGGTTCGAGAAAAATCCGCCGTTCGGTGGCGACTGCGGCGCACGCAGATCCGCGCTTTGTTCCGCGAAGCCCGGTGGCGTCATCAGCACCGCGGCACACGCCGTCGCGACCAGAGCTTGTCCATACCTCATGGGTTCCCTCCTGCCAATCAAAGACAGATTATCGGGTTCTCAAGGGCAGGTGGGGTGCCACCGTAAGTACTTGAAACGCGACGGTGTTTTGATCATACGGTGTCCGCTTATGGGACGGCGGTGTCCAAGGCCGGAGCGAGAATTGGGACCGTCACATGCAGCGGCTCGAAACTCCCTCCCGGCAGTGTTATATTTATATATAACTAAGGAAATTGCCATGCACATTACCAATCTGCGCAAGGTAGGCGGCTCGGTCATGCTGGCCGTCCCGCCCGCGCTGCTCGATATCCTGCACTTGCAGCCGGGTGCCAAAGTCGGAATCGCGATTGAAAGCGGCCGTCTCGTCGTGGAGCCGCAGACGCGGCGCCGGTATACCCTGGACGAGCTGCTCGCCCAATGCAATCCAAAAGCTCCGCGCACCAAGCAAGAACAAGAATGGCTCGCTAGTAAGCCCATCGGCAGCGAGCTCATCTGATGAAGCGCGGCGAAATCTGGCTCGTCAGCCTCGAACCTACATCGGGACACGAGCAAAAACGTCGCCGTCCCGTGCTGATCGTGTCGCCGGAGGCCTTCAACCGGATAACGAAACTCCCCGTAATTCTCCCGATAACAAGCGGCGGTAATTTCGCGCGCACGGCAGGTTTTGCCGTTCCGCTGACAGGGGCCGGAACCAAAACGACGGGAGTTGTCCGGTGCGATCAACCACGCGCGCTCGATCTCGCCGTGCGCGGCGGCAGGAAGCTGGAAAGCATCCCAGTCGCGTTCATGGACGAGGTGCTGGCGAAGATTTCACCGATATTTGAGTAAACGGCCCAGGCGTTTCACTACGTGGCTCGAGCGGCGAGTTGTTCGCGGAATCGGGATTTAATTAAGGTCTCTGTCCCTGGGCTCTGAGCGAGACACCGTCAAGCAGCGGTCGATCGTCTGCTATTTACTCCGTGCAGCTGTGCGACGCGATAGATTAGAAGCAAGCGATTCCGGGTACGTCGCTGTTTACACCGTGCTATTGATGTGGATTTTATGCGTTTTCACTAGCGTTCTCGGCCTTGGTCTTCTTCTTTTCCGGAGAACACGACGGTTAGGAACAGTGACCATTAGCAGCGGATTGCTCCTGCCCGGCGTCTTTTTCGTTCGCATCTCCGATTCGGCAGGCTGGTTTCATGGGTGAATCAACCGATGCAAGCGTTCGGGCCGAACGTCCAAGCAAGTGAAGTCGTCTATTACAATCTAATCTGGGTGTCACCAATGCAGAGATGGAGAGTTTTCAGAGAGCACCGGACGGTCCCTGGCGGGAACGTCTCTGGCGGCAGAAACAAGTGCCACTTGACACGTTTGTCAAAATGAAATTGGATTCGGCAAGCTAAGGCCGTTTACACACTGGTGCTTTCTGCCCGTCAGAGAGCATGGCTCCGGTTTTCATCCGATCCCAGGCATTGGTGGCGGTTCGCTGCCGTTATCGGCACGGATCTGACCCCGTTGGTGAGTTTTCTTATTTATTTACGAATCGGAACCGGCCGAATCCTGTGCAAGCTCTACCAGGCCAGGGCCGACGGGGCCGGGCTCGAATTTAAACCTGGCATTACTTATTTCCTACGCTTGTTACCGTCGCAGGCACACGGACACGATGCCTTCGCTATAGGCTAAGTCCATCTCTTCGGCTGGACCGGCGAGGTCAGCTCAGATCGCTGATCGCCAAATCTCCTCTCGTCTTTCGCGTCTACGACGACAAAGCACCAAAGGACATTCCCGCACATTGATTCCGAGTGAACGCTTTCCATTTTTCCGCTGGGCTTGCCCCGGTTCTTGCGCATCGAGTCGCGGCGTCGGTTTCGGCGAGCGGAGCCATGGCCCAAGCGTCGATCACCAGCACATCGATGCGGCTAAGCCGTGCCAGCAAACTGCGGAGGCTTCCGACGGCATGCGCGATGGCAAGATCGCGGAACAGTCGCGCATGTACAGCGCCAAATAGCCATCCGCACTGCATCGCGGTTTCGCTCTTAGTAGGCGTACGTGGCATCACTAGCATCCAACCTTCTTCTGTTCTGGGCAGTCATCATCTTTATCCAGCGCGGCGCCCGTGACCCCTGTGCGCGGGGTCTACAATGTCCAATAGCAGAAGGCTCAAAAACCACGTATTCCCCATCAGTGTCATCGGGATGCGCCCACGACGACAATCTTCAGCCTTGGCGCACAGGCTTCTGTTCCTCCGCCGCGGGCGCCAGTCCCAGGAGCGACGCGCATGCGAGAGTGCGCCCCGTCGAACAAATGACGCGGCGCGACCACTTGCTCATATGTTCGGCCAGCTAGTCCGGCACCGGAACACCGCGCAAATACGCCCCCCGGCGAGAGATTCCCTGCGCTATTTTCGAACGATGGGGTGAAAACCCGCTTTTTCCAGATCCGCCCTGGCTTTGCTGAGCGCGGACGAATCGGCGAACGGACCTACCATGACGCGATAAACCTTAGGATTCGGTCCTTGCGCCAGTAGAGCCGGGGATCCGCTCTGTTTGAGCGTATTCACTAGCGCGTCACCCTGCGGTTGTGTCACGGCCGCCACTTGCAGGTACATTCGACCGGGGCCAGGCCTCACGGCGGGTATGTCAGACATCCCAACCGGCGAGGCGTTTTGCCGTGAAGGGTTGGGTTCCCGACGGGACTCATCTGCTTTCTTGTGGTCCTGTTTACCAGGCCTCACGTCGGGTATGTCAGACATCGCAACTGGCGAGGCGTTTTGCAATGAAGGCTTGGATGCCCGACGTGACTCATCTGCTTTCTTGTGGTCCTTACCCTCCCCCAGCGACTTGAGTTGCTGTAGCCGCTCGTCCATCTGCACCAGCGTAGGTTCAGCTTTATCGGGCTGCTTCAATTGCAGGTAGGCCTCGGCTTCGAGTTCTAATCCTTTGAGGCGGGAGTAGGCCCGGTAAAACTTGTAATCTTCGAGGTTCTCCTTGGTCGCGTACAGATCATAGTAAGGCGCCGTCGACTCGATTTCCCACTGGGCCAGGCCCTTGTGGGCAAACTCGGCGGCACGCTCGGGTTGGAGGTATTTTCTACAGAGCAACTCTGCCAAGTTGAAGTAATCATTAGAACCTGGGCCGTCCGGTCCCGCATTGGCCATCGCGACTGCGTACGTCTTGTCGACCGCCATTTTCACGTCGCTCGCGGAGACGTCGTCGAGGTGCTTCATCGCATCCAGGCGTTGCATCCAGATGAACGTGGCGTTGGGACGCTGCTTGATCCATTGGTCTGTCTGCTCCAGTAGATCGCGGAAGAAAGTTTGCTTGGCGGCCGCGGGAGCATTCTCCGCAGAGTAATGATGGTCCTTCCACCATTTCGACATCGCCACCAAAGACCCCGGTCGCGGAAAGTGGTTCTCGCCCTCTTCCTTCGCCCAGTCAGCCTGTCCTTGGTCATTCACGAGCGTGTAGCCATTCTCAAGCGATGCGTACCATTCGCGCTTGTCCTGCAGGTTGAGGATGCGGATCCGTTGCAGATCCTGGCTGACCTGCTTACGCAAGGCGTCGTCAGAGGCCGCACTCGCCTTAAACTCAACCGCCCAGAGTGTTCCGTAAACGCCGATTGCGTCGGCGTCCTTACGGGAGGCGATTAGCGCGCGTAAATTCGCGGCGTACTGTCGCAGGAGGTCCTTCTCATCGACGTGGGTCAGCGGCTCATAGCCTTCGAGGGATGCGGGACAAGCCTCCAGAAAAGCCTTCAGATGCGCGATGCTCTGCCCCTGGTTCAAGAAAGCCGGCGAGCTATAAATATCGGCGAGCTGAAGATGTGGCCAGGGGACCTTCGGATCTTTCTCAAGAGCGCTGGTGAACAGCTTTATTGCCTGCTGCGACTGGCGCCCGACGAGCGCCACGCCATAGAGGTATGACAGTTGTGCGCGGTCTGGTTTCTTCTCATGGCGTGCCTTGTACTCAGCAATTACTTTATCTTTATCCGTTCTGCTGTACAGCGAGCGGATGTATTCCCGCTGGACAAACATGTCGTCTGGATATTGGTGGAGCACTGCCTGGAGGGCGGCGGCACGCTGTTCGCGGAATTGCCAGTCCGTCTGCGCAGGCGTCTGCTGCGGGAGCTGGTCGAGTGCGGCTTTGACCGCCGGAGCAGGAGCACACAGGTCGGCCCCGCGCGCGGAGTGGGCGCTCAGCAGCATCAACACCGTGAGTAGATGTACCTTGGCAAATCCGATGAAGGGAGCTTTTGAAGCCAGACTTTTTGGCACCTTCGGTATCCCTTAGACTTAGTGGAACTCGTCGGGAAAGTCAAACCCTAACCGTCCCCTTCGCTAGCATCCAGCCTCCTTCTGTCCTTGGCAGTCATCATCTTATACAGCTTATTCAGCGCTTATACAGCGCGGCGCCCGTTCCCCTGTGCGCGGGATCTACAATGTCCAGTAGCCGCGGTCTCAAAAGCCACGTATTCCCATCAGTGCAGGTATTTACATGAAATGAAGAAACGAAGCCAAATCCCAAAACCGACACTACGAGGGCGCCTCCGGTAGTCATGCTGTCGCGCACCCGGAACACTTCATCGCCTGCGGCGTCAAACCTGCCAACCGAACAGAATACCAGCTACTGCAAGTGAACGAATCGGCCCCCGGCGGTGTCTTGTCTGCATAGGAGACTAGAAATGAAACAGGCGTTCATGGCCTTCGCAATTGCCGTTTGCCCCCTACTCTGTGGATTTGCGGACGAGGTACTGCAGCCGCCCGGTCCGGTGATCGTGGTCCAATTCCTCGGCTTCTCGGATACGCAAGCGGCTCAGTTTACGCAACTCCTGCAAACTCTGCAGGCGACTGCCGGTGGACTGCAGCAGCAGATCGGTCCCAAGCAACAAGCGCTCGTCACCCTGCTGAGCAGCGCACAGCCAGACCCGGCCACTGTGGGCAAACTGTTCCTGGAGATCCATGTCCTGCAACAGCAGTTTGGGCAGGCTCTCCAGTCCTATCACGAAAGTTTCCTGGCGTTATTGACTTCGGACCAGAGGCAGAAGACACAGGCGGTAGTGCAAGCGGCGCAGTTGCTGCCCGCTGTGAAGGCGTTCGCTGAAGTGCGCTTGATTGAGCCTCCACGATAGACAAGAATACGATGATGCCGGGGCAGGACCCGGATCTCGCGGACTTCGAGCGGCTGTTGCGCGACACTCACCGCACGGTCTTCCAAGTGGCATATGCCGTGCTCGCGAACCCTGCGGACGCGGAGGAGGTGACGCAGGACGCATTTCTACGCGCCTACAAGAAGTTTTCCAGCTTGCGCGATCCGCAGAAGTTTCGCGCTTGGGTAGCCCGTATGAGCTGGAGGCTGGCCTTGAATCGCCGCGTTCTAATTTCCGTGCGCTGCGGCGCGACGGATCGTGGTTTCGAAGCCGGTCGGTGCCGAACGATCCCGAGGCGGAAACGTCCGCGCGTGAGTTTGAGTCGCGTCTGCAAGAGCACATCGCTGGGTTGCCGGAAAAGCTGCGGTCTGCGCTTCTGCTGAGCGCCGTACAGGGATTGGATGCACGAACCGTTGGAATAATCCTGAACGTGCCGGAGGCCACGGCGCGCTCGCGGCTATTTCTGGCGCGACGCCAGCTATTGAAGACACTATTGCCATGAATGCATGCCCGAAATGGAGGGAAGAGCTGATCGACCATGCACTCGGCGGGTTGCCCGCCGCGGCGCTCCAGGCGCATCTTGCTACTTGCGCAGGTTGCTCTGAGGCCCTGGAGGCATGGCGGCGGAAAGCAGCGCAGATAGACACGGGCGTTCAACAACTGATAGCGGCCGAGCCCCGCGCCCAGGGACCTGAACGGGTCCTGACTCAGATCCAGCGCTCGCCGGTCAAACCGTTCTATGGCCGCGTAGCTCTGGCGGCGCTGATGCTCACCGTAAGCCTCGTCGTGGTGCTGGACCGTCCGGCCCCGCCGAAAAAAGTAGTTCCGTTCCCCGTTATGGCACTCTCCACTTGGCGCTCTCCAACTCAATCGTTACTGCACTCGGCAGCCGATCCTTTGCTGAGGAGAGTGCCGCGCTTGGGGGAAAAATTCTTTGAAACGAAGCCCACTGGAGACAAGAATGCTCAATAGAATCAACATTTGGCCAGCCGTTCTTCTGTACGCCGCGCTCCTGGCTGCTCAGCAGCCCCCTGGTCCGGATCCCATGGCCGAAAACCTGTTTCCTCCCGAATTAGTCATGGCCCACCAGAAAGCGATTGACCTAAGCGACGCGCAGAAGACCTCCATTCGGGCCGAACTGCTGAAGGCTCAAACCCGGTTCACCGAGCTTCAGTGGCAGCTTCAAGACGCCATGGAAGGTTTGGTCTCGCTTCTGAAGCAATCCTCTGTAGACGAGGCGCAAGTCATGACCCAACTGGACAAGGTATTGACTTCCGAGCGGGAGATCAAACGCACGCAGATCAGCCTGTTGGTACGCATCAAGAACAAACTGAGTCCGGATCAGCAAGCGTACCTTCAAAAGCTGAAGGTGGCGCCGAAGTAGGCGCGGTTGCTTTTGAGCTATAGCCGACGCAACTACGCTCATCCTCCGCTGCTATAATTTTTCCTTGCCCCCTGAAGTCCGCCATTCCGTCTGCGCGCTCGATTGTCCGGATTGCTGCAGCCTGCTCATCAATGTCGAAAACGGCAAAGGCAGTCGGCTGCGCGGCGATCCCGATCATCCCGTCACTCGCGGATTTCTGTGCGGCAAAGTGGCGCGCTATCTCGAGCGTGAGTACTCGCCCGATCGGCTGCTCCATCCCCAGCGCCGCGTCGGCTCTAAAGGTGAAGGCTGCTTCGAGCGCATCACCTGGGACGAGGCGCTCGATGAAATCGCCGAAAAGTTAACATCCATCGCGACAGAGTTTGGCCCCGAAGCCGTGCTGCCCTACAGCTACGGCGGCTCCATGGGTTATCTGCAAGGCTCCGGCATGGATCGCCGCTTCTTCCATCGCTTGGGAGCGTCGCGCCTGGACCGCACCATCTGCTCGGCAGCGGGGGGCGCGGGACTGATGGACGCGCTGGGCGTTCGCTATGGCACTGAGCCCGAGCAGTTCCGCCACGCGAAACTCATTCTGGCCTGGGGCGCCAATATTCTCGGCACCAACGTTCACTTGTGGCCTTTCATCGTCGAAGCCCGCCGCCACGGAGCGACATTCTACACCATCGATCCGCATCAGAACCGCACCGGCCGGCTCTCCGACAAGCATTTCTTCATCAATCCCGGCAGCGATACGGCCCTTGCGCTCGGCATGATGCACGTCATCGTCGGCGAAAATTTGCACGACGCCGATTATGTCGCAAAGTACACATTGGGTTTTGACGACCTGCGTGAGCGCGTGACCGAGTATCCTCCGGAGCGTGTGGCCGCGCTCACCGGCATCGCGAAAGATGAAATTGTCACGCTCGCCCGCGAGTATGCCACCACACGGCCGTCCGTGATCCGGCTCAACTACGGGTTGCAGCGCAGCGAGCGGGGCGCCATGGCCGTGCGGGCCATCTCGCTGCTGCCGGCGCTCACCGGTTCATGGAAAGAAATCGGCGGCGGCGCTCAGCTCTCTACATCAGGTGCGTTTCAGGTCAATCGCAATGCGCTCGAACGCCCCGACCTTCAATTGCGTTCGCCGCTCGGCCGTGAGGCGCGCATCGTGAATATGTCTCAGCTCGGCATGGCGCTCAGTGAGCTGGAAAATCCACAAATTCATGCGCTGGTCGTTTATAATTCCAATCCCGCCGCGGTCGCTCCCAATCAGAATTCGGTATTAAAGGGACTGTGTCGCAACAATTTATTCACCGTGGTGCTGGAACAATTTCAAACCGATACCGCCGACTTCGCGGATATTGTGCTGCCCGCGACCACATTTCTCGAGCACACCGACGTCTATTTCGCCTACGGTCATTACCATCTGCAGCTCGCGCGGCCCGTTCTTCCCGCCCCCGGTGAGACGAAATCGAATGTCGAGATCTTCCGGCTGCTGGCCGGCCGCATGGGCTTTGACGACGCGTGCTTCACTGAATCCGAAGACGGCATGGTTCGCGGCCTGCTCGATTCCAGTCACCCGTTCTTGAAAGACATCAGCATCGAGGAGTTGGATCGAGAGCACTCCGTGCGGCTGCGTGTGGCTTCCAATGGCGATGCGTTTCTGCCGTTCGCGCAGGGCGGATTCGGCACGCCTTCCGGCAAATGCGAATTCAACGCTTGCACGCTCGACTACACGCCGCCCGCCGAATCACGTCATGGCGACGCTGCGTTGCGCTCGAAATATCCGCTCGAGCTGATCTCGCCCAAGAACGACGACAGCATGAACTCCACTTTCGGTTACCGTCCGGACCGCGATCATGAGACCTCCGTGTTGCGTCTTCACGTCTCCGATGCGGAGCGGCGCGGCATCAGCTCGGGCGACCAGGTGCGTATTTTCAATGACCGCGGCTCCTGCTTGCTGGGGGCTGAGGTCGACGGCAGTGTTCCGGCAGGCGTGATTTGCGCTCCCTCGACGCGCTGGCCAAAGATGTCGCCCCAGCGCTCGAACGTCAACGTGCTCACATCAGAGCGGCTCACTGACAAAGGTGGCGGCGCGACCTTCTATAGTTGCCTGGTGCAGGTGGAAAAGAGTGGCGATTGAATGACGGCGCGGCGGACCGCGGCTTTGCTGCTGATCATCGGCCTTTGCGCTTTTCCCGGCTGCAAGAGAAGTAAGCGCGTCACCGGGCAGACCGAAGAGGAGCCTCCACGCGCGCCTTCCACCGTGCACGTCGCTGATCCCAACGTGAAATCGCAACTGGTAGCGGGCTGGTACGATGTCGAGCAGAACTCCTGGCGCTGGACTTCAAAACGTTTTGCCGTGGTGCTGGGCACTCCGCGCGGTGCGGGCTCGAGAGGCGCCGAGCTCCAGATGCACCTCACCATTCCCGATGTCGTCATTTCGAAACTGAAATCGATTGCGCTCACTGCTTCCGTTCAAGGCAAAGTGCTGCCTCCGGAAACTTACAACCAGCCTGGTGATTTCCTTTACTTGCGCGATGTGCCCGGGAACTTGTTAAGCACTGATTCGGTCCGCGTTGATTTCGTGCTCGACAAAGCTCTGCCCCCCGGGAACATGGACCAGCGCGAGTTGGGAATTGTGGTGGACCGCGTCGGCCTCGAACCCAAATGAAAACGGGCGCTGCCGCCTGTGCGGGTCCGGCAACAACCGGGAGTCGGGTTTCTTCGGTGGGCGCCGCATTTTGCTGGCTGATCCCCATTATCTTTTGCGTGTTCCTCTACAGGCGCGGATTGTTTGCCTGGTTTCAGGCCGATGACTTCGCCTGGTTGAACCTCAACGGCCAGGTCCACAACTGGCGCGATTTGCCGCACGCGCTGTTTGCCCCCATGGCGCAGGGGACCATCCGCCCTTTGAGTGAGCGCGCGTATTTCATGGCGTTCGAGGCGCTATTCGGCGTAGATGCGTTGCCCTATCGTATTTGTGTCTTTATCGTGCAATGCGTCAACCTGGCACTTGTGGTTTCGATCACCACGCGGCTTGCCGGTTCCATCTTTGCCGGCGTTATCGCAGCGGTCCTGTGGGTGGCGAACAACGCCCTATTCCTGCCCATGGTGTGGTGTTCGGCTTTTAACCAGATTCTCTGCGGCATGTTTCTGCTCGGTGCATTCTGGTGCTTACTTCGGTATATCGAGACCGGTGAACACCGCTGGAATATCGGGCAGTGGGTTCTGTTCATCCTGGGGTTCGGCGCACTCGAAATCATGGTGGTGTATCCCGCGCTGGCCGCTGTCTACACGTTCGTTCGCGCCCGGAAATATTTTCGGTCGACGTTGCCGATGTTCGTGCCGTCTTTTGTTTTCGGCGTGGTCCATATGGCGGTCGCTCCAGCCCAGAAAGCCGGCGCATACACTTTGCATTTCGACTGGACCATTCCTCCTACGTTTCTCACCTACTGGCGCTGGGCCTTGATTTCCTCGCAGACGCCCGCCCGCGGCGCTACGCGTTTGCTGCTTCTAGCTGCGGCCATTACCGTTGCACTGTTCGGCTTCGCCATCTTCCGCACTCGCCGCAAAGACTGGCTGCCGGTTTTCTGCCTGGCATGGTTTGTGATCGTGCTCGCGCCCTTGCTGCCGCTCCGCGATCACGCGTCGGATTATTATTTGTTTCTGCCGGCGATTGGGCCCGCAATTCTCAGCGGCTATGCGCTCGTCGATTGGCGGCGCGCGGTGTGGGGGAAAGTATTGGGCGTGGCGCTGGCCGCCGCTTATTTGTTGGTGATGGTGCGCGCCGATCGTTCGGCCGCCGGATGGTGGTGCGATCGCAGCTTAGCTGTCAAACGCATGGTGTTAGGCGTGGCGCGCGCCCATGAGTTACACCCCAATCAGGCGATTATGCTGGAAGGCGTGGACAGTACGCTGTTCTGGGGGGGAGTTTTCCACCGGCCTTTTTCCGTGCTCGGCATCTCAAACGTTTACCTCACACCGGGGTCAGAAAGTCGCATTGACCGGCATCCTGAGCAAGGCGACGTCTCTGCGCTCGTGTTGCCGCCTGGTCCGGCGCTTCGCGGCCTGAAAAATCAACAGGTTGTGGTGTATGCCGTGGGCGGCGAACGGTTGCGCAATGTGACCTCCACCTATGCCAATATGGCGCTTAGCAACTGGAAAGACGAGCCTCCGACACGTGTCGACGCCGGTAACTTGTTCATGGCATACCTGCTTGGCCCTGGATGGTACTCCGGGGAATCCGGATACCGCTGGATGGGCGCCCGTGCCCAGCTCCGGATTGGCGGGCCGCGTACCCTCGCAGATCGTTTATACGTAAAGGGTTATTGCGCGAACGAACAGCTTCGAGCTGGGCCACTGCCACTCGAAATCACGGCGGGGAACAAGCGCTTGCCGCCGGTACAGATCGCCCCCCACGAGAACGCCTTTGAATTCGCTTTCGACTTGCCTTCGCAGCTCGTTGGGAAGGCAGAACTCCCTATTTTTCTGAAGGTTGGACGTACCTTTCGGCCGCCCGGTGACAGCCGCGATCTCGGTCTAGCCTTTGGCTCCTTCGAAATCCGATAACTTGGCTTTGTTTTGGCAGTAAAACTGCTCACAGTGATTCCGTAATACGCTGGCACCAGCGGGAGACCGTAAATTTTAGTATGCAGGACTAAGATTACTTGAAACCTTTACTGTCATATAGCGTCATACGTGGTGATACGGAGGGGTCAGTAAGGGTTGGAATTGGAAGGAGATTCAGATGACCAAGAACGAACTCGAAAAATACCGGAATGTGCTGGAAGCGAAACAGACCGAGTTATCCGCCAACCTGCGGAATCGGGGAGACATCGCCATCGAGAAGACGGCCGATGCCATCGACGAGGTGCAATTGGCGGGCGAGCGTGAGCTCGCGATTCGCAACCTGGACCGTGACTCCAATCTCCTGCGGAAGGTGCGCGCCGCTTTGGGGCGGATTTCGGATGGCTCCTACGGCACGTGTTTGCACTGCGATGAGGAGATCAGCCCAAAGCGTCTCACTGCAGTACCCTGGACGCCCTATTGTATTAAGTGCCAGGAAGCTGCCGATCGCCACGAATTCGAGAGCTCGGACATGCCGGACCAGTTTCTGGCCGACGCAGCGTAACCTGTATCTCCTTCAAATCCGGACGGGCGCGAATTCATTTCGCGCCCGTTTTGCTTGTGTGCCGAGCATGTTCGACGGCTCGGGGGTGAAAGTCCCCTTGACAACCTGATGGAGGTGAATTCATAGCGAAGCGCAAGGGCGCTCCAGCGACGGAGGGTCTGAAAGAAGCGTGGAGCAAACGTACGAGCCGATGGACCAGAACCGGATCTGAAGGCATACGGTGCCGGGCAAGTGGGCCAGTGACCATCCATCAAGGGCATCGCGAATTCGTGACTGAAGGCGTCGCAAGGGGCCTTGATTCCAGCAGAAGTCAGCCATGCCTCCGGCGTGCCGTGTTGAACAGCCTGTGACTTCGACCGCAGCCGACTACCGGCTTCCCGCGCCGCAGTTTTTGGGGAGACGGCCGATGTTGGAAATAAACGGCTGGACTGGAAGTCACAGACCAGCAGAGTCCGGTAACGGATGAAGGCCCGAACCGTGATCGTGGGTAGTAGTGCGCGACTGTCGTGCAGGCCATGCGCCAGCCAATCCGCTGCGGCGGAGCTTACCAGGCGCGGATAGGGTGAAGCCCGAAAGAACCCGGGAGCTTCTCACGGAACCCCCGGCCCTCACCGGCTCAAGTCACGGAACCGCAGTATGCGGACCCGCATGTACGGTACGGTGGTGTGGGAGGGGAGGAGCTGTCAGGCTTCCCCCTATCCCGATTTGCAGGGCGGAGTTTGCCGAAGATCGTGTCGAACTTTCGACAGGAATCGTCGAAACCGGTCGGAGTTTCAGCGCAGACCGATTACGGAGAGCATCCGGCCCGCGTGATCCCGGTCGCGCCGGTAAGAATGAAAGTCATCCGGATGGCACAAGGTGCAGAGACCGGCAACGTAGATCTTTTCCGACGGCACTCCGGACTCAATCAGTTGCTTGCGGTTGATTTCTGCTAGATCGAGGTGGGCGGAATGGGCCAAGTCACTCAGTGCTTGATCGTACTCTCTAAACTGGCAAGCCACGTCCGCCCCCACCTCATAGCAACATTTTCCGATTCCTGGCCCGATCGCAACGTGTAGATCTTCCGCACGGCTGGAGAAATTTTCTTCCAGGTGCTTTACGGTCTTCCGTGCGATTCGGCTCACGGTGCCTCGCCAGCCCGCATGAACCGCCGCGACTGCCCGATTCCCGGGATCGAGCAGGAGGAGCGGAATGCAATCGGCGGTCTTGACGCCAACGAGCCGCCCCGGCGTGTTCTCGATGAGCGCGTCACCATCGCCGATACGGCCGCTCGAACCGCCGGCGCGCATTACGATATCGGAGTGCACCTGGTGCAGGGTAGCGACCCGGTCCGCGGGCCAGAAATTTTCAGACCTGCGGGTGCCGAAGCCATGCTCCAGCCAATCAAACTGGTCGAAAGCACGGACTCGATAAACCTGATGGGAAGCTTTGTAAAACACGCCGGCGCCTACGCCGGATTCTGGATCTGCGAGATCATGACCTGCTGCTTGAAATTCTCGAGCATGGCCTCGTCGAGCCGGACTTCGGTGGGCCGCTTCACTAGCGTGGTCATCTGGTCGATTTTGTCCTGCAGCTTCAACAGCGCGTAGAACAAATTTTCAGGGCGCGGCGGGCAGCCGGTAACATAGACGTCCACGGGGACAACTTTATCGACGCCCTGCAACACCGCGTAGGTATTGAACGGACCGCCCACGCTCGAACACGCGCCCATGGAGATCACCCATTTCGGATCGGGCATCTGATCGTAAATGCGCTTGAGCACCGGCGCCATCTTCAGTGTTACGGTGCCGGCCACGATCATGAGATCGGACTGGCGCGGGCTGGGGCGAAAGACCTCGGCGCCGAAGCGCGCGATATCGAAGCGCGACGTGGATGACGCAATCATCTCGATGGCGCAGCAGGCCAGGCCGAAGGTGAGCGGCCAAAGCGCGGACTTGCGCGCCCAGTTGAATACGTAATCCACCGACGTGGTGACGAAATTTCTTTCAAACTGATTCTGGATAAAAGACATTGTTCCCGTTGGCCGTTATTTTACCAGCTATGCGGGCTCCGGGGGCCGGGGCGGAGTGGGAGTCAGCCAATTCTCCGGAGATGCCGGCCAGGGCTTGGTCTGGAGTGTCAGACGGGATTCCGGCTGGTGTGTCCAAAACGGCCCGCAAGTGCGTCGAAGGCACACGAGGAACATCTGTCAATAAGTTCATCGGCTTTGGCTGCAAGAGTATTAACTACTGGCTGGTCAGTTGCAAGCTACTTGCCTGGCTACGGCGCAATCTCTCGGAACTGTGTGCGAGAGAGTTTCGTCTATGGCCCTTGCTATAATCGAAAAACCGAACGTAAGTCGTTTTCCTATCACGATATGAGGTTTATTTGTGTCTTTATCCTGAGCGCCCTGGCTGTGTGGGGCGCCGTGTTCACCACCGGACAGGCTGCGCGCAGCGTCATCGGCCAGCCCACCTTTACTCAAGGCGACCCGGGGGCGAGCCAGAAACTGGTAGGCGGCATCAGCGGTGTGGCCTATGCGAATCACGCGCTCATTGTGGCGGACGCCAACCGGATCGGAGCCGCTCCGGTCAATAACCGCGTCTTGATTTTTCAGAATCTCTCGAGCCAACTGCCTCGTCCGACGGACGAAACAGTTCAGGGCGCGCGCTGCCCGCTTTGCGTTGGCGAGGCCAGCGTTGTGCTGGGACAACCGGACTTCCAAAAGACCGATATCGGGTTGTCGCAAACCGCACTGCGGACTCCCACGGCTGTGGCGACCGACGGCAACGTGCTTGCTGTAGCGGACACGGATAACAACCGCGTGCTGATCTGGAAGAGTATTCCGGCGGCGAACAATACTCCGGCGGACGTAGTCATCGGGCAGCCGAATTTCACTTCCAACAGCACAGTGGCGCCGCCCACGGCCGCATCCATGCGCGGACCGCAGGGTGTTTGGATTCAGGCCGGGAAGCTCTACGTTGCCGACACACAGAACCACCGCGTTCTGATCTACAATTCGATTCCCGCTTCGAACGGAGCGGCGGCCGACGTGGTTCTGGGCCAGCCTAATTTCACGACGTTTGTGCAGCCGGATTTGACGCAGGCCAGCGCGGACGCGCTGCCGGACAACGTGCTGAATCCGGTGTCGGTGACCTCAGACGGCGAGCACCTGTTCGTCACGGATCTGGGTCACAATCGGGTGCTGATCTGGAACAGCCTGCCGACGCAGAATCAGCAGCCGGCGGACTTGGCCATTGGCCAGCCCGATCTGAAAAGCGCGATTTCGAATAATTCAACGGTGATGTGCGCTTCAAACGGCACCGATACCGCCGGCAAGCCCACATATCCGCCTCTGTGTGACAACACGCTGAGTTTTCCGCGCTATGCGCTCTCTGACGGCACGCGCCTGTTCATCGCGGACGGCGGCAACGATCGCGTGCTGGTCTATGACCATATCCCCACAACCAACGGCGCCAAGCCCGACGTCATTCTGGGCCAGGTGAATGGCTTGACCGACCAGACCTCAAACAGCTCCGACCGTATGAGCGCGCCTTCATCGCTGGCTTGGGATGGAACGAATCTTTACGTGAGCGATACCTATAACCGCCGCATTCTGGTGTTTTCGATGGCCGAGCCGAAGGTTCCGTTTGGGGCCGTACGAAATGCTGCGAGCTTTCAGGTTTACGCGGTGGGCGCCATCAATTTCACCGGAACCATCAATGAAAACGACGAGGTCACCATCACGATTGCCGGAAAGGATTACAAGTACAAGATCCTGAAGACTGACACGTTCGACGTTGTGGTCAATTCGCTGGTGAATCTTATCAATGCCGGCACCGGAGATCCAAACGTGCTGGCGACTCCAAACGATGTGGTGCAAGGCATCCTGCTGACATCGCGCAAGCCAGGGGTCAACGGCAACGGCATCGCTTATACGACCGCAACATCGAGCGGAGCAAAAATCGTAGCCACAACCGGAGGAGCCAGCCTTGTGGGCGGCCAGGATACAGCCCAACTTGCGCCAGGTGCTCTGCTCACTATTACGGGCACAGGCCTGAGTGAATCGACCGGAGTGGAGCCCGGCACAGGCAAGTTCCTGCCGACCGAAATTGCCGGAGCTCAGGTTTACATGGACGGCGCTCGCGTGCCGCTGCTTTATGTGTCGCCCACACAGATCAACGCCCAGATCCCCATTGCCATGGCCGGCGCCAGCAGCATCAGCGTCTACGTCCGAACCAAGCACAAAGACGGAACAGTGACCGTCACGACTCCGGTGGCCGTGACGATTGTTCCGGAGAATCCCGGAATTTTTGCGGAGGGAGGCAACGACCCACGGCCGGGGCTGGTGTTCCACGGAACGCCGTTCGCCAGCGCCACGATTTCAGTGGACGGTTCGGTAAACGCGGGCGATGTCGCCACCGTGAAGATCAGGGACCGATCCTACACCTACACGGTAAAGAGCACTGACTCTTTGGCCACCATTCGCGACTCGCTGGTGACGGCCATCAAAGCGGATCCGGAGGTAACGGCCTCGGCCGCCGGGGTATTCACGCGAATCCGTTTGCAAGCGCGCACGAGGGGTGCGGCAGGTCAAGGGATTCCGTACACGGCAGCCGTCACCGGCAGTGCAGCGAAGCTGCTGTTAACGGCCACTAGCTCGGCTCTGTGCTGCGCCAATGCGGGCCGCGCGACCACCGCTAACCCAGTCGTCTCCGGAGAAACCATTACCCTCTACGCAACCAGTCTCGGCCTGCCCAAAGACCTGAGGGGCTATGAAACCGGCAGGCGATATGACGGCCCCGGCACGGAACCAGTGGAGTTCGTATCCTCGCTCGCGGGTGGCAAGACGGCGAACGTGCTGGAGGCCAGCCCATGGCCTGGAAGCGTGGGTGTCTGGGAGGTTCAGCTCGAATTGAATTCCGATCTGCCGACCGATCCGCTGACGCAACTCACCATCGCGCAATTTACTTACGTGAGTAACATCATCACGTTCCCGGTAAAGAAGCCATAAGGCAGGAGTCAGCCATGCCTCCGGCGGAGCCGGATTGAACAGCCTGTGACTTCGACCGCAGCCGACTACCGGCTTCCCGCGCCGCAGTTTTTGGGGAGTCGGCCGATGTTGGAAATAAACGGCTTGACTGGAAGTCACAGACCAGGAGATCAGGAGCCGGACGGCACAAGACTCCGTCGAACCGTCTCTCTGTCTGGCGGTTTGAAATGCGTGCCGGCGGCGCTCCGGGATCTCAATAATGACCGTTCTCCCAAATCCTGACCGGATGAAAGCCGGCGCCTTCGAGATTAACTTTCGCGCGATCGAGTGATTGCGCATCATGGTACGGTCCGACCATAACGCGCACCAGATTGTCTGCAGTGGAAGTCAGAGAAACAGCGTGGAAGCCCTTCTCCTTCAAAAGGCGGGTTAACACATTCGCCGTGCCGGCGCCACCCGTCACTTGCCAAAACGATCCCGACCACTCAGCTGAATTTCGCTGTTCTGGAAGAGGGGATGCCGAGGCTGTCTGGTTGTCCGAGACCGCCGGCGGAGGTGGCGGAGGCGGTGGCGGCGCAGCAAGAACTGCTTGTGCGCTGGCGGGCCCGGGCGGGGGGCCATCAACATTGAGGTGCGGCGCTGGCTCCGGCTGCTGGTTCTGGGCGTTACGGCGCTTCGTAGCGAGCGTCCTAGTGACCCAATCGTCGGCTTTCGCAATCAGATCCGCGGATTCGGCCGGGCTCTCGACAATACCGGCTTTGAGCCGATCCAGCAGATTCATGTAGGCCATGGCGTCGTCGTAATTCGGGTCGAGTTGCAGCGCGACTTGCAACATCCGGAAACCGTCCTCGATCCGTGGAAGGAATTGGTCCCGCAAACTCTTGCGCGACGTCGTATCCGGGATCCAGTACTCTTCCATCTTGCCTCCGGTTGCCTGCTTGGCCCGCACATATTCTGGGTAAACGATTACCCAGTCCAATACGCCGGCGGTGTAATAAGCCGTTTTGTCCTTGGGATCGAGCTGAATGAGCTTCACGGCCGAATCCTGAGCCTCACTAAATTGTTTGGTATCCATCGCCACCGCCAGCAATCCCTGCGTTGCCAGCTTGTTTTGCGGGTCGCGCGCGAGTACACCCTGATACTGTTGGCGTGCGCTGGCCATGAGGATACTGTCAGGCTGCCCTCCTTCAGCGAAGAACTCCCGTATCAGTGCGTTCGCCAGAAACAGCTTTGCATTGATGTTGGCCGGCTCCAGCTTCACGGCGTTTTCAAAGTGTTGGACTGCGCTTTTGAAGTCATCACTGTTGTACGCGTCACCTGCCTGTTTCATTTCGCTGTGCGCTCCCGATTGTGCGCGAGCGGTGAGCACCAGTCCGGAGGCGATCACGACACAAAGAGCAAGGGCCGAAAGCCCGGTCGCGAGCAGAAGACGTGCACGTTTCAGATTCGCTGCCGGCTGCGCTGCTAGACGCCGGAGTCTTTCCTCCAGAATGTCGCCGTCGAAAACACCCAACGTGCAACCAGGATTCGGCAACCCCACCATGGCAACAGCGATGCTCATTATCGAGCGAGCATAAGCGCCGGGATCCATCAACTGCCTGATCACCAGTTCGTCGCAGGCCATCTCGCGTGTTCGCTCGATTTCACGGCGAATGATCCAAGCTGCCGGGTGGAACGAGACGGCCAGGTACAGCAGTTCATAGAGTAGGTTCAAAGCAAAATCGTGCCGCGCAATATGCGCCATCTCGTGTCCGATTGCGGTGGTCAACACGTCTTCCGATGTTTCCGCAAATAGGAATTCGGGCAGGATGATGGTCTTGTGCCATACTCCAGTCATCACGGGGCTAGAGACAATCGGGGACGAGAGCAACTCGACGCCGCTCAGATCAAACGCTTTCAGCCCGCGCTCCCACACCTTTTCCAATGCCAGAGGCGTGCTGTGAGGCGACGCGGTCGGTCGTATCTGGATGCTTCTCATCCAAGCCCATACCAACTTGCCGAAACGGAACGCGAGGAACAGCAGGTATATGCCCATCAGCACGGCACCAGTGGTTGGGCCGAAAGTCACCGCCCATGTTTTTGGCGCTTGTGGCCGACGTGCGGGAGCAGGCGCTGCCTCGGATGACGCGGACGGCGCGAGCGTAACGGCAGGCGACGCATAGGACACCGTAATCCTCACGGTCGTGGATTGTTCGCTCTTGCGGACACTTGCCACAGGCAGTAAGATCGCCGCGAGCAGCGCTGTTACCCAGAGAGCGTGCCGGTACCTCGCCGGACCATTCAGCATCAGCCGGGAAGCCAGTACTGCGACCGCAGCCACCAGCGGTACTTGCCACAACGAATTCAGCAAAAAAGTAAGCAGATAGCGACTAATCGTTTCCATGTTTCTTCTCCTGCGGTGGCGCCAACACTTTTTGAATTTGCACCAACTTTTCTGGAGTCAAATGACGCATTTCCAACAGACTTAAGACCAAGCCGTCGGCCGAGCCCCCAAAGAATCGGTTCAGCATTTCACCCACAGCCTGCGTGACAGCCTTTTTGCGGCTGAGGACGGGACGGTACATATACGCACGGTCCTTGAGCTGGCGTTTGACCTTGCCCTTGCGGTTGAGCACGTTCAGCATTGTCTGCACCGTGGTATAGGCCAGGTTGCGGCCCTGGAGATGCGCCTGCACCGTCTGAACGTTGGCGGCGCCGGTCTCCCAAAGCACGTTCATGATTTGAAGCTCCAGGGGAGTGAGCGACTGTTCCGAATTCTTTCGTCTGGGCACCGCGTCTCCTAAATAATTAGGAGTATGTACCCGAGGCGCGGAATTTGTCAACTAAATATTTAGGACAAGTTTGACTGAGGAGTCAGGAGAACAGGAGAAGTCAGAAGGACTCAGGAGGAGTCAGGAGGAGACTACTCGGTCCTAAGCGCCTGGATCGGGTCTCGGGTTGCCGCCCGCCAGGCTTGTCGTTCGTAGGCTTGACCCCTCGCCCGGCAGGGTTTGACCCACGGCATCGCGGTTCGGAAACAGTCGCCGGGCAAAGCGCTCATTGATGATTGCAACACGCGGAGAGCCGTCTTGATCCTGACTCCGAGAAGAAGCGGCCCGCGATTAGAGGAGTTCCCATCACTGTGAAATATTCAGGGCTGATGTATCTGGCCTATCAGCAGTTCATTTTCGGTGCATTCATGTCGACCATCGTCGTTCGGACTTCGGGCGAACCATGAACGACGTGATCGCGGACCGATTCCAAGTAGCAACATGCCGGCCCCGAGGTACGTAACGGGATCGGTGCTGCTGATTTCATAAAGAACGCTCGTCAACAGACGGCTCAACAGCAAGGCGGCCACGAGGCTGACGGCCAGACCGGCGGCCAAGGGGATCATCGCACTTCGAAGCATTACACCAAATACGTCTCGCGGGCTGGCCCCGAGCGCTACGCGGATTCCGACCTCTCGGGTCCTGACCAGTGGTATACGCGACTACACCGTAAACGCCGGCGGATGTCAGCAACAATGCCATGGTGCCGAGCACGGAAAAGATCCGTGCGGAAAAACGCGGCCGCCAGGTACGGGCAGCAATCTCCACTTCCTCGCCATGGGGACCCTGCTGAATCAAGGAGGTGTTGATATCGGATAGCGGTAGATTGTTCACCACCGCAACGGCTCTCACGCCCGGGACTCGATGAAGCCTTTCGACCAGTTCGTGGTAGTACGCCATCTGGCGCGGCCTGGTGTCGTACTTGCCGCTGGCCTGCAGTTGCCTCAGGCTGCCGACGGGGAGTCGCATGGTAAGCACGTGGTCCGGGCGAAAACCGTGATCGGCTTCTTGCAACCGGATCAGGCTTCGGATCATGAGGCCCGAACCGGCCAGCAGCAGGAACGCGAATGCAGCTTCCGAAACGATCAGGATGGAAAATAGCTTTATGGAAGGTTTCGATCCTCCGGCCGCATGCCCGCTGCGCAGCACAGCCTGCAAGTCCATCTTCGACACCGCCAGGACTGGAGCCACGCTGATGATGCACGCGAGCGCCAAACACAAAACTGTATTGAATAACAACACACGCTCATCGAGCGTTACACGCTGAACGTATTACACTTCCTCAAATTCTTCCAAGGGCGCGAAGAATCTGCCGTCTCATGCTGCGATTGCATTGATTTGGCTGGCAGTAAGGCGATGGGCGAGCAGAATGGCGTTCACGATGAGGCGGCCATTACGGGTGAGATCGTAACGATGGGAACGTGATCGCTTGCGAATCAAGCCATGCGCGCGGAGCATGCGGAGTTTTCGGCTGGTCGCGGCCGAACGCTTGCGTTGGTCGGCCTTGGAGTTGGGCGAGGTGGAATAGAGCAGGGACTGCAAATCCCGGTTACGAAAGCCGTTGATGTTGAACTCGCCGCGATGCATAGCTTGGAGTAACGCGTAATCGTCGGGATCGAAGGGGTGGATGGCTCGCACGCTTTGACCCTTCCAGCGGACACGGTGCTCGACCAAGGCGATGAGTTCTTCCAGCGTGCTGCTATCATCGGCGGCAGCCAGCGCGCAGTAGTATCGGTTCACCGCATTTTATGACACGATAGCGCGGTGGTGCATGTCGGCTGTGCTCTGGCGCATCGGTCGCCAAGCCAACACCGAGGCCGGGTCATCGGTCTGGCGATACACCTGGAAGTCCCTGGCTTGAGAGATGGTGAGCTCGGCTCGCAGCACGGCCCCCAGTTCGTCATAAGCTTTGTCGTACAGCTGGATGGAATTGGGCCCCAGCCGATGCTGGATGCGGGCCCCGCGGGTGCGGATCTTGAGATCGGTGCTCAGGGGTAAGCGCAGGCCGGCGGCGGCGTTGCCCCGCGGGGTCACCTTTTTGCCCATGAAGCGCAGCACATCCGGGCTGGACAAGCTCACGACGCCGAGGTACAACAGCGGTGGAACCAGCCGTCGCAGTTGATCCGGGTTGCGGAACATCAAATCGGTAGCCCACTCGCTGTCCTGGCATGTCCAGAAGTATTTCATCGGGTAGTTCACGCACATCTCGGAGAACAACAGCGGATGGACCTTCTCGACGAGGGGATCGAACCACTGCACCCAATCATCAGCGTCTGCGCCTGTTCGACGTTCTGCACAGCTCCACTGCGGTGAGCGTGCAAATGGGCCCCTCGAGTGTGGAAACTCGCACTCCACCGGCTATCGCCGTCAGGATAACTGTTGAGTCGTCAAGCCTGCGGAAGCTTCGTACGGAAACGGCCGCAGAAGTACGGCATCCACAATGCTAAATAAAATAAAATACAGCGGTGTTTGCGCCGATCACGAGCGCAAGAATCGCAATGACGGCTGCCGTGAAGAGAGGATTTTTGCGCAGGGCCCGAAAGCTGTAACGAAGGTCCTGAACAAGATTGTCGATATATGGCACGTGACAATCGGGTGCGGGAGTAGAATGTCCTCCGTTACCGACGACAATTTTATGCCTCTATGCCTCGCCAGGCACTTGCGTTCCGGGCGAGCGTTCCGCAGGAGTCAGGAGGAGTCAGAAGTCAGCCGTGCCTCCGGCGGTGCCGGATGGAACAGCCTGTGACTTCGACCGCAGCCGACTACCGGCTTCCCGCGCCGCAGTTTTTGGGGAGAAAGCCGATGTTGGAAATAAACGGCTTGACTGGAAATCACAGATCAACCATGCCTCGGGCGGTGCCGGATTGAACAGCCTGTGACTTCGACTGCAGCCGACTACCGGCTTCCTGCGCAGTTTTGCGGAGACAACCGATGTTGGAAATAAACGGCTTAACTGGAAGTCACAGGCGAGGATTCAATAGACCAGCGCTCCGAACTCAGGAGACTGGATTTCAGCGTCTGCTCAATCTGAAGCTTGTCGAGAATTTTCAATGAACGGCTCGAACGCGATAAAATTGCAGTGCACGAATGCGCACACGACTACTGCTGGCATCGGCCGCGTTGTGGACCATGGTTTATCCGCGGCTTGGTTCCGCCGGAGACCAGGACTTAATCCAGTTCTTCGAAACCAAAATTCGCCCGGTGCTCGCCACGCAATGTTTCGGCTGCCACAGCGCCCAGGCGCCGAAGCTGCAGGGCGGGCTCGCGCTCGATTCCCAGTCCGGCATCCGCAAGGGCGGCAATTCCGGAACGGTGATTGAGCCCGGTCAGCCCGAACGCAGTCTCCTGCTGCGGGCCATCCAGTATCAGGATAAATCATTGAAAATGCCGCCCGGCAAAGCCCTTCCGGCGGAAATTGTGGCTGACTTCGACACCTGGATTCGCGGTGGCGCGCCCATGCCTGCCGATGCGGCGCCGCACGCCGGTGTGTCGCGGAATTTCTGGTCGCTTCGGCCACCTCAGGATGCGGCCGTTCCCAAGGTCCAACACGCTGATCGAGCGCGCACTGCGATTGATCAATTCATCCTTGCGAAACTCGAAGAAAAGGGACTCACGCTTTCGCCGCAGGCTGACAAACGCGCATTGATTCGCCGGCTAACATATGACCTGTCCGGTCTTCCGCCCACATCGGCCGAGATCGAAGCATTTCTCGCGGATCAGTCGCCCGACGCTTATGCAAAAGTAGTTGACCGGCTGCTGGCATCGCCGCGATATGGCGAACGTTGGGGCAGGTATTGGCTAGATGTCGCGCGGTACTCGGATGCGCGCAATGTCGGCGAGCGTTTCCCATTCTCGTACACGTATCGGGATTGGGTGATTCGTGCGCTCAATGAGGACATGCCGTACGACCGGTTCGTCACGCTACAGCTTGCAGCGGATCTTCTGCAGCGTGGCAAGGATCGCCGTGACCTCGCCGCTCTCGGCTACTTGAGTCTTGGCCGCGAGTTTCCGAAGACGTTTGCCGAAACTGTCGACGATCGCATTGACGTAGTTGCGCGAGGCATGCTCGGACTGACCGTGGCTTGCGCCCGTTGCCACGATCACAAGTACGATCCCATTCCGACGAAGGATTATTATTCGCTGTATTCAATTTTCTCCAACATTCGCGAACCTGGCGAACTGCCGCCGCTCGATACATCCGTGCGCCGCACCGCCCTCGACGACCTTTGGGAACCGCACCTTACCCGCATTCGCAAAACCGAGCTGGAGTATCGCCAGAAGCGGTGCGCCGAGATGGTGGCGTTCTTCAAGACGCAGACCGCGGAGTATCTTCTTGCGGCGCGCGATTCCCGGCAACTAGGCAACACAGAGATCGAGGAACTGGTCCGTGACCGCCAATTGAACCTGCATGTGCTGCGCCGCTGGCGCCAATTTCTGGCCGATTCGCAAGCCAGCGGCGAACCGGTTTTCCAGCCTTGGCACGCGCTGGCGGCAATCCCGAACGCGGAATTTACGGCCAAGGCGAAGCAAGCCATCGAGGAGAAAACAGCGGGCAATTCCCGAATTTCCGAAGCTTTCCGGCAATCTCCTCCCGCATCCATTCGCGATGGGGCGAGCCTCTATGCTTCAGTTCTGGCGAGCCATGACAGGGTCGAGAGCTTTGCGGATCCGGAGGATGAGGCCCTGCGGCTTACAATGCGCGGGCCCAACGCCGCGGTAAACGTCCCTCTCGGCGAATTCGAGCTTATTTATTCCGAAGGCGATGGCAACAATATCCACGGCTTCAAGATGCGCTATGACACTACGAGGACGAACTATGCTTACTTAGGCGCTGCACCGCGAGCCATGGCGGTTGAGGATGTACCCTCTCCGATAATCGCGCATGTTTTTGTGCGCGGGAATCCCAACAATCCGGGCGCGGAGACGCCGCCGCATTTTCTAAGCTGTTTGTCGGTTGGCGATCCCAAACCTTTCCATAGTGGAAGCGGACGCCTGGAGTTAGCGCAGGCCATCGTCGCCAAGAACAATCCGTTGACCGCGCGGGTGATCGTGAATCGACTGTGGCTGCACCATTTCGGAGCGGGAATCGTCCGCAGTCCAAGCGATTTCGGCGTACGGGGTGATCCGCCCAGTCATCGCGAGTTGCTGGATTATCTGGCGATTCGCCTCATGGAATCGGGGTGGTCTCTCAAAAAACTGCATCGCACGATTCTGTTGTCTGAGACTTATCAACAAAGCAGCCAGGATAATCCTGAAGCGCGCCGCCAGGATCCAGAAAACCAGTTGCTATGGAGAATGAATCGCCGGCGGCTGGATATCGAGGCGCTGCGCGATTCGCTGCTAGCGGTTTCTGGTCAACTGGATCTCAACGCGGGTGGACCGCCGTTTTCCCTCACCGCGATACCCCCGGTTCCGCACCGCACGGTTTATGGTTTTATCGAGCGCGGGCGAGTGCCGGTTTTTCTGAGCAGCTTCGATTTCGCGAGCCCCGATCAGCACGCTCCCATACGCTACAGCACCACGGTACCGCAGCAGGCCCTCTTCCTTTTGAATAGTACATTTGTTGCGGAGCAGGCCAGGCACCTTTCGGGGCGCGTGGAAGCGGAAGGAGGAAATCCTGCGAAACGTATCCAGGCGTTGTATAGGTTTGTCTTTGGCCGCAACGCAACCCGCGCCGAGGTTGGGTTTGGCGAGAGATTCTTCGCTGCGTCATCCAATGAAAATCCCGCAGCGACTGAACCTTCCCCATGGCAGTACGGCTTTGGCGAATTCAATACATCCAACGGGCACATCAAAGCATTTGCGACATTCAGCTACTTCGATGATGCCTGGCAGGCCGCGCCTACGCTACCGGATCCGATGAACGGGAGCGCCCATCTGAGCGCCGCCGGCGGACGACCTGGGAAAGATTCGAAGCACGCGGTCATCCGCCGCTGGGTGAGCCCGGTGGCAGGTAAGATTGATGTGGAAGGTAACCTGAAACACGATCAGACTGACCTACACACGGGCGACGGGGTGCGCGCCCGGATCGTCTCCAGCCGCGATGGAGAGCTGGCATCCTGGATTGTCAACGGCACAGCAGCAGAAACCACGCTTACCGGTATAGCGGTAAAGAAGGGCGACATCATAGACTTTGTCGTGGATGGCCGGGCAGATACTGAGAACGACACATTTACTTGGGCGCCCAGGATCCGCCTGGAAGCGTCTGAAACAAGATGGAGCGCCAGCACCGATTTCCGCGGACCGGCGGCGCGGCCCCTTACGGTTTGGGAACGATACGCGCAAGTACTGCTCGAGACTAACGAATTCGCGTTTGTGGATTGAACCTTATGAACTTTCGACAATCATTGTTTACTCGCCGTGAACTGCTAGAGCGCTGCGGAATGGGTATGGGCGCCGTGGCGCTCACGGCACTGCTAGGGGAAAGTGGATCGTTGAACGCGGCTACCGTGGATGCGGCCGCCACCAACCCCATGGCCCCCAAGCAGCCGCCACTGCCTGCTACGGCCAAGCGCGTCCTGCACCTTTTCATGAACGGCGGCCCTTCGCACGTCGACACATTCGATCCCAAGCCTTCGCTCGCCCGTTACGGCGGTAAAGCCATTCCGATTACGCTGAAGACCGAGCGGCGCACCGGCGCGGCGTTTCCCTCTCCTTTTGAATTTAAGAAGTTCGGCAAGAGTGGTATCGAGGTCAGCGAGATTTTCTCGCACGTCGGAGAGCAGGTGGATGATCTCTGCATTATTCGCTCGATGTGCAGCGATATCCCGAATCACGAGCCGTCGCTGATGATGATGAATTGTGGCGAAGTACGGCAGGTCCGGCCCAGCTTCGGTTCCTGGGTAACGTACGGGCTCGGTTCCGAAAACCAGAACCTGCCCGGATTTATCGTGTTATGCCCGGACGGTCTGCCAACCCAAGGCACTCAGAACTGGCGTTCGGCATTTTTGCCCGGGGCCTTTCAAGCTACGCAGATCGATACGCGGCAGACCCAGATCGAGAAACTGATCGAGAACATCAAGCACCGCTATTCTTCGCGTGCGGAGCAGCGCCACCAACTCGACTTACTGGCGGAACTCAACCGCGGCTATCAGCAGCGGCGCGAAGAGGACACGCTGCTCGAGTCCCGCACCCAGTCATTCGAACTCGCGTTTCGCATGCAGATGGAAGCCGACGAAGCGTTCGATCTTTCGAAGGAGCCCGAGCACATCCGCAAGATGTACGGCGAGGGCCTGCAAGCCCGGCAGATGCTGATTGCCCGGCGTTTGTTGGAGCGCGGCGTGCGTTTCGTTCAAGTGTGGCATGGCGCTGGACAGCCGTGGGACAGTCACGACGATATCAGGAGAAACCATGGCAGGCTGGCTCGGGAATGCGACCAGCCCATCTCCGCATTGCTATCGGATTTGAAGCAGCGCGGAATGCTCGTGGATACTCTGGTTATCTGGGGTGGTGAATTCGGCCGCACGCCCACCGTAGAGTTGCCTGATGTAGGAGCCAACGCCGGTATGGTGAATGGACGCGATCACAATCCTTATGGTTTCTCGATGTGGATTGCCGGAGCGGGCTGCCGGAAAGGCTATGTTCACGGAGCGACGGACGAATTCGGATTCGCCGCCGTGGAAAATAAAGTCCACGTCCACGATCTGCACGCAACACTACTGCGATTGCTTGGCTTTGACCATGAGAATTTCACCTATCGTTACGCCGGCCGCGATTTTAGACTTACGGACGTACATGGCCACGTGGTGAAAGAACTGCTGGCTTGAGACGCCCATGCGCGTCTGATGATCAGAAGAACATGCAAGGGCCGCTATTGTCCTTGCGCGCCGTACTGCTCCAGAAAATGTGAGATGGTCAAAATCCCTTTGTAATAATTCTCGAGCGAGTATTTTTCGTTGGGTGAGTGCAGGCCGTCATCAGGAAGGCCAAAGCCCATCAGAATCGTCGGGATCTTGAGATGCGTGGCGAAGTCTCCCACAATCGGAATCGATGCTCCGTTGCGGACGAACACAGTCGGTTGTTGGAACATTTCGCTCATGGCGCGCGCGGCCACTTCGATGGCGGGATGATTGGGGCTGACCACCAGGCCGGGCGACGAACTGAGCACGCGCTCCTCGATCTGAATTCCCCGCGGTGCGTACTTCTTCACAAACTGGCGGAAAGACTCGATCAACTTGTCGGGATCCTGATGCGGTACTAGACGGAAACTGACCTTGGCGGTGGCGCGCGACGGAATCACGGTTTTCGAACCGGCCCCCGTGAAACCGCCCGCAATTCCGTGGACCTCAAAAGTAGGACGCGCCCAAAGGCGTTCGAGCACCGAATATTTCGACTCGCCGGACAGCTTGGTCGAGCCGACTTCCTTTTTCAGGAAATCTCTTTCCTTGAACGGCAGCCGTTCCCAGCTTTCTTTTTCAGCAGGAGCGGGCGGATCGACGTCGTCGTAAATGCCTGGAATTTTGATTTCACCACGCGGGTTCTTGACTCTCGCCAGCAACTCGATCAAACCGAATACGGGATTGGGCGCGGCGCCGCCGTACAAACCGGAGTGCAGATCGCGCGCGGGTCCCGAGGCTTCGACTTCCAGATAAACCAGACCGCGCAACCCGATACACAAAGTCGGCACACCGGGCGCGTAGAGCGCTGTATCGGACACCAGGGCCACGTCGGCTTTGAGTTTCTGTGGATTGGCGGCAACGAACTTGGCGATCGAAGCTCCGCCGACTTCCTCCTCGCCTTCGATCAGAAATTTCACGTTGACAGGCAGTGTTCCATTGACCGCGCGTAGAGCCTCCACGGCTTTGAGGTGCATGTACATCTGCCCTTTGTCGTCGGCGGAACCGCGCGCGTAAATGCTGCCGTCGCGCACCGTGGGTTCGAAGGGCGGGGTTTTCCAGAGGTCCAGCGGATCGGCCGGCTGCACATCGTAATGGCCGTAAAACAAGACCGTGGGTTTACCGGGCGCGTTCAGCCAATCGGCATACACCAGCGGATGTTTTTCGGTGGCAATGACTTCGATGTTTTCGAGACCGGCCTCCCGCAGGCCATCGGAGACGAATTGAGCCGCGTGCTCTATGTCGGCACGGTTCTCGGGAAGCGTGCTGATGCTGGGAATGCGAAGAAAGGTTTTCAACTCTTCAAGGAAGCGTTCGCGATTGATCTCGACAAAGGCGTCACTGGCTGTGGACATCGGTTTTTCTTTTCGGGAGAAAAACCATTATATAAGGAGGTTACACCGTGGCCCGAATGACTTTTGTCTGCGTACCCCGCGAGCACGCGTTGGAGAGAATGCGTTGCACTTCGGACTTGGCGAAAGGTTGGGCGATCAGGTCATAAGCGCCGAGATTGAGCGCCTCAGCCCAAAAGCGGGCATCGGCAAATCGGTCTGTAACAATCACTTCCGACGTTGGCGTGCCCTCACGCGCCAAATTCAACACGTCCAGCCAGTTTCCGTCAGGAAGGCGAGCTTCAGTCAATATGACCTGATAAGGGTCTCCCCCGATTGTGCGACGCGCCTGCTCCAGACCTGCAACGTGCTTGAAATGCAAGGAAAGCGAGCCAAGCATGTGCGAAAGGAGCACAGCATCGTCGGAACGCGGGGAGATAAACAGCACTCCCAATCTCATGGCTGGCTCTACCTTACACCTGTAACAGTAGATCTGAAGCCAAATTGTTTCAACAAATTTTTGAAGCTTGTTTAGAACGACCTAGCGGAGCAACGTGTGATCACTCACGGTCAGGTTTCAAGACCGCAACGTAATTGAGATTGCGATAAAGCTGATTGTAATCGAGGCCGAACCCGATGACAAAATGATCGGGAATTTCGAAACAGCGGAACTCCACTGGAACCTGAACGATACGGCGCGAGTTGCGATCCAGAAAGGTACAGACCGCCAGCGAATTGGGACCACGGCTGGCCAGAGTCTGCAGAAGGTAGCGTAGTGTGAATCCAGTATCGACGATGTCTTCGACCAGCAGAACGTCTTCGCCTTCAATGCTATCGTCCAGGTCCTTGGCGATACGAACTAGACCCGGCGCGCCAGACTTGTTCGTAAAACTGGAAATCGCCAGAAAATCGATCTTCAGAGGAAGTCTGATTTTGCGGGCCAGCGCCGCCAGAAAGAACACCGAACCTTTGAGGACGCCAATGAGCTTTAGATTCTTGTCTTTGTAGCGATCGGAAATCTGGCCCGCGATTTCGTCGATGCGGCGCTCAATTTGCTCTTCCGTAAAGAGAACTCGCTCGATTCCCGCCGGCAGCGTAGCGGTCATACTTTTGCCGCCCGTTCAGCCAAACCGTATTTGAAGATCAAGTTCTCGAAGTCCTTTTGATAGAACACCTGGATGTTGACGTGCGGGTACAGTTCTCTCAACAATTTCACTTTTCTGTTTTTCTTGGTGACCAGCGACTGCTTCATCGTAGTCAATTCGACATAAATGTCGAACTCGGGAAGGAAGAAGTCTGGAGTGAACGCCTCCGCGACTTTACCGTCGCGATCCCATTGGATGGGAAAACTGCGCGGCTCGTATTCCCAGGCGATGCGGTAGAAATCCAGCAGGTTGGCGAAAATTTGCTCGCTTGGGTGCGCGAAGATGGCGCGAGGAAGAGTGACTTTGTGGGGCGGCACAATGCCGTGTTTCGCCAAGCGCAGCCGGCAGCGAAACTGAAGCTGTGCCTCGGCGGCCGCGGACAGGGAGCCGCGTTCAATAAGTCCCGAGGAACGCGCTGCGCTCACGATCAAGTCTGTAATCAGCTCGGAGTCCAGCAGTTCGGCATTCAAAATCAGATCGAACAGATCAGCGGGAACTCCCGATTGGCCGAACCTTTGCTTCCGGTCGGTTTTTTGCCGGGCCTCAAATTCGCGGATGAATTGACGGGCGGCAGGGCGTTCCAGGCGCTGGTCCAGCATGATATTGCCGATGCGAACAGAATCCGGCGCCACAATGTGGACCCGCAGCATGCCAGGAAACTGCCGTGCGAGCATCTCGATACCGTCGGCACACAGCACCAGGTGATGTTCGGTAGCGAGACGGCCGATGATGGAAGCCAGCAGGTCAGGATGGGCTTTGACGGGAACGCTTTCCAGCGGCGCAAACTCCTTCTCCATCAGGGCCGCCAGCCTGGAGGTCGTCACCAACTCGAACTCCAGCCGGTTCGCCGTGATTCGCGCCACTTCGTCAAACCGGCAGCCGGGTTGTCCGGAAATGGCGATCAGACCCATCTCAACTTGCAATGATATCGTACCCGCGGCGGCCATCCTGGGAATTGATATCGGTGGCGCAAAATCGCCGCGGGAATTGTGGAGGAGGCTTGTGAAGCAGCTCGCGCTGTTCCGAGCGTGTCGAAGCTTCTCCTCGCTTGATTTGTGCGCGCCGTCGTCCTTTGGTCAGGTTGTCCGCGGCTTTCTGCCTGGCCTCTTCGCTCGGCTGAATGTGGTTCTCCACGTCTTCAGCTCCCATGAACCGGGCCAGCCGTGTGGCTGCCTGTGTGCCGGCCTTTCTTGTTGAAACACGGGTGACAGCCGGACCTGCGTGGCTCAAGCCTGCGAGTGCGGCGACAAGCGCCGCGGCGGTTATACAACGAGAATATGTCAATTGGCTCTCCTGAACCGTTAGTGGAAGTTGAGCGTGAAATTCTCGCCAAGCCGCATCACAGAATTAATCGTGAATGTGTGACTGCCGGCTGGTTCCGGCTGAAAGAACACGATGACGTGCCGAAAGCTCAAGTAACCCGCTTTGCGAAACAGTAGAGCGCCACGCGCGTGCGCACGTAGATCCGGCCATCGAGAATCGCAGGCGTGGCGAAGGTGTCTTCGTCGAGATTGTTGATAGCGAGAATCTCCCATTCCGGGGCTGCGCGCAGCACGACGACTTTCCCGTCCTCGCTCACCATAAAGATCCTGCCGTCAGCGGCGACGGGCGAAGACCAATAGTGGCCGAGTGCACTGGTGAGGCGCGCCTGCTTGTACACCGCGCCATTCTCCGGGTTCAGGCTCGTAAAGATTCCATCGCGGACGAGATAGATGACTCCCTCATAGAACAGCGGCGATGCTGTGTTCGGCAGTGCCTTGCGGTACCGCCAGAGCACGTGGCTCCTGGTGACATCGCCGCGGCCGCCGCCTCGAATCGCGACCAGACAGTTCTCCGCGGCCTCGCGGGCTTGGTAGAACAGCCACTCGCGTTCGTCGATGTATCCGTCATGGTTGAGATCGGTATCGGCGAACCATTCAGAACCATAGCTCGGGGGCATCTCGCCGGCCGACAGCTTGCCATCATGATTCTTGTCATCCTCCGCGAGAGCTTTCACAAATTCAGGGATCTTGGTGCGTCTTTCCTGATCGCCACCAATTTCCCAACCGCTGACAAATATGCGATCGCGGTCGATGACCGGCACGGACTTGAGTTGCCAGGCCATGCCTCGCACCCACCACAATTTCTCGCCCGTCCCGATGGCATACGAGGCCACTTCGAAGGATCCCGGAACGATCAGCTCCGCGGGCCCATTCTTTGGCCGGTAGACCGCGGGTGTGGCGTAACCGCGCGTGCATTCCGGCCGCATTGTTTTCCAAAGCACGCGCCCACTCTTGGCGTCCACGGCCAGCAAGTACGACCCCGTGTCCTGATCGCAGATCAGCACCAGCTTTCCATCGGCGAGGATCGGCGATGAGCCGTGCCCGTTTACATTGTTGAAGGGACCCAGAGGCAGACGCCAGCGTTCGTTGCCCTCCGGCCCATAGGAGAGCAGCCCGAAGTCGCCAAAGAAAACGTAGACGTTGGCGCCGTCGGTGACCGGTGATGGCGAGGCAGGTCCGTTGGTGTGCTCGAAATACTCCTCGCGTTCACGCGGCGCCTCCCGCCGCCATAGCACCTTGCCGCTGGCTCGCTCGAGGCAGATCGTGAGCAACGTCTTGCCCTCGAACGCGGTGACAAAGATACGGCCGGCGGTGAAGACCGGCGATGAATGGCCCAGCGGCAGCGCCGTCCTCCAGACAACATTTTTTATCATGTCGAAGTGCTCGGGGAGGCCTTTGGAGGGAGAGACGCCGGAGCCGTTCGGCCCACGGAATTGCGTCCAATCGCCTGCTGTGAGTGCGATTTGAATCAGCAGCAAGCCAGGCCAGCGCATAGCAATCAGTGTACATTGGCAACGGGTGAGGACTTTGGCCGAGCCCCAGACGCGAACTCATCGCGCTAGACTAGCCTCTTCAAGCGCACTATGGGCGACCTGCAAGACATCGAAAAACTGGAAGCAACCCGTCTGCCCCGCTTGATGAGCCGTGAGATCGCTGTTTGAGTTGCGCGAGAGCAACTCTCTCTCTCGTGCCAACCCCGTCGGCAACCGCAACGCGCCGGCTCGTTCCAGTCTCAGAAGTTGTCGAAGCCCTCATCGAAACTCTGGGTTTTCGGTATATCGGCGTCGTTAAAGATGAATATGCCGAATGATAGTATGAAGCTGTTTGGGGTCCTCGATCTGGACACTGTGCATGCACGGTTGCCGATTCTCCATCGGCGTACGCAATGCCCACGACAAAAGTGTTCGTTCACTCCCAGCGCAGCGCAGTCACAGGATCCACCCTCGTAGCTCTTCTCGCCGGCAGATAGCTGGCCAGCATCGCGGCTGCGGTCCATCCCAATGCCGCCGCCGCGAACGCTACCGGATCGAGCAGGCTCAACCCATATAACAGCGACCTGAGCATCCGGGTGGACGCCGCGCTTAGAACCAGCCCGATCGCGATTCCCAGCGCCGTCAGCCGCAATCCGCGCCCCAGCACCATCCACA
>QHXW01000024.1 GCA_003223115.1 Acidobacteriota bacterium
TCGCGCGCACACGGGCCAAGAATTTCTACTACTCTTTTGTGCTGCTCCGTCGCGAGCAGCGAGACGCCATGTGCGCGATCTACGCGTTCATGCGCTACTCCGATGACTTGAGCGACGAGCCCGGCGCCTCACGGGATGCGCTCGATCGCTGGCGTTCCGCGCTGGTTGACGCGCTCGGCGGAAGATTTGATGGGTATCCGGCATGGCCGGCATTTCACGACGCGGTAACGCGCTACCGGATTCCACACGAATATTTTTTCCAGATGATCGAAGGCGTCAGCTCGGATCTGGCGCCGCGGCACATGGCCAATTTCCAGGAGCTTTACCGCTACTGCTATCAGGTGGCATCCGTAGTGGGCCTGAGCACGATTCATGTTTTCGGGTTCGACTCGCCTGTTGCCTTGCCCCTGGCTGAAAAATGCGGCGTGGCCTTTCAGTTGACGAACATTTTGCGGGATATCGGCGAAGATGCCGGGCGGGGAAGAATCTATCTGCCGGCTGAGGATCTGGATCGGTTCGGCGTGAGTGCAGAGGATTTGAAGGCCGGCCGGCCGACCGAAAATTTCTTGCGTCTTATGCGGTTTGAAGCGCAGCGTGCCCGCTTGTATTACGACGAATCGAAGCCCCTGGTAGGCCTGATCCATCCACGGAGCCGTTCGGCGCTTCGCGCGTTAATTGGGATTTACTCGGGCCTGTTGGAACGCATCGAGCGCTCGAACTTCGATGTGTTCTCACGCCGCATTTCGCTGTCGCCCATCGAAAAATGTTGGATCGTGCTGCGCGCCCGGATGTGACGGCAATTTCCCCGGAATCGCTCAGCCTTCGAGCGCGCTCTCGAGCAGGCCGGCGAATTCTTCGGTTTTCTGATCTACGCGTTCCTTGAGGTTGGTCAGATCCCGCTCGAGGGTATGCAGGCGATCGGCCAGGTGCAGGCACGCGAGCACGGCCACACGCGTGGAATCGGCGGTAGATGCCTTGGCGGCGATGGAGTGCAGTAGCTCATCCACACTGTGAGCCAATTCTTCCACCTCACGAGGGTCCGCCCCCGCGAGGAGCGTGTATTGCTGATTCAGGATGGTGACGCGTACGGGGCGTTTTTCTTTCGAAGAGGAGGCAGAAGCGTTACTGGAAGCCATGCTTAGCCTGTGCTCAATTGGTCGATGTGGCCTAGTAGCTTCTCGATGCGGCCACGGACCTGCTTCCGCTCGGTGTGGAGCGCTTCGAGTTCTCCAGTGATCTGCTCGGTCCTGGCGTGCGATTCAGCTGCCTGGCGCGTAGCGGTTTCCTTAGCGCTGCGCAGTTCTTCGGTCTCACGTCGCAACTCTTCGTTCTCGGTGCGCAGTGCCTCTTTCTCACGACGCAGATCAGAGACCAGCCGCACCGCCTTCTGGATGCGCTCTTCGAGAGAAGCCAGCGCGTCGACTTCAGGACCCACGCCCGCCATCAAGCCACCTTCTTCAGCGCCGTTTTAGCCTTATCGACAAGCTGCCGGAAAGCAGCGTCATCGGCGGCCGCCAGTTCGGCCAGCAGCTTGCGGTCAAGCTCGATCCCGGCCTTCTTCAGCCCGTTCATGAACCTGCTATAGGAGAGATCCGCTGCCCGGCAAGCCGCGCCGATGCGCACGATCCACAAAGAACGGAACTCGCGTTTCTTGTTCCGGCGGCCGGTATAGGCGAACTTCAGCGCACGCTCCACGGCCTCCTGCGCCGCCCGGTGAAGTTTGCTCTTGGTGAGAAAATAACCTGACGCGCGTTTGAGCGTTTTCGCGCGGCTGGCCCTGCGTTTAGTCCCTCGTTTAACTCTGGGCACGTTTTAACTCCATGGTGAGATTTAGCGGCAGATCGGGCACGTGCACCGCGCACCGTCCGCACGCTCTGCGCTCCTAATAGGGGAGCATCAGCCGTAGTTCGTGCTGATTGGTCTTGTCTGCAACCACCTGCTCGTGCAGTTTTTTCTTCCTCTTGCGCGGCTTCGACGTCAAAATGTGACGGCCAAAGGCATGGCCCCGGACAATTTTGCCCGTACCGGTCTTCTTGAAACGTTTGGCCGCACCTTTGTGAGTCTTCAATTTCGGCATAAGAAAAGTTTCCGGAGAACTGCGGAAACAAAAATTATAGCACGGGACCGATGGGCTTCACGAAGCTCGCCGCAGAAGACGCAGAAGACAGCAGAAGACCGCTCCCAAATGCATCTACAATTGATTCATGGTTTGCCGTGTGACCATGGTGGCGTTAATGCCGCTGCTCCTCTTCGCCGTGGACCTCAAGATTGACCATGTGACTGTCGCCGGAAGCGACTTGAAGAAAATGCAGAGCGATCTGTCGGCCTTGGGAATTGTCAGTTTCTACGGAGGCCCGCACAGCAACCGGGCTACGGAAATGGCTCTGGTCAGTTTTCCCGATGGATCCTATCTAGAGCTGATTGCGTTCCAGTCGAATCCCGATCCTCAAATGGCCAATGAGCATCCCTGGTCTAAGTTGATGCAAGGAAACGCTGGACCGTGTGCCTGGGCGGTGCGCGAGAAAGATGTGGCGGCTGAAGTGAAGCGCCTCAGCCTAGCCGGTATCATGGTGGCGTCGCCAGTGCGCAGCGGCCGTCAACGGCCGGACGGGGTGCGGTTGGACTGGGAAACGGCGCAGGTGGGAAACGAACCCAATGGCACGTTCTTTCCGTTCCTGATCCATGATTTTACACCGCGCGAGCAACGCGCCTTTCCGCAAAAGAAGCCCGGCACCAGGGATTTCAGCGGCGTAACAAAAGTTGTGATCGCTGTGACCGATCTCGATGCCGCCGTCAAACGCTACCGGCTGGCGTATGGATTCCCTTCGCCCATCAAGCAGGTGGACAAGAGCATGGGAGTGCATCTGGCTCTCCTGGGCGGCACGCCTGTAGTGCTGGCGCAGCCGCTTATGCAGCAATCGTGGTTGGCGGAACGCATCGCCAGGTTCGGCGAAGGTCCCGCGGCCTTCATTCTGGAAGCACGAAAGCCAGACCATTACACCGTGGTCTCGAAGACACGCTGGTTCGGCGGCGAGGTGTCCTGGCTCGATCCGGAAAAACTAGGCTGGCATCTGGGGTTTGAGCCTGCCGGGCATTAAGAGTTGTGCGCTCGTTGCGCGCCGGACTGCGCCCGCGGGGACGGCGAAACAAGCAGGTAGAGGTATCGAATGCCAAGAAGCATCGGTAGCCCGAGGAGACCGGTCCAAATCAATATGCTCGAAGTGCTCGACGCGATCGACTTTGTGACCGTACACTCCGAAAAGAGAAAGTGTACGGCGTCCGCCATGCTCAGAATCAGTAGAGATATCACCAGCCACCGTAAGCCGGCTTGCGATTTACGGTGTCCACATCGCGCCAGATCAGAATCCAAAGGCAAGCCAGACCCGCGCATCCGAACAGCATTTGCGCGAGCACAAGAAGCATTGCTCTGGCCATGATGGCTTTTTGAGCAGCATTTCCGTCTCCCAGGAACGTGTCGGCGAGGGCCGCGAGCATGCCGTAGCCCATGAACGGAGCTAGCAAAACCGTGGCGGGAAGCAGTGCCAGGCACTCAATGATCCGAGCGCGCTGCCGGCTGATGGACAATATTCAGCCCACGGCCTTGAGTGCCTCGCCCAGGCTCTTATCCCACGCGAGAGTTTTTTCAATCACGAAGTCCACTTCCTTTTCGGTGAGCTCGGGAAACATAGGCAGCGAGACGCAGCAAGCGGCGTTGCGATCGGAATTATGCAGAGGGCCGGGGATCCGGGCCTGTTTGCCCCATGGGTAGCCCTCCTGCTGATGAATGGCGATAGGGTAATGGCACTTGGCATCAATGCCGTCATGGTTGAGAAAATCGAGCAACGCATCACGATGCTCCGGGTGCTTCGTTTCGACTACATAGAGATGGAAAACATGGCGAGAGCCGGGGACCTCATAGGGCAAAGTGAGGTTGCGCGCATTTTCCAGGCCCGCTGAATAGCGCGCCGACCACGTCCGGCGCAGATCGTTCCATTCATCGATGTGCTTCAGTTTAGCGCTGAGAACGCCGGCGTGGATGTCGTCGAGGCGGCTGTTGTACCCCATGCTGTGACACGAGCGTTTATCGGAGCCGTGGTTGCGCAGTTTGCGGATGACCCCGTCAATTTTGTCATTGTTGGTGATAACGGCCCCGCCGTCGCCGAAGGTGCCCAGGTTTTTCTGCGTGATGAAGCTGGTGCATACGGCATCGCTGAGCTCGCCGATCTTAAAACCGTCGCCGCGGGCCCCGATTGCCTGGGCGTTGTCCTCGATGACCACCAGCTTGTGCTTGTCGGCGATCTTGCGGATGGCTTTCATGTCAGCACATTGGCCGTACAGATGAACGGGGACTAGTGCCTTCGTCCTGGGGGTGATGGCCGCTTCAATGCGGGCGGGATCGATGCAATTCGTTTTTGGATCCGAGTCGACGAAAACCGCCGTGGCGTCCGCGATCCAGATGGCTTCAGCGGTAGCGAAGAACGTATTCGGATGGGTGATGCATTCGTCGCCCGGGCCGATCCCGAGGGCCATGAAGGTAAGCCACAAGGCGTCGGTGCCGTTGCCCACGCCCACCGCGTACTTCATCCCGTGATATGCCGCCAGTTCCTGCTCGAACCGCTTGAGCATCGGGCCCATTACATATTGGCCGCTCTCGAGGACCTCATGAATATTGGCGTCAATCTCTGATTTGATGTTGTGGTACTGCTTGACATGACCGTAAAAAGGCACCTTCATCCGCGTGAGTCTCCTTCGGGTTAAACGGACTAGTATACCTGAGCCGGGAAAGCGCGATCGGCGGCTTCGACCGCCTTGACTTGTTAGCCCGGCGACTTCCTGCGAAGTCATTGCAGGCAGGGAACGGGCGCGAGTATGACGAGCCGGGTGAGTTCCTTAGAAGCGCTGCGCCCGCGTGCCGCGGGACCAAACCGGCGAGAAACCTTGGCTCGACGACGCCCATTCGCGGTAGTCTGGTGTAAGCGACAGGTGGCGCGAAGTAGGCCGTAACGTCAGTGGTGCTGTTGAAGCCCGATTAGAAGCGTGGTCCCAAGTTCCGTGCGCCAAACAGTGGTTACAACCTGAGGCAATGCCCGGGTTGATTCCGATCAGAAGAGTACCTTTTACTTCTGCGCGACTTGGCCGCCACCAGTTGCTTTGCTCTTCCGCATCCCCCTCCGCATCGTAGGCCGCCGCGTGCGAGGCTGCGGAGGCCGCGGACGAGAGGTCAGTCGATGATCGCCTGATACGCGAGTGTATGGAACAGACGGTCCAGATTCAGCTCGCCCGCCGGATGCAACTGAGCCATGAAGATTGTGATCATTTGTTCCTTGGGATCGATGCTGAACGCCGTGTAAAAGAACCCGCCCCAATTGTATTCTCCCGGTGAGCCCAGCTCTGACAAGGGCGATTTGACTCCGTTGACGCCAAAGCCGAGCCCAAATCCAAAGCTCGGACTCACCTTGCCCAGATGATCCGTGGTCATCAGCTCCACGGACTTGCGGCTCAGCAGCCGGTTGGTGCCTGACTTGCCGCCGTCAAGCATCATCTGGCAGAAGCGCGCATAATCGCTTGCAGTCGAACACAGACCGCCGCCACCTGAATAAAGTTTCTTGGCTCCGCGATACGGGTAATCCGCGGAGTACGAGAAGTTTCCTTCGACGATCGGCGAGTCCGGGAACCGGTTGAGGCCCTTGTCCGGATAAAACGTATACGCCGCGGCCAGCCGGTTGAGCTTGTTTTCAGGCGGGTAGAAATAGGTATCTCCCATACCCAAAGGTTCAAAGATGCGCGTCCGGAAGATCTCATCCAGGGTTTTGTGAGAAACCACTTCAACCAGGTAACCCAGGACATCGATACCCAGGCTGTATTCAAATCGCTCGCCAGGATTGAACAGCAGCGGGAGAGCCGCGAGGTGTCTCACGTTGTCTTGGATGGTGCCGTGATAGGGCAGGAGGCCGTGCGAAACATTCGCGTCTTTGTACATCGCACCGAGATCCGAATTCCAGTGATACGTGAGGCCGGAGGTGTGCGTCAGCAGGTTGCGAATCGTGATCTCTTTCGCCGCCGGAACTTGACCGGATGACGCTTTGACCAGCACCTTCGGATTCTTGAACTCGGGGATGTACTTCGAGACCGGATCGTCGAGCAGGAAGTTTCCTTCCTCGTAGAGCATCATCACGGCCAGGCTGGTAATCGGCTTGGTCATGGAGCAGATGCGGAAGATGGAATCAGTTTGCATCGGCGTTCCGGCTTCGCGGTCCAGCATGCCTTGAGACTTTAACCAGGCGACCCGGCCCCGCCGTGCGACCAGCGTGACAGCCCCTGCAATTCGTTTTTCATCGATGGCGCGCTGGACAGCGGTCGAGATCCGCTGCAGACGCTCTGTGGAAAGACCGACGGTCTCCGGCTTGGCTGCCGGCAAGTCCTGAGCGGCAGCGGTCACTGCGGCTAACAGCAGGCAGACTGCAAGCTGGCAGTGCGTAAACAATCGCGGCAAACGGTGTGTCCATGGATGGGTGCAGTGATTTCGATTCATAGCGCCTCGGAGCAGGAAGTATATCCCATTCAGTTTGTGTGGGGCGAGCCGGTTCTGGCTCACGCAGGCGCACAAGACCAATTCGGCATCCGTGGGAAACGGGCTGCTTGCAGCCTGCTCATGCAAGCAATTACGATACACAGTTCGGCCAGTCCTCGAGGGGCAATTTGCGCGTGCAATCAGCGGACGTAGTCATTATCGGCGGCGGCATCGTGGGGTCGAGCATCGCCTACCACTTGACGCAGGCGGGATGCCGCAGCGTTCTGGTGCTGGAGCGTGAGAGCCATCAAGGAAAAGGATCTACCGGAAAAAGTATGGGAGGCGTGCGGGCGCAGTTCGCGACTACCGTGAACATTGAAATGTCGCTGTACTCTATCCCGTTTTTCCGGACGTTCGATGACGCCATGGGGCATCCGTCCGGCTACCGTGGCCAAGGATATCTTTTCGTGGCCACCCAGGAACGTCATCTCAAATATCTGCAGTCGAATTACGAACGTCAGGTCGCACTTGGCCTGAAGACGGTCGAGCTTTTGAAGACTGAAGACGTCATCCGGGTGGCGCCCGAACTGCGCTCCGATGACATTCTGGGCGGCAGCTTCTGTTCGACCGATGGTTTTGTGGATCCGCACAGCGTCATGACCGGATTCATGCTGCGGGCCATCGATGGTGGCGCGCGCTTATTCCGCAACACCGAAGTGACTGGGATCGAGATTGATTCCCAGGGCGTAAGGGGCGTGAAGACGAACAACGGCTCCATCGCCACGCGCAACGTGGTGAATGCCGCCGGCGCATGGGCCGCGCAAGTGGCAAAACTCGCACAGGTGGATCTGCCCGTCGAACCGTTGCGGCGCATGCTGGTGCCCACCGAGCCTTTTGACAAGGTTTCGCACAGGTCGCCCATGGTGATCGATATGAAGACGGGGTTCCATTTTCGGCCCGAAGGTTTGGGACTGCTGCTGGCGTGGAACGATCCGGAGGAAACACCCGGATTCAAGACCAATTTCGATCCAGGCTTCGTCGAAAAAATTTTGACGCGAGGCGTGGACCGCCTACCGTGTCTGGAAGAGGCCGAAGTGAATCCTAAGCGCGCCTGGGCGGGTCTTTACGAGATGACTCCGGATCATCACCCCATCCTCGGCTCTGTGCCTGGCGTGGCAGGTTTTTTTCTGGCAAACGGGTTTAGCGGTCACGGTGTGATGCATTCGCCTGCGACGGGGCGCATCACCGCGGATCTTGTTCTCCAGGGAAAATCTGATTTGGTGGATACTCGATTGCTGAATTTCGAGCGTTACGCGGAGGGGCGTTTACTCGAGGAGACGGCGGTGTTGTGAAACACCTATTGTTGTGTCTGCGCGGACCAATCTGTGAAAGGAACAGGACTACAAAATGCACCTCGGATTGAACAGGAAAGTGGCGATGGTAGCGGGTGCCAGCCGGGGCCTGGGATTAGGCGTGGCCCGCGCGCTCGCGGCCGAAGGCGCAACCGTTTCGATGGCTTCGCGAGATGCCGCGAGAGTTGAGGCCGCAGCCGCCAGTATTGCGGAGGAAACCAAAGCGGACGTGATGGGCGTTGCGGCGGACGTGCGGTCGGCG
>QHXW01000209.1 GCA_003223115.1 Acidobacteriota bacterium
AGACGCCCGTCGGCACAAGAGGGTAGGTCTACACTACATTGCCGTTCTGCAAACCGTCGATTGCAGCCCTGGCACTTACTCTGTACACAGCCCCAAAAATAGGCTAAAACTACAACTGTCGTGACGAACTTGGGCTAGGAGAGAATTCGAATTTTGCGAAACAAAGCCAATTCCGGTGCGCGGGCCCCGCGTGAAAGCTTCAGGTAGAATGGGCGCTGACCAAGGCAGGCACCCATGAAATTGAGCCCGCGGCAAGAGAACCTTCTCAAGCACACCTTCATCGACTTTTTTCAAACTTCCGAGTTTCTCGAGCACCCGCTGATTCTCGAGAAAGCCGACCGCCTTTACTACTGGGACATCGAAGGAAAGCGCTACTTCGACGCTATCGGAGGCATCTTCGTCGCGAGCCTGGGTCATCGCCATCCGCGACTGCTGGATGCGGTGCGTCGCCAGATGGAGCGCATCACTTTCGCACCGCCGCTTCACGGCATCGCCGACATCACGCTCGATTTCGTCGAGAAGATCGGAAGCGTCACTCCCGGCAACCTGAAGTATGTGAAAGGCTTCAGCGGTGGCTCGGAAGCCGTGGAAGCCGCTTTGAAATTCGTGCGGCAGTATTATAAACAGACTGGGCATCCGGGCAAGTACAAATTCATCAGCCGCTACTTTGGGTACCACGGCGGCACCTTTGGCGGCATGGGCGCCAGCGGCACCGGCCCCCGTAAAACCAAGTTCGAGCCGCAGATGCCGGGGTTCGTGAAGGTTTTTCCGCCCAGCTACTACCGCGACCGGTTCGCCACATGGGAAGAAGCCAATCGCTTCGCGGCCGAGAGCGTGGAAGACGTCATCATCCTCGAAGATCCGGAAACCGTGGCCGGTGTCATTCTCGAGCCGGTCGGTAACACCGGCGGCATCATCACGCCGACGCCCGAGTACTTTCGAATCATCCGCGAAGCTTGCGACCGTCACAACGTGGTGCTGATTTTCGATGAGGTGATTACCGGCTTTGCCAAAACCGGAAAGATGTTTGCCGCACAGACTTTCGGCGTGACTCCGGACATCATCTGCACCGGCAAGGGAATTTCGAACGGCGTCATCCCGCTGGGCGCAATGATCGCGCGCGAAAACATGGCCCAGGCCTTCTTTGGTCCTCCGGAAGCCGGTCTCCAGTTCGCCCACGGCCACACCTTTGCCGGCAACCCGCTGGCCTGCGCTGTCGGAATCGCGGTGATTGATGAGATGGTGGAGCACAAGCTGGACGAAAAGGCCGAGCAATTGGGGAATTACATTGCCTCGCGGCTCGAGTGTCTGAAGAAATTCGGCGTAGTGCGCGAAATTCGCGGAAAAGGTGTTCTGCGAGGAGTGGAACTGGTGAAGCACACGCGCTCCATGCAACCCTTTGGTTCGCCGTGTGCCCGCCGATCATTGCCTCCGAGTCCGACATCGACGAGATGTGCGGGCTGATTGAGAAAAGCCTGGCGGAGGCGCTACAGCGAGTGTCGTAAGATCGCGGCCGCGGCGTCGACGATTCTCAGCGGTTCTGATCCAGCCGGTAGACCACGGTCGTCCTGGTCCGCCCCACTTCGCGATAGTGCGTGAACCACGCCCGTAGATTTTCGTAACCATTGATAGCCAACGCGGGATTGTAGAGGCTCAGACCATCGATGACGAACGTGGGGTGAGATCGCACCAGTTCTTCGCGGTTCATTCGCGTGGACTCCGTTTCCACCGGCGCGGATTGCGTCAGGTGCCGGTCGGCAGGAACGCCGGTGAGCGGCTGCGAGTCGAGGAACCGTGTTCCCGCGGGAAGCCCTGTATAGACAAACAGGTCCGGACGAAACCCCCAGACGAACAGTGTATTGCCGGAATGCGAGTGGCCGCGGACGATATTTGCTGCTTGCCGCGAATCCTGATCCATGGCGACGTCGGACCATTGGTGGGCCCGGCTGGCGAGATCATCACTGGCTAAGACCACATAGCGTGGACCGAAGCGGACCAGCGGGATGAGCAATAGCGCAAGCACGGCCACGCGCCGACGACCGAGGAGCACTATGCCTCGTGAAGCCGCGATCACCATCACCGGTAATAACTGGAAAAAATATCGCGGGAAAAATCGCCAGCCGACGATAGCCGCCACGAATGACAACGCCGCCCATGCCGCCATCCGCAGGCGTAGGTGTTGTGGCTCAACTTTGGTCTCCGAACGCGCGGCAAACCACCAAAATGCCGCGATCCCGAGCGCTGCATGAAAACCCAGCCACTCCGCCGTGCGAGTCACGCCGGTGCGCAGCGGATGTTCGAGAAACGTACTCCCGGCATAAAGAAATCCCCAGAGCCAGACCTGGTCGAAGTACGGCAGGAGTGCGCCGCGCGCCGCCAACCACGCTGCCGCGATGGCGTTCGACACAACAAATCCAAGGGCTAGCGGCACAATTTGCGGAAAGCACCAGAGCGCGCAAGCAGCCAGGGCGATAAGCGCCTTGCTGTTGATCAGGAATGCAATTCCCACCAGTACACCACTCCAAAACGCTCGGCCGCGAACTGCCAGCCACACCGCTGCGATGTGTGGAGCAAGCATAGTGAGGTCCGCCGCCAGCGGAATGACCGCCGAGGGAAAATCGAAAATCAGAAAGAAGCCCAACAGACCAGCGGCCCAGAATCCCTCGCGCCTCGTCCACAAATCCCGGGCAAGCAGATGGGCCAGTGCGCAGGCCCCAAGCGCATAAAGCGCCCCGGCGACCCGCAACACCCAACCCGCGCGTACGCCCCACGCGAGATAAAGGGACGGCAGCAGCGGCGGCTTATCGAACCAGGCGTCACGGTAGAGCGTTTTTCCGAGCTTCATCTGCACGGCTGCGGCCATGGGCAGATCTTCTTCAGCCCAGAGGATCTCGATGTGGCAAAGGCGAGCGGCGAGCAAAATCAGAAACAACGCCGCGAAGAAGCTGCGGGCGTGCATCTACGCCCGGGCGAGCAGGCGCTCGAGGACTTTGCGAAATTCCACGCCATGCAGCGGGTCGGCCAGCGCGAACTCGACGAAGCTCTCGAAATAGCTTGGAAAATTCCCAATGTCGTAGCGCCGTTCCCCTGGGCCCAGCCGTACCCCCATCACACGGCGGCGTTCATCACAGAGCCGTTGTATGGCATCGGTAAGCTGGATTTCGCCGCGCTGGTCGGGCTTCACCCGGCGAATCATCTCGAAAATAACAGGGGAAAAAATGTAGCGCCCGGCGATGGCGAGATTGCTTGGCGACTCCTCGGGTTTCGGTTTTTCAATCAGGTTCACGATGCGAAACGAATCCGCCGTCTCATCTTCCGGCTGCACGATCCCATAGTGCCTGGTCTGGTCGCGCGGCACTTCTTCGACGGCGATCACACAACTGGCGTGCTTGGATTCGTACACCTCAGCCAGGCGCGCCACCACGTTCGATTTCGCGTGAAGGCCCAGGATGGAATCACCCAGCGCAACCAAAAACGGCTCCTCGCCGGCAAAGTTTTCGCCGCAAAGCACCGCATCCCCCAAGCCCCGCTGCAGCCGCTGGCGCGTATAGAAAAAATTTGCGCCAAGATCCTTGAAATTCACCTCACTCAACAATTCCTTGCGGTCGCCCTCATTGAGCGCGCGAAACAATTCTGGATCGTCGTCGAAATGATTTTCAATGGACGCTTTGTTCCGGCCCGTGATGAACAACATCTGCTGGATTCCATTAGTGACCAGTTCCTCCACCACGTACTGCACAATGGGCTTTCGCCCTACCGGCAGCATTTCCTTGGGCTGTGACTTGGTTGCCGGCAGCAGGCGCATGCCATGACCAGCCACTGGGATCAATGCGCTTTTGATCACTCAATTGACTATAGACCAAACTTGAATAACGGCCGATCTCGTTCTATAGTGGGCGAAGACAAGGCGAAACATGCAAAGTTACCAGGAAGCGCTGGCCCTGCTGCGCCGTAAGATTGCGCAGATCGATCGGACCTACGCCGCAGCGTCTCCCAAGCCCGCTGTCCCGCGCTGCCAGATTGAAGACGTGGTTTCAGGCCAGGTCGTGGAAACGCAGCTCGGCTCGCATTTTGAAACCGAGCGGCTCTACGAGCGCCACCGGAGGCACGGGTCGGTGGGGATCGCGGACCTGATCGATCTTCCGGAGACCCTGCTGGCGACGCTGTCGGAGTCCGCCATCGAGCGCTCGCATCCCACACGTTGGGCTTTTCTCGATACCGAGACCACCGGCCTCGCGGGCGGCACCGGTACCTACGCCTTCCTTATCGGCGTGGGCAGCATTGATGCGGAAGGTTTCCGTGTGCGCCAGTTTTTCATGCGGGATTACGGCGAAGAAGCGTCGCTATTGGCGGCGCTGACAGAATACCTGTCGCGCTTCGACGTACTCATCACGTACAACGGCAAAGCGTACGATCAGCCGTTGCTCGAAACACGTTATCGCATGACGCGCAGCCGGCCGCCGTTCGCGCGCATGGAGCATCTGGATCTGTTGTTCGGCGCGCGCAGGCTTTGGAAGCTGCGTCTCGAGAGCTGCCGCTTGATGGAGCTGGAAAACCAGATCCTGGGAGTAGAACGCGAGGGCGATCTGCCCGGCGAGTTGATTCCGTATTGCTACTTTGAGTACCTGCGGCAACGGCAGGCATTCCGGCTGGTCCCGATTTTTCACCACAATGCCATGGACATCGTTTCGCTCGCATGTCTCACCGCCATTGTCCCCTTGGCCTTTGGTTCGCCGGACCAGGTAATATTTCGTCACGGTGCGGACCTGGTGGGGCTGGCGCGCTGGTTGCTCACGGCGGGCCGTGACGAAGAGTCACTGGGGCTTTACCGGCGCGCGGTCGATCTCGGTTTGCCGGATAACCTGTTGTTTCGCGCGTTGTTTGAAATCGGCTCCATCGAAAAGCGCCTGGGGCGTGATGCCGCGGCACTTGAAGCATTCAACGATCTGGCTGCGTCACCGAATTCGCATCGCGGCCAGGCTTTTGAGGAACTGGCCAAATATTATGAGCACCGGGAGCGAAATTACCCGCTGGCTCTTGAGATGACTCGCAGCGCGCGCGAGACCGGGGATTCGCCGGAGCTGGCGCATCGCGAGAAGCGCTTGAGACGCAGGCTCGACGCGGAAAAGGCTCCCTCCCTCGGCTGTCCCCGCCGTAAGCGCACACCATAAGCCAGAGTTCCGGGGCCTCTCCGCTGCACGGCGTTAGAATAGTTTCTCGATCTCAAATGAAAAGCCTCATGGTTTTGTTCCTGGCCTCCGCTGCGCTCGCGGCCCAGAGTATGTCGATCGAGGAATACAACCCGAAATCGACGCTTGTGGTGCCGCAGCATGTCCTGACACGCGCGAAATATCCGTTCATCGACGTACACAATCACCAGTACGGGCTGACGCCCGATAACGTCGACAAGCTGGTCGCGGATATGGACGGGATCAATCTCCGCATCATGGTGAACCTGAGCGGCGGCTACGGGGACCGTCTGAAGGAAAACGTCGAGATCCTGAAGAAACGGTATCCCGAGCGCTTCGTGGTCTTCGCCAATCTCAATTTCTCGGGCATCGATGATCCCGATTATGGCCGGCGCGCCGCGGCCCAATTGGAGCAAGATGTCAAAAATGGCGCGCAGGGGCTGAAGATTTTCAAGAATCTCGGCATGGATCTCAAGGACGGCCAGGGCCGGCGCATCCATGTGAATGATCCGCGTTTCGAGCCGGTTTGGGATCTGTGCGCGAAACTGCACATTCCGGTCCTCATTCATACCGGCGAACCGTGGTCGTTTTTTCAACCGTGGGACCAGACCAACGAGCGGTGGCTGGAGCTGAAACAGTTCCCTCAGCGGGCGCGGCCACCCGATCGCTATCCGGCGTGGGAAGCGTTGATGACGGAGCAGCATCACCTGTTCGCCGCGCATCCGCAAACCATTTTTATCAACGCGCACCTGGGCTGGTTAGGCGGCAACCTCGGCGAACTTGGCCACCTGATGGACCAGATGCCCAACATGTATACCGAAATCGGCGCCGTGCTGGCAGAACTGGGCCGGCAACCTCGCTTCGCTCACGATTGGTTCATCAAACATCAGGATCGCGTGCTGTTCGGCAAGGATATCTGGGCGCCTGAGGAGTACCACTACTACTTTCGCGTTCTCGAAACCGCGGACGAGTACTTCGACTACTATCGGAAGCGCCACGCTTTCTGGAAAATGTACGGGCTGGACCTGCCGGATGACGTGCTCAAGAAACTGTACTATAAGAATGCGCTGCGGATTATTCCGGGGCTAAACAAGGCGGGCTTTCCGCAGTAAACGGCCGCCGCAGGCACGAATGCCCGGTCCATCATGAGCGCCATCCAGTTCGAGCACGTTTCGAAAAGTTATCCGATTTACGAATCGCCTGGCGACCGACTCAAAGAACTTCTCAGCTTCAACCGGCTCCTGTTCCACCAGAATTTCTGGGCGCTCCACGATGTGAGCTTCGAAGTTACGCGAGGCGAAACGTTCTGCATCGTGGGCGAGAATGGGTCCGGCAAGAGCACCTTGCTCCAGCTTGTAGCGGGCATTCTGCAGCCGAGTTCGGGCGCCATCCGGGTAGACGGCCGGGTTTCGGCGCTGCTCGAGCTGGGCGCGGGCTTCAATCCGGAATTCAGCGGCCGAGACAATGTGTATCTGAACGGATCAATCCTGGGCCTGACGAAACGGCAGATTGATGCGCGGTATAAAGACATCGAGGAGTTCGCCGAAATTGGCGACTTCATCAACCGGCCCGTGAAGACTTACTCGAGCGGCATGGTGGTGCGGCTGGCTTTCGCCGTGGCCATCAATCTGGATCCCGAGATCCTGCTGGTGGATGAAGCACTGGCCGTGGGCGATCTCTATTTTCGACAGCGCTGCATGCGCAAAGTGCACGAGTTGCGCGCGCGCGGAATCACCATCCTGTTTGTCTCGCACGCCATGGCCGACGTGAAGGCGCTCGGCGACCGCGCCCTGTGGCTCGACAAGGGCCGCGTTATCGAAATGGGAGTAACCGACCGCGTCGTCTCGAAATACATGGCGGCGATGAGCGAAAAGGACTCAGCTTACCTGGCGCTGAAGAAGTGCCCTGCGATAGATCCGCCGCGCGAGCCGTCGCGAGCTCCGGAGGTAGTGGAGCACATTCCGAACATCGACCATCGTTTTGGTGATGGACGCGCGGAAGTGATCGGCATCGCGGTGCTCGATGAGCATGGCCGGCCGGTGCATCTGCTCGAACCAGACAGCAAGATCGTGGTTCGCATCAGCGTGCGCGCTGCGGCGGAAATCGCGCAGCCCAATATAGGGTTCATGATGCGCAATCATCTGGGCGTCGATTTTGCGGGTACCAACACGATGCGGGAAGCCTATGCGCTCGACACGATGGCGCCTGGTGAAGTGCGCACGGTAGATTTTCATATCGAGCTGCCGCAACTTTATCCCGGCGCATTTTCCTTCTCACCGGCCGTTGCCGATGGGCCGCTCGAAGCTTACAGGATGTGCGACTGGATCGACAATGCCATCGCGCTCCAGATGGGACATAGCGGAGCGCAGGTGTACGGATTCTTGCATCTGCCGTGCCGCATCGAAGTCAACCAGCGGCTGAACAGCGCCGCACCGGAGAAACCGGCAATCCCCGAGAGAGTTCTTGGCTAAAGACGGCGAGCGCGTGGAAGATAATAGAGCAATGGAACGGAAGGTCGCTAAATTTTCGAGTCACCAGAAAGCCGATGAAGCGACACTCCGCTACTACCGCAGTCTGACACCGCAGCAGAGAGTGGATATTCTCCTGGAGCTGATCGAATCGTCCCAAAAAGAAGGCGATGGCGCTGCACAAAGATTTGAAAGAGTTTATCGCATCACTAAACTCTCATCACGTTGATTATCTGATTGTTGGCGCGTTTGCCCTGGCTTTTCATGGCGTGCCGCGCTACACCGGCGACATCGATATTCTGGTGCGCGCGACTCCGGAGAACGCCGCGCACGTGGACCAGGTGCTCAAGGAATTCAGTTTTGTCTCTCTGGGACTTGCAGTCGCGGATTTTCTTCAACTGGAGCAGGTCGTCCAGCTTGGCTATCCACCGAATCGACTTGCTCACTTCAATTACAGGAGTTCAGTTCGAAGACGCATGGGCGAAACGTGTGTCGGGAGAGCTTCAGGGGATTCCGGTCTATTTCATTGGGCGGGATTCGCTCATCCAGAACAAAAAGGCCACCGGGCGAACGCAGGACAAGGCCGATTTGGAGGCGCTCGACGCAGCTGCTGCGAGTTAAACTAACCAGGAAAGTGTTGCATCTCATCGCGGAGCATTTCCTTGCCTGAATTCACAGGCGAACGGGTCATTCCGGGCGAGGTCGACCCGGACCTTCTGAATGAGCACGTCGCTCGCTACGCATTTGCGGCGCGCGTGGCGGGCGGGCGGCGCGTGCTTGATGCGGGCTGCGGAACCGGGTACGGTGCGGCGGAACTTGGGCATTCGGCCCGCGAAGTCGTGGGCATTGACATCGCCGGGGAAGCCGTCGAATATGCCCGCAACCATTATCAGGCCGCGAATTTGCGGTTCGAGTGCGCGTCGTGCTCAGAGATTCCAGCGGCCGACGGATCGTTCGACCTGGTGGTGGCGTTCGAAATCATCGAGCATCTGGAAGACTGGCGCGGCTTCCTGCGCGAGGTGCGCCGCGTGCTGGCGCCTCAAGGGCTGTTTCTCGTCTCGACCCCCAACAAACTCTACTATGCCGAATCACGCCGCGAAATCGGCCCGAATCCCTATCACCGGCACGAATTTGAATACGCGGAATTCCGTAGTGAGCTTGGTGCGGTGTTCCCGCGCGTCTCCGTGCTGATGGAAAATCATGCTGATGCCATTGTATTTGCGCCCGGCAAGAACACCGGTTCGGCGGAACTCCGCCTCGAGGAAACCAGTGCCTCCCCCGAAGATGGGCATTTTTTCCTAGCGGTATGCAGCGTCGCGGGTGAGGTGGATCTTCCCGGCTTTGTTTACCTGCCGCGCGTGGCCAACATGCTGCGCGAGCGCGAGAAACACATTGAGCTGCTGGATGGCTGGCTGGCGAAGGCAAAAACAGATCTCGACGGGCTGATGGACGTGTTTCGCAAGCAGACCGAGGCGTTGGAGGAAAGCAATCGTTGGGCGGAAGGATTAACCGATCAACTTGAAGAACGCGGCGCCAGAGTGATTGCGCTCCAGGAGGAGCTGGCCGCCGAACAAGCCAAAGCCCGGGAGCGCGTGGATGAGCTCGAGGCCGAGTTCCGCGGCGCAGGCGAAACCGGTAGGCGGCTGGCGGAAGAGTTGGAACGTAAAGTCCGCGAGCTCGCGCAATGCGTCGATGCTTTGCATGCAACCGAGCGCACTCTCGAGGAGCGCACCGCCTGGGCGCAGAAGGCGCAGGGTGAACTGGATGCGTTGGTCCGGCAGATTCATGCGTCTGCATGGATCAAAATCGGGCGAAAACTGCGGCTCTCCCAGGTCCTGAATAGTCCCCCACCATCCGGCAACAAGCCATGAGAGTCCTCATCCGTATGCTGCGCGGGCTCCCGCTGCTGCTCGTTTCTCCGCTGATTCTTCTGGGCAGCGTGCTGCTCTTGGCACTTGAGCATGTCGCCTGGATCGTCATGGGGCGCAGGCAAAGCCGAAATGACACGAGACCAGCGGCCGCGTCGGCCAGCGTTGTTATTCCCAACTGGAACGGCTGTGAGCTGCTGGAGAAATATCTGCCTTCAGTGGAAGCCGCGCTGGCCGGAAATCCAGGGAACGAAATCATCGTTGTGGACAACGGCTCGACGGATGGCAGCGTCGATCTGCTTCGCGAAAAATTTCCGAATGTAAAAGTACTCGCGCTCTCACGCAACCTGGGTTTTGGCGGGGGGGCGAACGCCGGCGTGCACGCTGCGCAAAACGATGTCGTGGTGTTGCTCAATAGCGATATGCGAGTCCAGCCGGGCTTTCTCGGCCCGCTGCTGGCTGGCTTCACCGACGAGCGGGTGTTCGCGGTTTCATGCCAGATCCTGTTTACCGATCCAGACAAGCGCCGCGAAGAAACCGGCCTGACACAAGGGTGGTGGGAGGAGGGCTCGCTGCGTGTCGGGCACCGGCAGGATGACGGCATTCGCGATGCGTTTCCCTGCTTCTACGGCGGCGGGGGCTCATCCGCTTTCGACCGGCAAAAATTCTTGGAACTGGGCGGCTTCGACAAGCTGTTCGAGCCGTTTTACCTCGAGGACACCGACCTCGGTTATCTCGCCTGGAAGCGCGGCTGGCAGGTTCTGTATCAACCGCAGAGCCTCGTCTATCACGAGCATCGCGGGACCATCGGCAAGCGCTTCAGTGAGAAACAGATTCGGGCGGTGCTCAAGAAAAATTACATCCTGTGGGTCTGGAAGAACGTTCACGACTGGCGCAAGCTCGGCTCACATTTTTTCTTCACGTACGCCGGAGCTGTGGTGAGCATTGTTTTCGGCGATTCACCGCGCCGCTCGAGCCTGAGCGGCCTTTGGCGCGCATTTCTGCAGTTGCCGGGAGCGCTCGTTTCCCGCTGGAGCGCACGGCGGCTTTCAGAGGTGGACGACGCCGAAGCCTTCCGGCGGCCGCTGGGCGGCTATTTCCGCGACCGGTTCTCGAGCATTGAAGCCGAACCGGAGCGCTTACGAGTGCTCTTCGTTTCGCCCTATCCCATTTGCCCGCCTGTGCACGGTGGCAGCGTGTTCATGTACGGCACCGTACGTGAGCTTGCAAAACGAGCTGAATTGCATGTGGTGGCGGTACTCGAGACGGCGGGTGACCGCGAGAGTAATGAAGCATTACGCGATTTCTGCGCGTCCGCCGAGTTCATGGTCAAGGCCGCGATGCCCGCTGCCAGCGCATCCATTGCGCCTTACGCAGTTCGGGAGTTCGCCAGCGCAGATCTGGAATGGCTGATCCATCGCCAGATGTTCTTGAAGCGCATCGATGTGCTGCAGTTGGAGTACACCGCGCTGCTAAACTACGCCGGACGCTTCGAGCGCCTGGCATGCACACCTTTTGAGCACGATATTTATTTTCAATCCATCGCGCGCGGACTCACCCACGCGGAGAGCCCGCTGATGCGCTTCAAGGGCTTTTACGAATATCTGCGGGCGCTCCGTTTTGAACTGAACCGCCTCCGGGATTGCGATCGCGTGCAGGTGTGTACCCGCGAAAATCGCAAGTACCTGGCGTCTTATTTGCCTGCATACAGGGAACATATTTGCGAGGGGATGCGCGCCGGCATCGAGACTTCGCGGTACAACTTTCGCTCGAATCACCGCCAGCCCGACACGATGTTGTTCCTGGGGGCTTTCCGCCACCCGCCCAACCGCATCGCGCTCGAATGGTTCGTCAATCGAGTGCTGCCGCGGATTCTGGAGCGGCGGCCCGAAGCGCGTCTGCTTGTAGTAGGCTCCGAGGCGCCGCCTGCCCAGGTTGTGGAAGGATCAAACGGCGTCAAGCTGTTAGGATTTGTGGATGATGTTCGCGAGCCGCTCGAGCGCTACTCCGTTTTCGTTTGTCCCATCCTCAGCGGCTCAGGCGTTCGCGTCAAGCTGCTGGAAGCTTTCGCCAGTGGAATTCCGGTGGTATCCACGACCATTGGCGCTGAGGGGCTGGCGCGAGAAAACGGAGAATTCTGTACCCTGGCGGACGAGCCGGAAGAGTTTGCGCGGCAGGTTCTGCGGATTTTAGAGTGCCCGGAGCAAGCTCTGCCGATGGTCCAACGAGCGCGCGCGGAGGTAGTGCGGAACTGGGATATGGCGGTGCTGACTGAACGGCTGGAAAAAAGTTATCGCGACGTGCTGCGCGAAAAACGGATTACTTCGGCTGGAGGTCGTGCTTGAGCCGGTCCACCACGCGCCTGGCTACCTTATCCAACTGGTCGGGTGAGGTGCGGCCCGGCTTCTCGTATATTGACCAGAGCACAGCGCGCGAATGCGCATCCACCAGGAAAAGAGTACCCTTGCCACGGCCAAAACTCGAAACGGGCACCGCAGCGCCCACGGTCGCGCGTGGCTCCGGCATGGACGTTAGGGTGTCTCCTTTCGACGTCAGGGTGTCTCCTTTCATGGTCGGTTCTTTCGATTTGCCGTCTTTTGCGCTGTGGTCTTTTGGGCCTGCGTCCTTGGCCCCTTCGCTCTGGGTCTCCGCAGCCGGTTCCGCAGCCGGTTTAGGCGCCGCCGGTTTGGGCGCCGGATATAGGTCGTCGAGCTGCGATTCAAAAGCTTCGCCCAGGCGGTCAGTAAAAACAGCATCGGCGCGCTTCGGATCAGCCACCACCTCGAGCAGATGTTCTCTCGTGAGCCGGTTGGCAACAAACTGGTCGAGGCCATGCGCCATCGGCAGCAGGTACACGGTCTGCACTCTTGCGCCGCTGATTTCAGCGCCCGGCGACGCGAGCGCCGCCCCGGTCGCGATCAATATCAGCACAATCCATCGCATGGCTTTTCCCATCATAGCAACCGTCCGCAGCGCAGAAATTCTGCATGTATAAAGGCCAGAAGATCACGGTCATCATCCCGTGCCTGAACGAGGAGCAGGGCATCGAAAAAATTCTGAAGGCCATGCCCGAATTCGTGGATGAGACCATTGTCGTCGACAATAATTCGACCGATCGCACTCCCGAGATCGCTCAGTCTCTAGGCGCCAAGGTCATTCGCGAGGAGGTACGGGGCTACGGCCGCAGCTATAAGCGCGGCTTTCAAAATGCGACCGGCGATGTGATCATCACCCTCGACGGCGACCACAGTTATCCAGTGGATGCGCTCTCGTATCTCATCGAGGCATTCCTGCACCTGGGTGTGGATTTTCTGAACGCGTCGCGATTTCCGGTGCGTGACCGTAGTTCCATGAGTTTGAAGCATAAGTGCGGCAACCTGATTCTTTCGCTGGCCATGTCCGTTCTCTACCTCCGCTGGGTGCGGGATTCACAATCCGGCATGTGGGTTTTGCGCCGCTCGATTTTGAACCAGATGCAGCTTGAATCGGATGGCATGGCTTTTTCCGAAGAGATCAAGATCGAAGCCCTAAAAAATGAGCACATCCTGTTCGGTGAAATTTCGATTCTCTACAGTTCGCGACTGGGCGAAATCAAGCTGAATCCGTGGAAAGATGGAATTTATAACCTGTATTTTCTGGTGAAGAAGCGATTTACGGGCAAGCGCAGGGCATGATCGTGCTCCCGCCTTGCCGCGTCCCTGGAGTTATGTCCGCGGAAGTATCGATCATCGTTCCTGTCTGGAACGGGCGCCCGCTCGTCGAGCGGTTGCTCCGCGGTCTTCGCGTCCAGACTCACCCGATCGCGAAAATTCTAGTCATCGATAACGGTTCCACCGATGGGGCCCCCGAGGCCGCCGAAGCCCTCGGCGCCGAGGTCATCCGCATGGGCTCAAACACCGGTTTCAGCCGGGCTGTCAACCGCGGCATTCAGGAATCCCGCACCGAATGGGTTGGGGTGATGAACAGCGACGTCGAGCCGGCGCCGGATTGGCTCGAACGGCTGTTGGAGGCCGCTCAGCAACCGGGTACCTGGTTCGCCGCCGGAAAGATTCTCAATGCGACTAACCGTCAACAGATCGACGGAACGTACGACGCTCTTTGCCGCGGGGGCTGCGCCTGGCGCGTGGGTCACGGCCGCACCGATGGACCAGAGTTTTCGGCTGCCCGTGACATCTGGTTCGCCCCTGCGACAGCGACCCTCTATCGCGCTGAATTGTTTCGCCGAGTCGGATTGCTGGATGACATGTTCGAATCTTATCTGGAGGATGTCGAATTTGGATTCCGTTGCGCTTGTCTGAACTACGCAGGCCGGTATACGCCTGCGGCGCTGGCATATCACGTAGGCAGCGCGACGCTGGGGCGCTGGCACGCCCAGGTAGTGAAAAGAATTTCGCGCAACCAAGTACTTCTTCTGGCGAAATATTACCCGGTGCGTTTATTGGTGCGGTTTGCCTGGCCCGTCCTGCTTTCGCAAACGTTATGGGGATTTCTGGCGCTGCGGCACGGCGCGTTCTGGGCTTTCCTCCACGGCAAAATATCAGGATTGGCGCAGTTCAGCACTGAACGCCACGGTTCCCGCCATCTGCGGGCCGATGCCGGCCGAATCGCCGGGATCGTTCGGGAGACAGAACGTGACATCAATCGCCTGCAACGGCAAACCGGCTTCGATTGGTACTGGCGTGTGTACTTCGCGCTCACCGCAGGTGGGGCGGATTGACACACATGATGGACGTCGGCATCGTGATCGTCACCCATAATTCGGGTGAAGAGATCGGCGCCTGCCTGGATGCCGCGCTTCGTACCGGTGCGCAAATTATCGTGATCGACAACGCATCGGAAGATGCTACCGCCAGCCTAGTCACCGAGCGTGGTGTTCGGCTGCTCACTAGCGTCAGCAACCTTGGGTTTGCGGGTGGTGTTAACCAGGGCGTTCGGGCGCTCGGTACGCCTTTCATTCTGTTGCTCAACCCTGATGCCGTCATTCAGAAGGGGGTCGATTTTTTGCGCGAAACCTGTAGCGCGCCGCAAGTGGCCGCAGTGGGCGGAATGCTGGTCGACGAAAGCGGTACGCCCCAGGTCGGTTTCATGCTGCGCCGATTCCCCACGGCGGCTATGTTGTGCTTCGAAACTCTCTTGATCAACCGGCTGTGGCCCTGCAATCGGCTGAATTGGCAATACCGTTGCTTAGACCTGGACCATACCGCGCCCGGCGAAGTGGAACAACCGGCAGGAGCTTTCCTGATGTTCCGACGTTCGGCCTGGGAAGCGGTAGGCGGGCTGGATGAGAGGTTTCACCCGCTCTGGTTTGAAGACGTGGATTTTTTGAAGCGAATTAAAGACCGGGGTCATCGAATTTGCTACGACCCGAGAGCCGTAGCTAAACACACAGGCGGGCACTCCATCCGAAAGGTTTCACTGGAGTTCCGCCAGCTTTATTGGTATGGTAGTCTTCTAAAGTACTCAGCCAAGCACTTCTCTCCGGTGGCGGAGAAGGCGGTCTGTTTGGCTGTAATTTTCGGCTCCGTATTGAGAACAGTGTTGGGAGTTTCCCACCAAAGGAGCCTAAAGCCCATTGCAGTTTACGGCAAGATCGTTCGGCTCGCGGGCCGCCAACTGTTTTTTGGCCAGCGTGAAGTTGAAGAACTGTCTTTGCCCTGAAATTTTCAGGGCGTTCATTCTAAGTGACGATTTTTCAGGTTCAAGTTCATGTCTTATAGCGACTACGTATCCGTCACCATAGTTACTTACAATAGCGGCAGATTCATCAGACGGTGTCTCGAGTCAGTTCTGGCGCAGAAGTATCCGGTCAAGGAAGTGATCGTCATCGATAACTCCTCGACGGACGGAACTATCGATATCCTCGAGCAGTTCGAGGATCGATGCCAGATCGTCTACAACGAGGAGAACATCGGTTTCGCCGCGGCGCAGAACCAGGCGATAGCTCTAACGAGCGGCGACTGGGTGCTGACACTGAATCCTGACGTATTGTTGCTTCCCGATTTCATTCAGTCTTTGGTCGATGCCGGCCACATGGATCCGAAAATCGGGGCCGTTTGCGGGAAGCTGTTGACCATGACCTCGACGTTCGACATTCCAGTGAAGCCGGTGGTGGACTCGACGGGCATTTACTTCAATCCCATGCTGCGCCACTTGGACCGCGGCAGCCAGGAAGTCGACAACGGTCACTATCTCAATTACGAATATGTATTCGGCGCCACGGCGGCCGCGGCTCTTTACCGCCGTCAGATGATCGAAGATATCGCGATCGATGGCGAGTTTTTTGACTCCGATTTCTTCGTCTATCGCGAGGACGCCGATGTCGCCTGGCGCGCACAGTTGATGGCCTGGCGCTGCCTTTATGTCCCCTACGCGCGCGGATATCATGTACGCAGCGTGCTGCCCGGTAAGCGGCGCGCCTTGCCTCCTGAGATCAACATGCACTCAGTGAAAAACCGCTTCCTGCTGCGCATCAAGAACATCTCGGGTGACCTTTATCGACGCAACTGGTTTTCCATTTCGACGCGTGATGTGGCGGTAGTGGCGTGCTGCCTGCTTTGGGAGCACACCTCGCTCAAAGCCTTTTGGTACCTGGCCAGGAACTGGAGACGCATCGTGGCCAAGCGGCGTGAGATCCAGAAGCGCCAGCGCGTCGATAACGAATACATCGCAAGCTGGTTCAAGTATTCGCCCGTCAGCAAACCGGCGCCGCGAAAAATGGTCGGCGTGCTGTCGAGTTCTCAGGCATACCGCCGTTAACCGGATGCTGGTGCGCCATCTGGCTTGTCCGCGAGTTACAGTAAAATTCGGTATTCATGCGGATCGGCATCCTGGGCACCAGAGGCATCCCCGCCAATTACGGGGGCTTTGAAACCTTCGCTGAAGAGCTTTCCTGGCGGCTGGCGCTGGTTGGGCATTCGGTGACCGTCTATTGCCGCGAGCGTTACTCCGAGCCTACTTACCGCGGCGTCAATCTGCTGTACCTGCCTACCATCCGCCACAAGTATTTCGACACTCTGGCACACACATTTTTGTCGACGCTTCACCTTCTGTTTCACCGGCAGGACGCGGTGCTTTACTGCAACGCCGCCAATGCTGTTTTCACACTGCTGCCGCGCGTTCTTGGTATTCCCGTGGCGCTGAATGTCGATGGCATTGAACGCCGGCGCAAGAAGTGGAATTGGCTGGCGAAGGCTTGGTACCGGCTCTCAGAACGGCTCGCGACTATTCTGCCGAACGAAATGGTGACCGATGCTCGAGTGATTGCCGCGTACTACCGCTCCAGATATAGAAAGGAAACCAGCTTCATTCCTTATGGCGCGAATACCGGCAAAGTCGAATCGAGCGGGATTCTGGGCGCGCTGGGCCTCGAATCCGCCCGCTATTTTCTCTATGTCAGCCGCATGGAGCCGGAGAATCATCCACTCGACGTGAGGCAGGCCTTTGAGTCCGTAGATACGGACTTAAAGCTGGCGCTCATCGGCGATGCGCCGTATGCCCATAATTATATCCGCCAGGTACGAGCCACAGGCGATCCGCGCGTCATCATGCCGGGCGCAATCTACGGGCGCGGTTATCAGGAACTGGGCTCGCACTGTTTTGCGTACATACACGCCACCGAAGTTGGTGGCACTCACCCCGCGTTGATCGAAGCCATGGGCCGAGGGGCGCTGGTTCTGTATCGGGATACCGAGGAAAACGCCGAAGTCGCCGAGGGCGCGGGCATCCCGTTCGGCGAGCACGATCTGGCCGAGAAAATAGACTACGCGTTGCACATGAGCGAAGAGCAGCGCACCGAGTTTCGCAGCCGCGCCGTAGAGAGAGTGCGCCAACGCTATTCCTGGGATGCCGTCACCGTGGATTACGAACGGCTGTTTCGCAAACTCGCGCCCAACCGTGCAGTCGCCACGGGCCGGCGCGTTCGCGCCGATAATTAGATTGTGCCCCTGCTTCCCTATCGCTCCTACGTTCTGATCTCTCGCGAGCAGATTGCCCGCAATTACCGCAGCGTGAGAGCGGCTGCGGGCCGAAATGTCGGCGTCATGGGCGTGGTGAAGGCCGATGCGTATGGACACGGCGCAGTGGAGGTCGCGCGTATACTCGCCGCTGAGGGCGCCGCGTGGCTGGCCGTCAGCTCCGTGCCAGAGGGTGTAGCGCTACGCCATGCGGGCATTCAAGCGCACATTCTGGTGATGACCGGATTCCTGCCCTATGAGTGGCAGAACATGGTCACCTTCAGTCTCACACCAGCCGTTCATTCGCTCAGTGATGTCGCGGAGTTGAACCGCATGGCGCGCGATTCCGGACGCACGGTGGATTACCACCTGAAGATTGATAGCGGAATGCACCGGATGGGCACACGAGCGAGTGCCGCTGAGATTATTGGAGTTCTGCGTTCCACCACGCACGCTAACCTCGACGGCCTGATGACTCATTTCGCCTCGGCCGCCGACTTCACTTCGAGCCAGACTGAAGAACAGTCCGCCTATTTCGCTAGGATTGTGGAGGAGCTGCGGCAGGCCGGTATCACGCCGGCGCATATTCACCTGTCGAGCACCAATGCACTGGCTTACCAGCGCAATCCTGCATGGCTCACCATGGTGCGGCCGGGCCACGCACTCTACGGCTATGTTTCTCCGACGCGCGGCGAAGCGCCGAAGCCCGTGCTGGACGTGAAGCCGGTGCTCACCTGGCGGGCCAAGATTATGACCGTGAAGGACGTTCCGGAAGGAGCGCTGGTGGGCTACGGAGGCTCCTATCGGGCCCCTCAAGCCATGCGCGTGGCCGTCATTGCGGCTGGTTACGCCGATGGCGTTCCGCACCGCCTATCTAATCGTGGAAAAGTTATCGCGGCGGGCAGGCTCACACCCATCCTGGGAACAGTCTGTATGGACCTCACCACCATCGATATCAGCCACGCGTCTGCGCTCGGCCCCGGCGATGAAGTAACCCTGCTCGGTCACGAAGGCGACGCTCACCTCGACGCGCAACAGATCGCGCGCATCGCGGGCACCATCTCCTACAACATCCTGTGCGGTATTGGGGCACGCGTAGAGCGTGTTTTTGTGTGAACGCGCTAATAGGTGGCCAACTGCTCGAAATCCACGTTCCCGCCAGAAAGAATCACGCCCACCGACCTTAGATCAGAAGGCAGCTTATGATGCATTACTGCCGCGGCAGCCACCGCGCCGCTAGGTTCAACCAGCAGCTTCATATGCATCAGCAGTGACTTCACGGTCGCACGGATTTCGTCCTCGCTGACCAGAAGGATTCCTTCGACGTGGCGTTGTAAAACGGGGAATGTGAACTTTCCTGGCTTCAGGGCACGCAACCCGTCGGCTATCGTTTCTTGCGACGCGATTTCTACCGCGTGGCCGGCCTGAAACGACAGGTAAGTGTCGTTGGCACGTTCGGGCTCCACGCCAAACAGCCGGATATCAGGATCGATGGCCTTGGCTATAGTGGCGCAGCCTGCCAGCAGGCCTCCGCCGCCAACGGGCGCCACCAGCGCGTCGAGATGATGAACCGTTTCCAACAGCTCCAACGCGGCTGTGCCTTGACCCGCCATGATCAGTGGATGATCGAATGGTGGGACCAGCGTGCCGCCGGTCTCCTTGATCACCTGATCGGCGATCGCTTCCCGGCTTTCGCGCCTGCGGTCATACATAATGATATGAGCGCCATGGTCGCGGGTGGGTTCTATTTTCGAGCGCGGAGCATCGGCTGGCATCACGATCGTGGCTCTAGCGCTCAGGTGCTCCGCTGCGATCGCGACTGCCTGAGCGTGGTTGCCCGACGAGTAGGCCACCACTCCGCGCGGCAGATCTTCATTTGCAATGGAAAGAATGAAATTCGAAGCGCCCCGTATTTTGAATGCTCCGCCCCGCTGCAGGTTCTCGCATTTGAAATGGACTTCCAGCCCGGCCTCGCGGTTCAACCCTCGCGATAAATACACCGGCGTGTGGCGGGCCAGCGGCCGAATACGCTCAACGGCGTCCCGTACCAGTGTCGCCGAAAGCTCAGGTTCCATTGTTCGATCTTAGCGGAGGGAACTGGCGATTTCTGAGCGAGCCCAGAGAACTTGCCTCTTCTTCGTAACGGTTATAGTTCGGTAGTATCCTCGTTAAGTCCGCCATGAGCCATTGCGGGCGAACCATGTTACTTTGAAAGAAGCTAGGCCCGTGACCGCGACATAAGCCACGGCCGACGTTTTTGTGACCGCTTTCCGCGCTTTGCCGAAGGGTCACCGCAAAGCGGTTTTTGAGAGACTCCTCCGCGACCGCGAAGCGGAAGACTTTTGTCCGTCTGTGCGACGTCGTGACCGAAACGCTCCTGTGTGACCAGAATCTGCGCGAAGATCTGATCGATTTGGCGCTCATCGAGCAAAGACAGAACGAGCCAACCCGCACGTTGGAGAAGTACCTCCCTGGCAGGCGAAAAAAACAACGTTAGTTATTTCCGTTCTGCTGAAGAACTCAGCGGAAAAGGAACTGGAGCGTATGCCCAGGGATATTCACGACGGGATAATCAAACGGCTGAGACTCATATCTCATAATCCACGACCTGGCGGCTATAAAAAGCTTCGCGGTTACGAGGCGTACGTACCGTTTGCGCGTTGGCGATTACCGGATTCTATATACGGTCGACGATGGCAATAAAACCGTGGTCGCGTATCGGTCGGTCATAGGCGGGAAATCTACCGCTGAAGATTGTATGCCACGGGCGCGCTATCGCACCGTCTGCAGTTCGAACGCACGCCGCTCGCGTAGCCAGCGCAGCTTAACCTGGTGCTCCTGATAGAGCGTGAGGAAGCCGGCCCAATAATACCCGGCCGTGAAGAGCGCGAGAAACGGAATGGAGAAGTAATTGTACGTCTCGATGGCGAACGCGATCATGTACAAGAAATAGGAACCGACCGCAATTTCGATAAATGGCAGCCAGCCGCTCTTGCGCCGGTACTTTTTGTGCTCCAGATCAACGGTCCGGCCTTCGATCGCGTACTTCGGGGTGCGCACAAAAGCGCTTTTGATACCGGCCAGCGCCTCAAGCGCAGCGCGTGTATTGATGACGGTCAGCGCCACTCCGATGGCCATTAATAACGGTAACAGGAACACCGAGCGTTTCCAGTGCTTGGGATAGAGCTCGCGGTAAGCCACCATGTAGAACGCCGAAATCGACCAGAACGAAGCCATGATCAGCGGCAGATCCAGGAAGACCATCTGGAAGACACCCATGTAGAAGCGCACGATCATCACCGGCAGCATGAGCGCTGAGATCACCAGCATCAGTGGATAACAGATGTTCGGCGTCAGATGTAAGAACGCCTCGACTTTCAATCTCACCGGCAGTTTCGCGCGCAAAACCTGCGGCAGCACTTTCTTAGCGACTTGCGTAAGGCCCTTGGCCCAGCGCGATTGCTGTACCTGGAAACCGTGCATTTCGACCGGCAGCTCAGAGGGACACTCGAGACCGGGGACATAAACGAAGCGCCAGCCCTTGAGCTGCGCGCGATAGCTCAGATCGGAATCCTCGGTGAGCGTGTCGGATTGCCAGCCGCCCGCTTCATCGATGGTCCGCCGCCGTAGAATTCCCGCCGTGCCGTTGAAGTTGAAGAAATAGCCGGCCCGCGAGCGTGCGCCATGCTCCAGGATGAAATGGCCATCGAGAAGCAGCGCCTCCACTTCCGTCAAGAAGTTGTAATCGCGGTTCAAGTACGTCCAGCGGGTTTGTACCACTCCCACCCCTGGGTCGGCGAAGTAGTGGATGGTCTTCTCCAGAAAATCCACAGGTGGAATGAAATCGGCATCAAAGATGGCAACAAACTCGCCTGTCGCCGTGTTGAGGCCTTCCGCCAATGCCCCCGCCTTGAACCCTTTTCGATCCGCACGGTAGTGATACTCGATGGGGAACCCTAGCGCGCGATAGCGCTCCACTAGAGCTTCGGCGTGCGTCTTGGTGTCATCGGTCGAGTCATCGAGCACCTGAATCTGCAATAGCTCTTTGGGATATTCGATCTTGGTGACTTCGTCAATCAGCCGCTCCACTACGTAACGCTCGTTATAAATCGGCAACTGAATCGTGACGCGCGGGAGTTGAGCGAAATGCGTCTGCGGCTCTCTGGTGGCGTTCTTCCGGTATTTGAAATACGTGCGGATAATGTCGTAACGGTGCAGGCCGTAAACGGAAAGGATGATCAGGATGCCGAAGTAGGGAATCAACAGCGACAAGTCGAACCAGCCTAGCTGGTGGATGCCGGCGAATGTGTTGTCGAACAACCTGCGGACTAATCGGTCCGCGGTGCTTGCCGCCAGAAATGCCGCCGGAATTGAAGCTGCTAGCATAGTGATCTGTTCCAGCCCTTGCGAAATGCCCGGATCGGACTGGTTGTGGCGGCCTGCGCTTTGTGGGGTCTGCTCCTGCGCATCCGCCTCCTGGGCGACCTCGGGACACGTATTCCCGAGACCGTTACATTGTTACTATTAGCAGGTCTATTCTATCTTGTTTCCTGCTGGCTCGCTCTTCGCCCTTTTCCAGGTACTCAATCTAACAAATTTGCGGCTTTTGTTGTGGCTTGCGGAATAGTTTTCCGGCTGACGGTGTGGCCGATGACGCCGTCGCTTTCCGACGATCCCTACCGTTACCGGTGGGAAGGGAAGCTCCAGGCGGCGGGCGGGAATCCCTATCAAGTCCGGCCCCGCGATCCGCCATGGGCTCAACTACGGGACAGCGCTTTCCCGCGCGTCGTGGGCAAAGATTTCAAGGCCGTGTACGGGCCCCTGATTGAGCAGGTCGAGCTGTGGACCTACCGTGTAGTGTCCGCGTCCGTTTCTGATGCCGAGAGGCAGGTTTTCTGGTTCAAGCTGCCCTATGCGCTCTGCGATCTGGCGGCGATCGCGGCGCTCTGGCTGCTGCTTGGCGCGCATGGCTTGGCCCGCGAGCGAATCTTGATTTACGCCTGGTCACCGCTGACGGTCATCGAATTCTGGGGTACCGGCCACAACGATTCACTGGTGGTCATGCTGGTCACTCTGGCATTGCTGGCGGCGGCACGTAAGTACTGGACCTGGGCCTTTGCGGCGCTCTCGCTGGCTGTTGGCGCCAAGGTCTGGCCCGTTCTTCTTATTCTGCTCTTCATCGGATGGCGGGGCTACCGTCCAGCGCGCTGGTATCAATGCTGGGTCGCGGTGCCGATCCTCCTGATCCTGGCTATGCCTTATTGGAGCAACGTGACCGAGAACCTGCGCTTCATGAGCGGCTTTGTCGGTGGATGGCGCAATAACGATAGCCTGTTCGGATTCATTCTCTATTTCGCGAAAGATATCTATCGGGCGAAGAAAATTGCGTTCGCCATCATCGCCGCCACGGTTGGTACTCTGACGCTCCGCCGGGTGCCGCTTGAGCGGGCCATTCTGGCCGCGATCAGCGTGATGCTGATGGTCTCGGCCAATTGTCATCCGTGGTATCTTACCTGGATTCTGCCGCTGCTGGCGCTCGTGCCGGTTCCCGGTCTGTTACTTTGGACGGCGCTCGTTCCCATGGCATACGCGGCAGTGATTTCCTGGATCACCCTCGGCGAATGGCAGGGCTCGACCACGATGCGGTGGTACGAGTACGTTCCCGTCTACTCAATGCTTATCGGCTCGTGGCTGGTGTCCCGGCTGCTCGACCGCCACAGACCTGTTCGTAGTAACGCTCGTACTGGGGGATGATGGCCTCGGTTGAGAAGCGCGTTTCCGCGGTCTTGCGCGCTGCCCCGGCCATGCGTTGATGCAGTTTGTCGTCGCTCAGAAGCTCGATCACGCGCGCAGCCTGCGCTGCCACATCGCCTACTTCTTCGATAAACCCATCGACACCATGAGTGATCAGTTCCGGCACGCCGCCTGCATTGGTCCCGATAGGCGGAACGCCGCAGGCCATGGCTTCGAGCGCTGCCAGGCCGAACGCCTCCAATTCGCTAGGCATCAACAGGACGTGCGCCAGCGGTAAAAGCCGTTCCACATGATCCTGCTTACCGAGGAAGCTTACGGATTCGCCTACTCCCAATTCGCGCGCCATGTATTCGGCCGGACCGCGGTCCGGTCCGTCGCCCACCATCAGCAGGTGAGCCGGGATCTTTTTCCGCACTCCCGCCAGAATGTGTATGCAATCCAACACTCGTTTTACCGGACGAAAGTTCGAGACGTGAATGAGCAGCTTCTCGCCGGCGGGCGCAAAACGCCGTGCCCCTGTTTTTTCGGCAGCGGGCTTGTAGGTTTCAAGGTTCACGAAATTGTTGATCACGCGGATTTCGTTTCGCACGCGGAAAACCTCCTCCGTGCGCTTGCGAATGAATTCACTGATGCCTGTAATGCCGTTCGATTGCTCGATCGAGAATTTCGTAATCGGGAAATAAGAACGGTCCACGCCGACCAGCGTGATGTCGGTGCCGTGAAGCGTGGTAATGAAGGGCACTCGACGTTCGGGTGCGAGCATCTGCTGCGCCAGCAGTGCGGCAATGGAATGCGGAATGGCGTAATGCACGTGCAGTAGGTCGAGTGAATAGCTCTGCGCCACCTCCGTCATGCGCGAGGCCAGCGCCAGACAATAGGGCGGATAGTGGAACAGCGGATAATTCGAAACCTCCACTTCGTGATAGTGGATGCGCGGAATCCCTGGGTCCAGCCGGATGGGATGGGCGTAGCTGATGAAGTGTATGTCGTGGCCGCGGTTTGCCAGCTCCAGCCCTAACTCAGTTGCCACGATGCCGCTGCCCCCGTAAGTGGGGTAACACGTGATGCCGACCTTCACTTGGCCAGAGTACCATCCCCGGTAGGAACAGCGAGCAGGCGTAGCGTTCCCACACCGATCTGGCCGTGCAGGTTTTCATCCGGCCGCGCCACGTCGCCCCCGCCAAACCAGACACGCACGGCGTCCCGCTGCACTTCGACCGACGGGTCACAAACCACTTTGCTGTCCCACGCGGCATTTCCAGAAATCACGAGCGGCATGCGCTTCCAGTTCACGCCATCGCGCGATTGCCCGAGACCCAGGCGCCGGTTCTCAGCGCGATCGCGGCCGGTGTAAAGCATCCAATAGGAGCCTTGCGCCGCCCAGACAGCCGGCTCACCAAGGCCCTCTTCATCCAATGCCCCGGCCTCACCCAGGTCGAGCACCGGACTTGACCGCAATTTCTCCCATTGAATCCCGTCGCGCGAACGCGCAAGGCCAATCCGCTGCCGCCATGCGCGATCCTGCCCCAGGTAGTACATGTAGAACCAACCGTCATCCAGGCGGATCACATCCGGATCGCCAACTCCGCGCTCATCCGAGCTTCCCCGCGGGCCGGGCGAGATCACCGCGCTGCGCTCTTTGCTCCAGGTACGTCCGTCGGTCGAGCGTGCAAGTGCGATGGATGGCCCGTCTCTTGCTCCCGTCTGATACCAATAAAAGAATTCGCCCTGCGCGAACATCGCCGATCCATTGGCTGCAATGTAATCACCTTCCCAAGTTTTTGGATCCGGCGACAACACGCGTCCTTGCTTTTGCCAGGTGAGCCCGTCTTCTGAAGTCGCGAGACCGGTGTGCCAGGTCTTACCATCGAACCCCGAGTACAAATTGAAGTAGAGATTCTCACGATGGACCACGGAAGGATTCAGGGCATCATGAGAATCCCAATCGCCGGGCGCGCCGGGCTGGAGCACGGGCATTTCGCGCGGCATCCATTCAAAGCGCGTGGCGCCAGACTGCGGCAACACGGGCAAGGTGAACTCCGCATATCGCGCGCAGCTGGCGAGCGTCAGAACGATCAATACCAAGGGGCAGAGCGTGAGTGCTGTTCGCAACAGACCTGCCAATTTTGTCCGAAGGACCACGAACAACGTTTATAGCGCAATTGTTCGAATGTGAGACGCGCCATCGCGGATTGGCAGCAGGCACCGAACAGCGCGCCTGATGGGCCACGCGGGCCGTCTCCGCTCCCTGGCCGCGGTTCGTAAAGTAGCGAGCGGAGCGGCCGGAGCCGAGAGGTGACTGGGACCGGAATTGGTTTCTTCCGAAAAAAATAGATAGTCACAGCTGCTGGATGTGTCTTTGTTTCTTGAGGTTGAGGAAGAATTGGGTTTGTTTTGCGAAATCACTTTAAGTTTCCTTTGCCCTGGCGACCGCGGAGGAGTTGCAGCGGACGGTGACGCCGAGTTTGCCTAGCCTGCGGAGACGGTGGCGGATCAGGCGTTGTTTCTGCAACGCAGGCAGCCGCGACGCGTGGCGACCCTGATAGGGTTGACCGGTGCGAAGCACCTCATAGATCTCCCCCAGCAAGCTGGGCGCTACGGCGACGAGGGCCGGAGCTTTCTGACCAGCCGAGCGGCCGACAATCCGCCAGAACTTCTCCTTGAGATAACTGTTCTTGATCGCGGCTGCGGCCCAGGCACACTCGGTAAGGGTGCTGCCTAACCAGGGATTGCCTCCCGGAGTGCGGCTGCGGTGATTGTTACCGGCGCTTCGGTTGTGACCTGGGCACACGCCCGCCCAGGAGCTGAAATACTTGGACGAGGGAAACTGTTTCATGTCCGCACCGGTTTGTGCCAGAATGCTGGCGGCGCCTCGTGGCTGGATTCCCGGTACAGACTGCAGCAGTTCCCAGGCTGGCTCGAGTCCCGCTTGTTGGATCTTGGCCTGCATGTCCCGATCCAGATCCAGGATCTGTTGCTCTAAGCCATGTGGCTGAGGCTGTATCGAATCAGCCGCCGGTGATGATCCCTGAGCTGATGTTTGTTCCAGAGCCTGCTCGATTTCAGCAACTTGACTCTGGGCCCGGGCGCTGAGCAAGCCGGGCCATCTCAGAAGGACTATGCGGGCCATTCAGTAGAGCATCCGGCATCAGCTGTCCGGACACACCCAATACATCCGACAACAAGCTTTCCCACTTTACGTTGGCGTCCTCCAGCACCTTCTGCATGCGGTTCTTTTCCGATGTCGCGTTGCCGAGAAGCCGTTTGCGCCGCCACAGATCGCGCCATTCACGGATCGGCCGCGGAGGAATGAAACACGGCCGCATCATGGCAGGCCTCAGCAGGTGCGCTAACTAACCACCCCCCGTCCGGGTCATCCGTCTGGGGCCCTTTGCGATTCTTGACCTCGTGCGCGTGGGCCCCATAAATTGGGACACTTTCCTCCCAAATGTTGCACACCGGTTCCCAGTAGCTACCCGTGCTCTCCCTCACCGCATGCGTCACCCGCTCCTGTTTTGAGCCACTCCCGCAGTGCCTGCCACTCCACCACCGTGGTTCCGAATCGCCTCCGCTGTTCCATGGCTTCACCGCCTAGCTAGCGGCCCCGTCATCACACACACCGCCAGGAACGTCTTCCCCACCTCGATCCCGGCGCATCGCTCTACAGCTGCGCAGATCATCTACTCTTCTCCTTTTGCGCAAGAGAACTGCGGCCATCTTCCGATATCTTCTTCCTCGGCTCGTACCGCTCCATTCCGGAATGCAATCAGGTCCGCTCGTCCAGTTTTGTTTTGTTTTTCGAGTCCAACTCCGCATCATTACCCAATTCAGCCGTGTTCTCCTGCCTCCTCTCTTGATCCCACATTTTCATCTTCGCGGATGAGCTCCTTGCGCTCATGCCGGTTTTGTTCCACAAAATTCGTTCCGCAAAATTCATAACTTCAGTGGGTGACTCGGATTGCCAGTGGCTGGAACAGGAGCCGGGAGACTGGCATCGCGTCCTTCGGGAATTTTCATGATAGCGGGCGGGATTAGCGCAGAGAGCGTTCATGGGTATGCGGACGAGCGATGTGGTTGACCGTGGCGGTGAAAAGAACGGGCGGGAGGAGTGAATGGGCGTGGGGCCGAAGGTCACATCGACGGGTTTACCGACTACACGCTCAGGTTGAAGTGGAGGACGGGCGGACCTTGAATTTACGACCTAGCAAGCAGCCGCAATATTTCTTGTTGCTGCGATTTCGCCTCGGGCGAGCCGGTGCCACCTCGGCCAGTGTTCTGGATCGCAAGGAGCATTGGCGTTGAACCGCTCTTGTTCTTGAGTGCGGGATCGGCACCGCATTCGAGGAGAGTCCGCACGGCCGTAGCACAACGCGTGCGCACGGCTCGGTGCAACGGCGATACGCCACGCTTGTCGACAGCATTAGGATCTGCCCCCGCTTTAATGATGCAGACGATAGTGGCCGCTTGCGCAGGCGGATTCCACGTGCGCGATCCCGGAAGGCCAACCGCAGCGGCATGTAGGGGCTCGTCGCCGTGTCGGTTCCTTGCGTGGACGTCCGCGCCCGCAGTTATGAGCTTTCGAACTACTTCTGGTTGGTACGCCGCTGCGGCAATGTGCAATGCGGTATCGCCTGCGAAGACATATCGCTCAATTTGATCGAGGTAGTATGTTTTCGCCATCTGACGAGTCGCTCCCGTATGGAAACATGCGCTCGCCAATGGCGGCGACGCGGCAAGCAGCCGTGAAACGCAGGCGGCATCGCCTGCGACGATAGCCCGCACCAATTCCCAGAGAGCCAAATCAGACTTCACCATTTTTCAGATGGTACTCTCTTCCCATATCATTGTTCGCAAGCCCAATTCTGAAGAGTCCGCAATTGAATGCCTCTCGAGGATTTTCGAAAACCCATCAGTGGCAATGAGCCCGACGCTGCAAATCACCATACGGCATCACGTAATTAGGTCTATAACTAAATCCGAAGAGTTATCGATCGTTATCTTATCTATCCACGGTTGTCTTGATGGGATGGACCGCGCGGGCTACGATCGAAAAGAACTTCGGTGGACTCATGCGCGCCACAATCGTGATTTTGTTGCTGTTAGTTTGCGCCTCGCTATCAGCCTTGGGACAGGACACCACCGCAATTGTTCTACCCGGACCTCCACCCCAGCCGCAAGCTCCTTCGCGCGAGGCACCCGCGACTCCCGTTTTGCCTCCGCTTCGCCTCGAATGGCCGGCCTGGCTAAAGCTTCCGGGTGCACCGCTGGCCTCTCAGCGCACGAACCCGCCTGGGCGAATCGGCAGGTGGGCGGAGGAAACTTGTCCAGGCGACGTGATGGAGAAAGCTTCGCTAGGTTGTCTCAAGAGGGTCTACCAATGTTCTAACAATTTGAAAGAGGTGTACCAATATTTTGAAGGTCTTCTGTATCAACATGGTTACACGACCGAGAACCTCAATACGCAGCCCTATGCTAATTTGCAGTTGGGGAAGTCCATCGGACATGTCTTCGCATCGCTGACCATGCGCGAGTATACGACTAAGGGAAAGTTTGAGCCCGACACCTCCATCGAGGGTTACATTCACGGGAATTCAGTCATCCTCACGAGATTCGTAGGGGACAACCAGCGATACGTTCTAACTCTCTCGGCCGAGGGGAACCGGCTCGATGGCTTTGGCGACGGCTGGTTTATTAACCATGCAAATCTGAACATGCGGCGCGCCGGGGCGCCGGCCTAGTCCGCGCCTGTGACGCCCCCGAGGGCCGTGCATCGGGGATCTGGGATCGGGTACACCAGCTTCTATTACGAAGCTTCCACCGACCGGAGCGTGGAAGAACCGCTGTCCTTGCCTGCCCGAGGCACAATCGTCGGCGTTTTTCCTGATGATTGCGAGTTTTCCATGAAGAGTGAGCGGGCAAGTCCTTCATATTCCGGAACGAGGACGAAGCCAAAACCAAGCCAGTCGCTCCAGGAACGTGGTCCGTATATCCGCGAGGATGTGGTGGTGTCGCCGTATTTTTAAGGTAGCTCTAGGTAGCTCTTCGAGGCAAACAGCCTAGCTTAGCTAAGCTAGTTGAGATTGCAGTAAAATCGCGGCTAGAGCGCCGATTCTTTCCGGCCACACCGCGCTGAGCAATAGGAACCAAAAACAGAACCCCCAGCTCCTCCCCTCACGCTCTTCCACTGCGATCCCAATCAATCCCTTATGGAACAGCTCTCGGTCAATGGAATGGCTCTCGTTTGGGCGTACGAGCGCACTCTCGCAAGAGAAAAGTGAAGCTGGAAGCTCTCACAATGCGCTCAGTCAAATCGACAGATCGTTCCATTAAGACACGATTGCGCGCACTGGCGGCCGGGGCACGAATAAAGTTCAGCGACGCGTGATTGAGTCGCTCTCTAAATTGTGTGTGAAGAGCAGACAGGCGAAAGCCCGGATACAACACAGGGGCCGGGAAAGTCGCAGATCTTCGACGTGACGCCTGGCCCTCCGAGATCGAAAAGCCGCAGGTCTCGGCAACAACAGCTGAGCCCTGCGCTACAAAAGATGAACCGGAGTCGATCAGTTCGCGAGATGGCAGGCAGCAAGTTTGCAACACGCTCCGAATAGCGTGCGCAGAATCAACATATCCAAGGTGCCCTGCAACAGTTCCACGCGGGTCGGTAGTGCCATATTCGAATGGTAGATTAGATAGATAGTCTACCATTTTAGTCATGCCATGGTCGATGCTCTACTAGCGACTAGCGGTGCAGTTAGCAGAATTGAGGCGTGCTAGCATCGCTAGCGGCGATACAGGTACAGCGTATGGCTGCGGCCTTCGCCATCATCGTCGATGGTGATTTCCTTCTCTGGTTTCCAGTCGCGGAATGGGAAATCATGCGAAACGACGCGCGTTCCCTTCCTGAGCTGCTTCTCGAGCAGCGGCCGGATCTTGTCATTGGAGCTGGGCAGCAGGTAGACCGTGATCATGTCGGCGGGACTGTAATCCTGTTTGAAGATATCGCCATGAATGACGCGCGCCGTTTTCTCGAGGCCGAGTTTCCGGATCTTCTCCATGCTCTGGTGGTAAAGGTCGTCGACCATCTCGATGCCGGTGGCGTCGGCGCCGAATTTCTGTGCCGCCATGATCACGATGCGCCCGTCGCCCGAGCCTAAGTCGAACATCTTTTCGCCGGGCTTGAGCCCTCCCAGTTCCAACATCTTCTGGACGATGGTCAGCGGCGTCGGATAATACGGCGCCAGTTTCTCGGCATCTCTATCCTGCGCGGCAGCCGAACCGCACAGCATGGCCGGTAAAAGAAATAACGCGCTCCCACGAAGCATTATTTGCAGTTTAGCGCTAGTCCATCACCGAACTCCAGCCACGTCGCGAGAGGTCCCAATAGATCACAGCACCCCCGGCGAGACCCACGGCCAGGAACAAGAACCCGATGCCGTACTCCTTCAGGATGACCTTGCCGGCGCCGAACAGCATGCCGTAGATCATGATGCAGCCGCAGAGCCAGTCCAGGAAGCTGTAACGCAGATCGCGCGACGGCGGCGGCACGTCAGGCGCTTCCAAGGCCACCGGTTTCCACAACTGCCCAGAGGGACGCACGCGCCGGTAGAACGCCACCAGAGTATCCATGGGTTCAGGAGCAGTCAGATACGTCGCCGCCAGCCAGACCACCGTCGTGATGCCGACCGTGATCAGCATGATATGTGCGAAGCCGATGGGGTCATCGCTCGAGAGCCCGAATACCGTCTGCAGCGTCACCGAAACCACGAAGGCTGCGGCCATGGCCGACACCTCACTCCACGCGTTGATGCGCCACCAGTACCAGCGCAGGATGAGCACCGTACCGGTGCCGGCGCCCGTGACGATCAGCAGTTTCCAGGCCGCTGCGATGGAATCCATATAGTAAGTAACGATGGCCGAGACGACAGTGAGAAAGACCGTCGCCACTTGAGACATCGCGACGTAGTGTTTTTCAGTACCATCCTTGCGGACGAAGCGGCGGTAGAAGTCGTTCACCAGATAGCTGGCGCCCCAGTTGAGATTGGTTCCGATGGTGGACATAAATGCAGCGGCGAAACCCGCCAGCATCAGGCCGCGCAGCGCCGGCGGCAAATGGTCCACCATCACCAAGACATAGCCGGATTCTTTGTCTTGAAGATTCGGATAGAGGATGATCGTGGCGAGACCGGCCAGAATCCAGGGCCAAGGCCGCAACCCGTAATGGGCAATATTGAACCACAGGGTTGCCAGAAGGGAATGACGCTCGTCTTTTGCGCAGAACATGCGCTGGGCGACGAAACCGCCGCCGCCCGGCTCGGAGCCCGGGTACCATACCGCCCACCAATTCACCGAAATGTAGACCAGGAAAGTGATCATGGGCATCCACGCCGAATTCAAATCTGGTACGAAGCTGAGTGCCGAGCCCGCCCGCTGGATTTCCGAAAGAGCCTGCTTCATCTGGCTGATGCCGCCCACGGCGCGCACCGCGGCCACCGCCAGGATGGTGACCATGGTCATCTTGAGCACGAACTGGAACAAATCGGTGACCAGAACCCCCCATAGCCCGGACAGCGCTGAAATGAATGAGGTCAGCGCGATCATTCCCAACACGATCAACAGCGCCTGCGTCTTGGTGACCCCCAATGTGAGGGTCAGGATTTTTACCATCGCCAGGTTCACCCAGCCCAGAATGATGCAGTTGATGGGAATTCCCAGATAGAGCGCCCGGAAGCCGCGCAGGAACGCCGCTGGTTTTCCCGAGTAGCGGATTTCGGCGAACTCGACATCGGTCATCACACCAGAGCGTCTCCACAATCGCGCGAAGAAAAACACGGTCAACATCCCGCTGGCCACGAAATTCCACCACAGCCAGTTGCCGGCAATGCCGTTGCGCGCCACCAAACCCGTCACCACAAGTGGCGTGTCGGCCGCAAACGTTGTGGCCACCATCGAAGTTCCCGCTAGCCACCACGGCACGTTCCGGCCGGAAAGGAAAAACTCGCTAATATTCTTCCCGGCGCGCGCCTTATAGTAAAAACCGATCGCCAGGTTGAAGAGAAAGTATGCGGCCACGACCGCCCAGTCGACAAAAGTGAGTTTCACCGGTGAGGTCCTCGGATAGAATTTTCAACGGGCCTGTGGAAAATCCTGTGGATAAGAGCCCCCAATACTAACCAAGGGTAAGTTCTATAACGCGTTTGTAACAGATTGCACAATCCTTCAGCAGCCGTTTCCGCGAATCTTGCAAGTTTATCCCATCTCGGCGGTTAGCGCTGCGCGATGGCGATTTTTCGTGAGTTCGCGACGCAATTTTGGCCCTCCCCAGGCACACACCACAACAAGGTGTAAGAAATGACTTTTTCGACAGTCCCTAATCCGAACTTCTTTTAGCCAAAGTGCGTTAAGCGGCTCTGGTGATTTGAGTTAGCTGGTTTCCGCCTTGCAGTCTACTGGGTACGACGACATCGCGGTGGAGACTTGGAGCAGTTTGCAGCGCCCGTTGCTGAACGGGGGTCGGAGTGGCCAGCATCTTCAGGGTTTGTTCCCCTACACGGACCTAATTCTGGGTCAGCGTCGCCAAGTCTTTCAGGAGAGCGACAGACGGTCCCTAACGGAAACGTCTCTGGCGACAGAAACCGACGCCACTTGACACGTTTGTCAGACTGGGAGTGAAGTGGATTCCGGCAAGCTAAAGCCGTCTTAACAACTGGTGCTCTCTACCCGAAGCCGCATCTAGTTGAACCGCTCGTGAATGAAAGGCTTAGGACTTCACTCGGTCAGCTATTCGAGAAGAAGTTCGGCCTAATCGCACGGTTGCCGATGTAACTTCTGGTGTGTCGCGCCGACGACGACAAGTTGTTGGCATATCGCTGCGCGGTCCCAGCCCGGATGGAAGGTCGTGCCGGCGAGCGCAAGGTGATTACATCTTAGTGAGGGATTCCCGCGCCAGCAACATGCGCTTGCGGTTGGCACCCCACTTGTAACCGCCGGGCTCGCCGCTCGAGCGCACGATGCGGTGGCAAGGAATGACCACTGCCGCAGGATTTCGAGCGCAGGCATTCGCTACCGCGCGTGCGGCTTTTGGTTTTCCGACAGCCCGGGCGATTTCCGCGTAGGTTCTGGTGCTTCCATAAGGAATTTTTCGCAGCTCCTGCCAGACACGCCACTCGAAAGCCGTGGCCTGGACGTCCAGCGGCAAATCGAGCTGCGCCCGCATGCCGCAGAGGTGGTCTACGAGCGCACTCACCCAGGGCTTCAGCCGGGAATCGTCGCGCTGCACCGCGGCCTCGTGATATTCATTGGCCAGAGCCTGTTCGAGCGCCTCGTCCGAGTCACCCAGGCTCACCGCGCAGATTCCACGTTCGGTTCCCGCCACCAGCAGCCGTCCCAACGGCGAATGCACCGTGGTGTAGGCGATCTTCATGCCACGGCCGCCGTGACGATAGGTGCCGGGTGTCATGCCGAGTTGATCCGGCGCGCGTTCATAGAGGCGGCTGCTTGAACCGTAACCCGCGTCGTACAACGCGCCCGTCACATCCTGACCATTTCGCAAGCCGGCTTTCAGGCGAGTGATCCTCAGCGCATCCGCGTATTGCCGCGGTGTGATGCCCAGATGCCGCTTGAAGATGCGCTCCAGGTGGTAAGGGCTGACATGAAGTTCCGCGCTCAAGGCTTGGAGCGGGAGCGGCGAATCAGAATTTTGCTCGATCGTCCGACATGCGCGCTGAATCAGATCGATCTGGGGCGATGTTCCTCGAGGTTGCTCGGGACGGCAGCGGCGGCAGGGACGAAAGCCGGCGCGCTCGGCAGCATCAGATTGTTGAAAAAATAGAACGTTGTCCCGTCGCGGCGGGCGCGAGGGACATCCGGGCCGGCAGTAAACGCCTGTTGACCGCACGGCGTACACAAAAGCTTCATGCGTCGCGATCTCTCGCGCCAGTACCGCTTGCCAACGAACTTCGTCCTCGACCACTTCGTGCGTTGCGCTCATCATGTACTCAGGATACGGCGGACCGAATTCCGTTACTATCCGAATCTTGCGGTCAAATTAATAAACGACAACTCCAGCGATTCTGGCGCTCACACCCACACGTTTTCCAGTTTCACGCCGCGCCGGCACAGGTCACAATGCTGAGCGTCGGTATAATAGCTGGCTTCAAGCTTAGCCAGATAGTAAAGCGGCAGAGAGCCGAAGCTCCTGGTGTTGGGCGTGGGCTGGTAAATGATTACAGCCAGACCCAGCACCAGTGCGCCGCGCGATTCCAGCAGAACTTTCATCTCGCTCAGCTTGCTGCCGGAACGCAGGATATCGTCAACCAGCACCACTGGTTCGCCGGGATGCTGTTCCAGAAACTGCCGGAAGCGCATTGGCTGGTCTTCGTCATCTCTTTCCGCCCAGTACACCTGCTTGGCGCGCAGCGCCTCGCAAACGCCGTACGCCACAGGCAACCCGCCCGTAGCGGGCGCTACGATTGAAAGCTCCGGAATGATGGCGCGGATCTCAGGGTTGGTGCGCAACAGGCGGCTGAGGCCCACGCTGAGAGTTTTGGCGTGCTGGTAGTAGCGCATCGCCAGCGGCACCTGCAGGTACTCATTTGAATGCAGACCATTGGGATATTCGAAATGGCCGTCGCGCAGCGCTCCGGTGTCACGGAGCACGCGTACCACTTCATCGCCGGTGGGCAACAGATGCACGGTTTCAGTGTGCTCCTTTGCCGGTGAGAACTCGCGGAATGGTCAGCAGCAGGATTTTCCAATCGAGGCCAAGCGACCAGGTGTCGATGTATTGCATGTCCATCTTCATCCACTCTTCGAAATCCACATTGTCGCGGCCTGCCAGCGCCCAGAGACAGGTCAGCCCGGGCCGCATGCGCAGCCTTCTTCGCTGCCAGCGCTTATATTGTTCCACCTCGTGCGGCACCGCCGGGCGCGGGCCCACCAGCGACATGTCGCCTTTCAGAACGTTCCACAGTTGCGGCCACTCATCGATGGAGAATTTCCGTAGAAAACGCCCGATGAAGGTCAACCGAGGGTCGTCCGGAATTTTCATGGCCGTCGAGCGTGTGCTCATGTGCTGAACGGTGGCTCGCATCGCCTCGGCATTCTCACACATGGAGCGAAATTTATAGAACACGAACTGGCGGCCGTTCAGCCCGCAGCGCAACTGCTTGAAGACCGCCGGACCGCGCGATGTCGATTTGATGGCCAGCGCGACCAGCAGCATAAACGGTGACAGCACGATCAGCGCTGCCGCTGCTAATGCAAGATCAATGGCGCGTTTGGCGAGAAGCCGGATCTCATCGTGCGGCGCCGCGGAAAACGTCAGCAGCGGCGTGAATGCCAGACGCTCCAGGTACATGTCGCTGTTTACGTGCGGAAAAAAGTCGACAGCAATGCGCGTCCGCACGCCTTCTTCGTCACACAGCAAGAATACTTCTTCGAGGTCGCTGAGTCTGGCGCTGTCCACCGCGAAAATGATTTCATCGATGACATGCTGCCGCAGCAGCGTCGTAATCTGCGCCAGCGGATATATGGGATACGCTCGTGAAAGAGTCATTTCACTCTCGATGGCCGGCTCGTCGGCAATGAACCCCACCAGCCGGATGCCATATTGAGCCGAGCGCTCCAGAGCCTCACCCAGCCGGTGCGCGCGCGCGCCCAGACCCACCAGCATGACATAGTGCAGCGCGCCGAATTCCCGCCGGATGACGCCTACCAGGCGGCCCGCCGTGAGTCTGAAAACGAAAAGGAAGATCCAACTATAGGATGCGAATAGCGCCAGGAACGGGCGGCTGAGATCCAAGCGCAACAGGTATTGGAAAATGACCAGGCAGATGCTTCCATACGCACACTGGCGGAACGAGTCTCCCAGAATAATGCGCGGATCGCCCGAGTTCAGCTTGTCGTAGACGCCCAGCCACAGCCCGATAATCACCCAGGCGGCCAGCGCGAAACCCAGAATGAGAGCCTTGATGGGAACGACGATGAAGAACGTGTGTTCGAGGTGCATCAGCGCGCGCGTCTGGTATGCTGCCTCGAACGCCAATGCCGTGAGCAGCATGTCGGAAAGCGCGAACAGAACACGAGCCTTCCGGTGCTGGCGACTGAACATCCCGAGACAGAATAACACGCCGGAGTGGTGGTTACGGCTGCTGGCGGTGGCCCGGCACACAAGCGTGAGGCGCATCGCGCGAGCTGATTTGAAGCCGTGATGCTAGAATGTTGTTGTTGTCTTCGGTGTAAACTCCCGCGATAATCAGTGCATCAGGCAAACAGATCGGGCGCGTAGCTCAATTGGCAGAGCAAGTGACTCTTAATCACTAGGTTGTAGGTTCGATTCCTACCGCGCTCACCATAATTAAATTAAAGCACTTGTATGAAATTCCCATAGTGATCTTAAGTCACTACGTCATGACTTCCTCACGTCTGTAATGACCAGAATCTAAATTGCTTAATACTGGACATAACTACGTCGTACCCATGAGGTACACAAAACTGCCCGGTCTTGGTCAATCCAAGAGTGGACAAGGCCATCGCCGACACCCCGGCGATCAGCGGATTCCGTGGCGAGAATCGGCCGAGCGCCGCCTTCGCGTCCATAGCCCCAGTGCCTGCGTGGCGGAACGCTGCCATCGGGTTTTACTCGATTTTTGGTACAATTCCGAGTATAATCGGAGTGAGTATTGGGACAGGCATGGCTTTGAAGCACAGAAAGAAGCAATTCGATCCTCCAGCGGACGCTCGGCCGCGAAAGACCAAATTCCAGGCAGACCTTGCGCCGGCAGAAGATCGCACTGTGCGTCTGCTCAAGCAAGAATTACAGCTCACCAGCAACACGGACTTTTTGTCCGATGCTTTGGCTCTGTTTCGATGGGCGGTGTCGGAACGGAAACTGGGACACCGAATTGTCAGCGAGAGCGCGAGCGGGGAACGCAAGATTCTCGTCTTTCCTCGGTTAGAACGAGTGGCTCCTGATCTCGTCCTGCCACGCGTCGAAATCAAATGGACGGAGCGCGAACTGGCGAGTCTCGCCGAACTCGCGTCGGCGACCGAAGCGAATCCCCCGACAGAGGCCCTGATTCGTGCCCTGAGAGATTGATGGCCATTGTTATTCGCCGCCTCGAAGAGCGCGATGAGGTGGCGAATTTCGATTGCGGCGATGAGCCCCTTAACAATTACCTCAGGCGACACGCATGGAGTAATCAGGAGAAGAGTTCGATCGGCGTAAGCTTCGTGGCTGTCGATGAGGGTGCTCCACGAGCGGTGCTCGGCTACTTTACCCTGGCGATGGCAAGCGTGCCACGCGATTCATTCCCGAAGAAATATGTCCGCGGGCTGCCGCCGTACGATTTGCCGCTGATACTGCTGGCACGTCTCGCGGTGGATCGGCGATTTGCAGGCCGTGGACTCGGACACGCACTGATTTCAGAAGCATTCCACATCAGCCTGCGCGCAGCCGACGAGGTCGGTTGCCGGTGTATTATCAGAGACGCATACCGGGAGCGCATGAGTTGGTACGCGCGCTATGGTTTCGTACCCATCGAGGGTGCTGCCGAGAGTGGACCACAGAGGATGTTCCTGGACCTGCGGACTCTCCGTGCGGCTCTCCGCCATTGACGGGTGCCCAGCGGCATGCTTTATGCGGATATGGTGGACGGGTTGGATTTTCGGCAGGGTTCGTGCACAGTATCTCGCGTACGGCCACCCATTTTGTTGATTCACGGTCTTAACGACTCCCGCACGCCCCCCTCTCAATCGCAGAAACTGGCCGCTGCCAATCCTCGGAATGTGCTCTGTCTTGTGCCGAACGCCAACCACACAGGTGCGCTGGCTGCCGCGCCGGATGAGGTCCGCCGCCGGGTATCGAGTTGGTCTGCCAGGTACTGATCGATGAAGCTGTCTGTTGCAAGAGCATTCCGCTCGATGAGAATGTCGGCTGATTGGAACGGAGGTCTGACAAGAACGTCGGACATCGAATCCCCCCGCGCATCTAGCTAATAGCTCCCTCGAAAATAAAATGCTGAAGCGCTGGAAGGGCTTGGGTTAATGGCCAGGGGCATAGATGGCACTGCGCGCAAGCCTGCGGGCACACCACTCCCCTCCCACAATCAGTTCCCAATGCCGGCTCAAGCTCTGTCCATCTACTCCCGGCGCGCCCTTGTTGGCTCGCGCCATCCTCGAGTAGGGTTGAGCGTGATCGTCAACGGATCTCCGTATACCCACCAGCGGCGCAAGCGAAAGTCTGGAAATTCCAGTCACGCCTCTCTGGGTGATGGCCACCGAGACGCTAACATCAGCTCTGTTAGCATATCGCGATCTGGCACCCATTTTCATGATTCGTGCTGTCGTCAAGACATGGAAAACTAGCTTAGCTAAGCTAGGCGAGTAGCTTCACGGAGAAGGAGGCAATGAACTCTCAGCTTGCATGCCAGTCGAAACAAACGTTGGATTGATGGTGTCCAAACTCAATGAATGTACGTCAACTCGATCCTGGCAACGTTCATCTTTCAGGGCAGATGGATGGACGGTAAATACCTGCTCAATGTGCCTGGGAGCCCGTAGAATTGTCGCGAGGATGGAATTCAATGTGTCCTCCTAGAAGCCTAGAACGCTCACTCTTTCAGCGGTCAGCCTTTTCGTTTTTATGCTCGCTACGGCTGTCTCGGGGCTTTCACAGGAAAATTGCATGATTGCTGATTGTACTCTCCCGTCTGTTTTCTGCGAGCGATTGAAGCCCGGTATGGCCGTCTTCATCGGGAAGGAAGTCCCGGCGACGAGGTGGAATTGTGTCGACGGTAGCCTTGTCACCTTTGCGGTTCAAGAGGCACTCTGCGTGCACAAAGGAACGCAAATCGTAAGAGTCCGGTTCATAGATGGATACCAAACATCGCGTGAGCGACCCTTTCTTGCCGTGACCCCTCAAAGAATGGAATGTACGTTCACGACGATTGTGGTGCCGGCTTGATGCTTCCTGAACACCACGCCTGGGTGCGTGAATTTCGACATAGCCTCAGTGATCTGAGACTCCAGCAGTTCTGCCTATCCAGGTAGTAGCGTTGCACAGTTATGTCGCCCTCCCCAACACTCGAGAGCAGATAACGGGAACGGGCAAACATTCAGCGGAGCAACTGATGATTCCGGGGACATCAACATACTCGCGGTTCCTGCGGGCAACTACCATTTAGCCGCATCGAAAACAAACTTCACGCTCCCGGAAGGCCAGCGACAAGTCTCGATCTTGCCCGGTTCCTGTTCGCGATTGAGGATTGGGTAATCCGGTTCGGAAAGTGCGCTGGTTCCACTTGATCAGCTGGTCAATCGAGCCGGATGCCCAAGATTATCCGGACGACTCTCAGGATAAGCGCAAAATCCGCGAGGCGGTATTTCGTCGGAGCGAACCGCGTTACTGTGGGCCGTGCACAAGCGGGCAGCCAGGCACAAGTGCAGCTCGCCGCCAGCTACTACGTCCTAGGACTAGGGGAAACCGGTTTCGCCTGAGGGCAGCCAGCTACACCTCCGCGTGTCTTTCGACAAGACCGCCCTGCAAACAGGCGACGCGGTCAGTTGTACGGTCGAAACGGAACGCGTCGGCTTCCACGGCTACGGCATGATGCTCGCTGAAATCGGATTGCCGCCCGGCGCCGAGGTGGAACGACAATCCCTGGACGCCGCAATGACTGCATCAGGCTATGCACTCGGTAGTTACGACATCTTGCCCGACCGCGTCGTGGCATAACGTCTGGCCGACCGCCGGAGGCACCAAGTTCAAATTCCGGTTCCGGCCGCGGTTCGCAATCCACGCTAAGAGCGCTCCATCGTTGCTCTACGATTACTACAACCCTGACGCGAACGTCGTCGTCGCCCCGGTGAACTTCAACGTTCAGTCTGCAGCTCGCGAAGCGACTTCTGCCGGCAACTGATCACGCGCCGGCCACAGACGTTGCGTCCTGCGGCCGGGTCCAGGTGAACTCAGAACCGCCCGCGAAATCGCATAGCAAGGCCGGAGCCCGCACGTCGCAAGGCAAATCGTTTGCGAAGCAATATTCTTAGGGGCGGCCCCGCGCGAACATCGTTTGAAAAAGGCCATCCAAAAACCAACGGCTAAAGGCTCCAGCGGCAGCAACAACGAGATCGTCAGCCGAGTGGGAGTACACAACAAGGTTTACAACAACCGCCCACCACCCCTCAATCCGCCTCCATAGACCCTGCTAGGCCAATGTGAAATCAACAGCATACGCCTGACTTTGTTGACTCTTAATCACTAGCTAGGTTGTAGGTTCGATTCCTACCGCGCTCACCAGATTATTTTCCAGGCCCCACGGCGCTAGACTTTCCTTACGAACGAATCCGGGCCGGCAATCAGCCATTGGAAACGCTAATCCCGGCGTCGGACAGTGTGTTCGTGATAATCGCCATCCGATTCAGCAAATCGCTCGTAAGAAATAATTGAGGCGTTCACGTCACGGGGAGAAAGATTCGCCAGACTCCGTAGATGGCAAATGCAGCGATCCCACACGTCCATACGCGGCGTCTCATGGGTCCGTCATTCCAGAACAATCCAGCGACCATCGCGAACGCCAGCGGGCCCAGAGCATTGAAACCGAGCGCTTCGCTCCAGTGACCCTTCGCCAGAGCGAACATTGCGCGGGTAAGACCGCAGAGTGGGCAGGGACGCCCTGTGAGCCAGTGGAATCCGCAAAGCTGGAACGCAGGCTTCGGAGGCTCGAAATACCATAGAGACGCCAGCAGCGACACACCCGCCGCCACACGGAGCATGATCTTGGTCAGCCATTCTGTTGCCCCAGTCATCCCAGTCATCAAATGATTTCTACGGTGGTTGGCTCGAAGCCGATGATCTCTTTGTACGCGACAGTGATCGCGGCGAACGTGACCGGCATCGTCACCAGCAGCCCGACAATACAACACAGCAGGCCGAGCAGGTTCACCCCAGCCACCGCCAGCAGGAATATTGTGAAGCCAAAGTAATCATTCTTCACGACCGCGTGGCTCGCTTGCATCGCAGGCCAGAAGTCCATGCGCTTGTCCACGATGAACAGGTACGTGAACTTGTACATCGCAGCCAGGACTAGGCCGGGAATGATGCAAAGCAGCGTTCCACCGAAGACAAACAGCGAGATGAGCAGCGACGCCACCAGGGTGGGCACGAAATAATTGAAGCCCTTGAAGAGGTCGGCTAACTCAGCCGGGCGGTTCAGCGTCTTCTTCATGCAGAAGATGTGGAAGCCGGCGAGGAGCGGGCCTTGCAAAATGAACGGCACTGTCCCGTTGAGGACCATAAATACAAAGGCGAGCAGAACGTAGGTGCCCATGTCCGCCTTCACCATTCGCCATCCTTCCCCGATCCAACGGCCGGTCTGCGATTGCACGCCCACTGGAGGCGTCCAGGCCGCCGCTGGCGCGGTGGCGGACGCAAAGGCTGCGAGAGACTGTCCGCACGCAGGGCAAACCAGCCCGTCGGAGCTGATTTGGGAACCGCAGTTGGTGCAGAACATTTGATCCGGGATCTTCGTTTTTGGGTTCGAGGTAGATGCGAGTATACACCAACCCGCGCATCTGCATGGCATGATACGGGAATTGCGATAATCCAGACCAACTTAAATAAGAAGCAGTCTTGAAGGTTCGATTTCTTGCCGCGCTCTCCAGATCTTTCATGCGGTTGCGGATTACCGCAAACAGCCGACGCGGCCGCTACAGGAACTTTCACAGGGACACGTTCCATTTCTTGCTTCACCTTCGCCAACGTGACGCCCGCGATTGCTTTTCGTTTCGCCGCCATGCGGTGCGAGTGGCGCTCCACTTGCGCTAAGCGCCCGTTGGCCACAGAACCGCAGCCCGAGGCCGAGGTTCACAACGAGCCAGCGATCGTGTGCATATCCCCGGTCTGCGTTGACGAAGAACAAGTGCGATGATGCTCCTAATCAGAAATGCCGTCGTCCATCCAGCGCTACTAGTCGTGTACGAAATGCTAACCGGTCAGCGGCTGTTCGAAGGCGAGTCAGTTACCGACAGCCTGGCAGCGGTGCTGACCAAAGAGCCGGAATGGAATCGGGTTCCGGTGAAAGCGCAGCAGTTGTTGCGGAGCTGCCTGGAAAAGGACCCAAGTGGCGGCTGCGCGACATCGGCGATGCTTGGCGGCTGCTGGAAGATATTCCCCTACGGACTGCAGTAATCTCCTTTTAGGCGTAGCTCAAATCTACAGATCAACGGACAACCTGAGTAACGCAAGATATCGTTTGTGGTACCAGTTACGACGCACTCACCCTACGGTAGGTTTCAACTTACACCTAAGGAATCTGCTCGTCTCAACCTGCTTGCTTAACGCGCATTGTCAGAAAAATGCCAGTAACTTCGCCGAGAAGTTCGCGAGAGGTAAATGGTTTGCTGATTACTACACAGTCGCTAAAGGGACCGGCCGCCCTCAGGATCTCGGTACCTGGATTTTCTGCGCGGTAGCCCGTCATAAACAACATCGGCAAGCGGGGTGCGATCTCAGAAACCCGGCACGCCAATTCCAGGCCGCTCATCTCCGGCATATTGATATCCGTCAGCAGCAGATCGATCCAGTAGTCTCGAGTCTCAAAAAACGCCAGCGCTTGCCGGGCATTGGAGGCGACCAAGACAGTGTAGCCGGCGGTCTCCAATATCAATTTGACCAGGTCGAGTACGGCAGATTCATCATCGACCACCAGTATCGTTAGACTCGATCGGAGTATAGGCGACATTCCGGTAAGGTGCTCTGTTGTGTTCCGTGGTTACCGGGGAATGACAAAAGTGTTTTCTTTTTTGGAGCGGTTAGCTCCCCTGGCGTTGACGAATTGTTTTTGGCAGCTTAAGCATTTTTACCTTGATTCAGCGCCCGGCCCGCATGAACAACCGAACATGCGGAAACGATAGCAGTGTCGCGCAACGTTCGAGTGTCCGGACCCAGCAGTCAAAAAGTAAGCGCAATGCCTAACGCCAGCTCGTCTCTTCTCGAGCGGGTCGAATCGGAGGCGAACGTGGCTCCCATCCAGCGCGTGAACCGAAGTTACGGGCTCAGCTTGATGTTGAAATCGTCCACCAGCCGCAGCCCCACGCCTAACACGGCACCCGGCAGATTCCGCGCGGATGCTATTGCGGGTGTGTTGTTCGAGGCGGAGATTCCGTCCGGATAAGTCGTTAGATTGCTCGTTCGGATATGCGAAACATTGCGCACGGCGCCTCCGCCCGCAAAATACACTTTGGACAGGAAGCCGTCATCACTCAGACTCCCGTAACGCACCATCACCGGAGCATCCCAGAACGTGGCTCTCGTCTGTTCAGTCGTGTTGCTACCATCGGTGAGCGTAGCGGTCTTGGTGTAGTTCACGCGGTGGTAAAGGAATTCGCCGCACAGAGTGAATTTCCTCGTTAGCCTGAACTCCATGGTGGGTCCAAACGCGACTTTCAAGTAGTCGTTGGTTGTGCTGATGGACTGGGTCTGCGTTGTGTTTGCGGGAGAGGAACTGATGTCTTTGTTATTGAGCACATTCAAGGGATAACCATTTAACCGGCCGCCGAAAGAGAACCGTCTCCAACCCGACGGCCCGTTCTCGGGAACTGAAGCCGAGGAAGACGCCTGCCCGTAAACCGCGGGAGTGAGGGCTAGATACGCGCCGATGATCGCCGCCGGGTAAGCGTAATTGAATAGCCATACACCCAGCGGCGTTTGACAATCTTGGTTTCTCCGCATTCTCCAGAATTGCTTCCGCGAGTCAAAAAGTTCCCAGTTCTTCGCTCCAGGAATCTATAGGGGCCAGCGAAGCACCACCATACCCACACGCTTTAACAAAATTTTAGGTTGTCCACGCTAACCATACGTGCGTCTTTAACGCCAGAACATACGAAAAAACAGTTAGTTGGGAACTTTTTGATCGCGAAACGCAATACCAGGTGAAGTCTTCATGGTGCAGAGCGACGAGGAACTCTACAGGCAAATGCGAAAGGGCGATCAACGGGCATTTGCTGAGCTCTACGAGCGCCGTGAGCCGGCTCTATTCCGGTACGCTCTCTACCTGTCTGGTAGCCGTATCGTGGCTGAAGAAGTGGCGCATGACGCGTTCATTGAGCTGATCGGACGCGATACGCACTTTGACGAACGGCGTGGCTCGCTCGAGGCCTATCTGTACGGCGTGGCGCGGAATCTGGTTCGTGTCATGCAGAGGCGAAGGACCTTCGAACAGGGAGTGGAACAGGTCACAGCTCACGATGTAGTCGCCGATCTCATTAAAGGTGAGAGGACTGCGGCGCTGTACGCCGCGATCCGCGAACTCCCGGAATCGTACCGCGATGCCGTTGTGCTCTGCGACCTGGAAGAGAAAAGTTACGAAGAGGCGGCCCTGCTGATGAAATGCGCGTTGGGAACTGTTCGTTCGCGTGTGTATCGGGCGCGAATGCTGTTGGCCGCCAGATTGAAACCGCTCATGCTGTCAGCCGGCGTGAGGGGGAGGTGATCTAGTGGATTGCCGCAATTGGATCGTTGAGGTAGTGGAAAGCGCGCGCGCGGGACTGCAGCCGGACGCGCAGCTTCAGAAACACCTGCGCGAGTGCCCGCGATGTACAGACCGGTGGGACGACGAACAACGCTTGAGCGCAGAGCTTCGCACCATGCGGGATGCTGCGTCATCCCGGTCCGAAGTCCGGCGTGAAGCCATCATGCGAGAGTTCGAGCTGGCGCACGGGACCGTCATGCGCCGCTCGGTTAAATTGGCGTTCAGCATCGCAGCGATATTGCTATTGACCTTGGCTTTGGGGCAGGTCTGGCGAAATCACCGGCCTGCTGATACGATTGCGCAGAATCCGGGAAGCTCAGCACCGGGGAACGAATTCGAAGCTAGTGTTCTCACGAACGTGCCCGAGGACGACGATTTCATTGCCGTTCCTTACGCGCCACCTCTAGCGCCGGGTGAGTTCATCAGAGTTGTAAGGACCCAATTGCGCCCCAACGCGCTCGCACGCATGGGCATTTATGTCGATGCTTCACTGAGCGAGATGCCGGCCGATGTGGTGATTGGCGAGGATGGTTTTCCCCGGGCCGTGCGCGTACTCGGAGACATACAGTTTTGAAACTTGAGATAGGAAAGGGTTCGTTTATGAATCAATCAGGCAGGTTCTTTGTCTTAGCGCTATTCGCAGTGGCGTTATCCGCCCAGGGGCCGCCGCCCCCGGGAGGAGGGCATAGAGGTTTTGGCCCCCGTTTCGACATCATGTCAGCCGGCCCCGGGTCGAGAACTCCGGTCACCGGCGCGCCCTACTCGGGAGTGCACGTAACACAGAATCAACAGACCCTCGCCGACGGAAACCAGATCACGCGACAGGAACAATCGAAAGTGTTTCGTGATGGTCAGGGTCGCGTGCGCATCGAGCACACAATGAGCAGAGCCTGGGGGCCGGCGGGGCAGACGCCACAAACGGTAATCACGATTTTCGATCCCGTTGCGGGTTACTCGTACATGCTCAAACCCACGACCTCAACCGCCGTCAAAATGCCTCTGCACCCACCCAATTCCGCGCATGATAACGGTGGTCCGCCCCCACATGCCAAGGGCCCGGGGATCAGCGGGGCTCAGGTGCAGACCGAGAATCTTGGGACGCAGACGCTGAATGGTGTATCCGCCACTGGGACGCGTACCACGGAGACCATTCCGACCGGAGCCATTGGAAATCAGCAGGCCATTACCATCGTTCGTGAAAACTGGGTGTCCATGGACCTCAAAGTTCCCGTGCTCATCAAGAGCACCGATCCACGCTTTGGGAATATGACGATGCAACTCACTAACATTGTCCAGGCCGAGCCGGATGCATCGCTGTTTCAAATTCCCTCCGGTTATACCGTCACTGCCAGAGAACCGGGACCGGGCGGCTGGAGACATTAATTACTATAGGCGCCTAAGTCCCGGCAGTTCACTTATCCGCCAACTGAGTCTTTCGGGAAACAGAACCTGAACAGGGCGCAATCTATGGTTTGCAATTGGCCGTTACTGCTATTTACGCTTTCCATGGCTCTGCTGGCCGCTGCAGACCTATCGTGGAGAGACAAGCAGGTTGTCGAGTGGAGTGAAGACGATGCCCGGCAAGTTCTCACCGACTCTCCCTGGGCCAAAACGGTCAAGCCAACCATCGACAGATCGGCGCGTGACAATAATCAGCGCCGGTCGGGAGGTGGCATGGGGCGGGGCGGCGGCGTCGGAATTGGGTTGCCTAGTGTGGGCGGAGGGCGCCGCGGCGGAATGGGTGGCCCGGGAGGCGGTAGCGGTTACCCGAGGGGCGGGCGGCGCGGAGGGACGAATGACGGCGCCGGCACGGATTACAACGAGCCACCGTCCCTGAAGCTCCGCTGGGAAAGTGCATTTCCCGTCCGCGCGGCAGAACTGAAGGCACGCGACACGAGTGCGCCAACCTTGAATGCGGACTCCTATGCCATTGCCGTCTACGGCGTTCCCAGCCGGATCTCCGGCGGCGCAAAGTCTGGCTAAGCAACTCAAGAAACAAGCCGCGATCAAGCGTGACGGGAAGAAGAATCTGAAGCCTTCGAGCGTGGAGGTGTTGCAGCGGGAGGATGGGCCGGTGATTGTGTATCTGTTTCCCCGGTCGAGGGAAATCACGCGGCAAGACAAACGGATCGAGTTCGACGCGCAGATCGGCCGACTACATCTCGCGCAATTTTTCTACGTGGACGACATGAACTACCAGGGCAAACTGGAACTGTGATGCGCCGACGGCACTACGGTGACTCGTCAACCACCTCGATGGCGCGAATCGAAGCATAGTTGACTACCGGCACGAACGAAAGCAGCAGCTTGCCTTGAGCGTTGGGCTTGAGGCTATGGAAGGTTTTCGTAAGCGCCCGGCTACTGCCGGCCTCTTTATAAATGTCAAAGTTGTGGAGCAGCGCCACGCCATTGCAAAACACATCGAACACGCGGGTCCCCACGCCTCCGCCACCCGGGTTGTCGAGACCCCAATAGGTCTCGGCAAAGTGCAGCGTGACTGCGTATCGCCCGCTATCCACAGGGATGGCATAAGTAAAGTTGCCGTAACGTTCTTTGCTGTAAAGGCCGGGATCCTGTGTGCCGTCTACGAACGCCGATCCAATCCCGGCTTGCCCGCCGGTCCAAAACCTGTCCGGCATCCAGATTTGCTTGCGTGAATCCGTAAAGACTTTCTCCTCCTGCACCCAGACCCGCACGGGATTCAGCTCTGAGGCCACGCCGGCTCTAAATCAATGGCGCTCACTGTCGCCTGCGACCTGTTGCTGATGAACCGGAGCTGTAATAGGCCGTCAGGTCCGGGTGAAAGGTCCCTGAACACACGCTCGTCGGCGATGCCCGGCCCGCCGGCGTCGGCGATGATGTCGAAGTCACTCAAGATCCACTTTCCGTTCGCGTCAACTTGAAACATGCGGCTGTTCTCGCCGCCCCCGGCACTGGTTCCGGACCCGCAATTAGTTTCGGCAAAATAGAGGGAATAGAGGTGTAGCTCATAAACGCCTGGCCCCAATGGAATCCGATAGAGGAAAGCCGCAACCACGGAGCGGCCCATTCCCGTTTTGATGTAACTGGAAAAAATCTTCGGGTGACACGCGCCGCAGACCTTCGAAGCGTGTACCGCGAGCCGTATTCCGGAAACAGCCTGGCTCAGCCGGGCGAGGCAACGGGGTCTTGCTTGAAGTCTGGGCGGGGGCTTCCGGCAAAAACCACATTCCGCTACCAGCCAAAAAAAACAGCGACCCCAACAGACCTCATAGATAAAGATTCCGCCGGTTGAGGAGTTCGAAAGCGTCTTGAATCGTTGAGGAGCTGTCCGATTTCCCGATTGTGCAGCCGAACATCGGCTTGAAACGTGCAGGGTTGATTCGCGATCAACTCGTCGGATAATAGTATTTTGAGAATGAGCGGCGCCGGGCAGGACGTCGGAGAGGACAATGTTGAGACCCTACGAAGCCAGTAAGATGACCGCTATGGGTACAGCCATCGGCATAGGTCTGGGCATCGCGATCAGCGCAGTGACGCCCGCGGACGATTTACGTCTCTGGCTCGCGCTCGGATTTCCGTTCGGGATCTTCCTCAGCATCGCGCTGACCGCTTTCAAGTCGCACCGGAATCGAAACAGCCTGTGAGCAGTTCATTAGCGCGTCTTCACGATGTTGGTAAGGGAGCGAACCGTCATATTGCCGAGCGAATGCTGGCGTGCATGGTCCCAGAGAGCGATTTGCGATTCCCGCTGCTTCTCCTGCGCCTCTTCGATCAAAGAATTGAACCGGTCGCATTCGGTGGGATCAGACTGTCTCAACCGACGCGCCGCTTCCAATAGCGTCAACTCGAACACGGTATAACGCGCCGCACGATCGAGCCGCCGGCACTCGGGGCACATATCGTTGTCTCTGAGGAATTCCTGTATGGTCATATTACACCTCGGCATTTGCCGTGCCCGGCGGCACCCTGGTTTGCGCCGCCACTCCCGTTTACTATTCCGAGCGCCGCTGTTGCGGCTCGTT
>QHXW01000210.1 GCA_003223115.1 Acidobacteriota bacterium
AGTACAGCCAGGAAACTGGGAGTGAACTTCTTTCAATACATCCGGGACCGAGTCAGCGGCGCGAGGCAGATGCCCTCATTGGCGGAACTGATCAAAGAACGGGCGGAAACGATGGATCTCGTTCTTCGTGGGCACCTAACCCAACCACCGGGGTTTATTGAGCAGATACAGCGATTTGTATATCGAGCCGCCTTCCGACCGCGAATTGAAACTGAAGTTCGTGATCAGCGGAAAGGAACACCGCCCGAAGAAGTGTTCGCAACATTGCAATTGGTGCTGAAGCCAGGAGAAGAGCTGGAGACTGCGGCAAGCAAGAAAATCACGGTCGGTGACTCGGCTGTCGATCTCGGGCCGGAAGCGATTGGCGGCTGGCTGGATACGACACCACGGCTGGACGCTCGCTGTCGATCCGTCGGCCCGCCTCGTATGGCGAGTCTATCCTATAATCCGTATGCCAAGGCGCGTGAAACGACACTCGAACATGCAGTCGCCGCACTTTCCGTCCCGCTGCGGCTGAAATCGAGACTCGGACATTTTGTGCGCCCCAACGAACAGGAGATTTCGTTTGCGCTTATCGTAAGACGGAGTGATGCCATGGCCGCGGCGGCGATCGCGACGTTTGCGTTCTTACTTTTCTTAATCGCGCTGGCCCAGCAAACGCCGGCCAAGCCGCGCCCGGCCTGGCTGCACGAAACACGGATCGTGATGGTCTCCAATCACGACAGTATGCCCATCTTCCGGCGGCGTGTCGGCGGAAATACCACGTTTCAGGAAGAAGACTACGAGAAGGAACACACCGAAGAAGCTGTACGCAAGCTGAAGGAGCTTGGCGTGACGGTGGTGATCACGCATTTCTATAAGGGCTTCGGCCTCGAAGCCGAGCGGCGCCATCAACAGAAAGCTCTCGAACTCGCAGCACTGGTCAAGAAATACGGGATGAAGCTTGGGGTTTACATCGGCAGCACCATCGCCTACGAAACTTTCCTCGCAGAGAAACCGGAAGCCGAATCGTGGTTCGCCCCCGATTACTTAGGGCGGCCGGTTTTCTACGACAGCCAGCCCTGGCGAAAGCGCGTTTACTTCATGCATCCCGGTTACCGGGAGTACATGCGCCGCGTGCTGCGCATGTCGGAAGAGGAATTTCACGCCGATCTGATTCATTTCGACAACACCAGCATGCAGGCAGAGCCCAGCATATTCCAGCATCCGCTTGCCATTCAGGATTTCCGCGAGTTTCTCCGAACCAAGTACACGCCAGAAGAGCTTGAGAAACGTCTGGGATTTTCCGATGTTCGTTTTGTGCTTCCGCCGAAATACGATCGGCCGCTGGGCCCTATCGACGACCCTTTGTTTGAAGAGTGGGCCGATTTCCGCTGCGCTCAGCTCACACGTTATTACGCCGAAATGGAGGATCTGCTTCGCGGCGTCAATCCGCAAGTCGCGGTCGAGACCAATCCGCATTCCGGCATCTCAGGCCGGAACACCATCTGGGAGCAGGGGGTGGATTACCCTCGCCTCCTAGCGCACCTGGATGCGGTCTGGACCGAAGAAGGCGATCCGACCGGAGTCAGCCGGATGGCATTCTCGTGACCCGCATCCGGACTTTCAAAATGGGCAGCACGCTGCACAACACGATTTTCGTGGCAAGCGGCGGAGAAAGCGGCAACACGTTGGAAATGGCGGAGTCGCTAGCGTTGAACCGGCAATGCATCGGCGATTTGGGCGGCGTGCTCGCCGGTTATGACACACCGGAAGACCAGAGACGCTACGTTCAGTTCTTCCACAAAAATTTCGAGCATTATCGCGATGTGGACAATATTGCCGATGTCGCCGTGCTACATTCCTTCGCCAGCATGGGATTCAACAACGACCGGCCTGCCGCCAGCACGATGCTGTTCGAGCAGGCGCTGATCGAATCGAAAATTCCCTTCGACATCATCTTCGATGAAAACCTGAAGGATCTTTTGAAATACCGCGTGCTCGCGCTCACCGATCAGGAATGCCTGCATGATTCGCAGATGGATCTCATCCGAAAGTTTGTCGCGGGCGGCGGATCGGTGGTCGCGACCGAGTACACATCTTTATTCGACAATTGGCGGCGGCGGCGCCGGCGTGACTTTGGACTGGAAGATCTGTTTCAAGTCAGCGCTCTGCCGCCGCGCGAGCATGACCAGTTTCCAGCCGGCGGTGCGGTCCAGCGCGAACTCGGCCGCGGGCGTGTCGTCAGTATTTCAGAGATCAGGCCGGCCATTGCGAAGCCATTCGGCGCGCGGATGACCAGCGAATACTGGAAGCTGCCGGTCAATTCGAAAGAGATTCTCGGGGCCGTTCGCTGGGCCGCGCGCGGGAGTTTTTCACTGGAAGTGAATGTGCCGCCAACGGTCGCTGCTGAACCGATGCGTCGCATTGGAGCTAAGGAACTGCTGGTTCACCTGGTGAATTACAATCGAGCGCGAACGCCGTCTATATCGAACGTCGCCGTGAGACTGCGCCTGCCGGATCGGTCGGCTGTCAAGAACGTGACGCTGCTTACGCCGGATCGGGCGGAACAGCCGATCCTGCCCCACCGGGCGGAGAACGGCTTGGTGTCATTCACCGTGCCTCGCCTGGCAACCTACGATCTTTCGGTCATTCAGTTGGAGTAACATGCCGGTCAATCGCCGAAAATTTCTCAAACAAGCAGCAGGTGTTCCGTTAGCCGCACAGTTGATGCCCGCCGCTCCGCCTCCGGCGTCGGCGCCTTTCAGATCCTACGCCGAAGAGATGCCGGATATGCTACTGCAGTATCTCGCGAATAAAACCAACACGCTCGCGGCCGGTTGGGACCAAAACGCGCTCAGATTCGGACGCCCGCCGCGTTCGAAGAACGTAATCGTTTCGTTCGGGCGAAGTGCATCGAAATGATCCACCGCTTGCCTAAGCGGAATCCGCTCGATCCGGATACGGTGCGAGTGCATGAACGGGACGGATACCGTATCGAGAACGTCATGTTCCAAAGCCGTCCGAACTTCTGGGTCACGGCAAGCCTTTACGTGCCCACCAAGGGTAAAGGCCCGTTTCCCGGAATCATTTCGCCCTGCGGGCATTACGAAACTGCGCGCCTCGCTCCTACATATCAATACATGTATTTAAGCCTCGTTCATGAAGGCCTCGTTGTCCTGGCTTACGATCCGATCGGGCAAGGCGAACGCCGCTACTTTTGGAACCCGGACACAGGCAAGAACGAAATCGGCGGGCCGGTCACGTGGGAGCATTCGCTGCCCGGCCAGCTTCTTTTGCTGTTCGGCGAAGACCTCACGCATTACCGCATCTGGGATGGCATGCGCGCCATTGATTATCTGCTCACGCGTCCGAAGGTGGATCCGCAGCGCATCGGATGTTGCGGACACTCGGGCGGCGGGACGTTGACGCTCTTCATCAGCGTCCTGGATGAGCGCGTAAAATGCGCCGTTGTCAACGAAGGCGGGACGCATCATCGATGGCCGGTGCGCATCAGGCCGGAAACGCAGCTCGGCACAGGAGACACGGAGCAGCATTTCTTCCCGGCAGGAATTTATGGCATCGATCTTCCCGATCTCCATGCCGCCATCGCTCCCCGGCCGCTGTTGAGCACGATTGAACGCTTCAGTCCGGATTTCGATGGCGCGGCCCGCGACCGTTACGAGCTGCTCGGCGTTCCCGAGAAATTCGCCACGGTTGAGGCGCTCGATCCGCACGATATGACCATGCGGCTGCGCCTGGCTAGCACCGGCTGGTTTTACAACCGCAAAGGTCCCGAGGTCGAGCCGGATTTCAGGGTCGAAACCGCGGCCGACATGAACTGCACGCCCAATGGGTCGATCCGTTATTCCGGGAAAGGCGACACGATCTATTCGCTGATTCTCAAGAAGCAGGCGAATCTGCCGCCCTCAAGCGATGTGGATCTCCGCCTGCTCCGTTATCAACGGACTGAAGGCCCGCTCGGCGCTCGTGTCGTGATGACCACGCCGCGCCGGCACTACAGAATCGAGAAACTGGAAGTCATCTCTGAACGCGGCATTTACATTCCTACCTGGGTGTTCGTGCCAGAAAAACGGAGCCAAGATCGATCCGCCCTCCTTTACATCTCCGATCGCGGCAAAGAGGACGACTCGCTCGAGTTCGGGGTTCTCGAACAATTGGCACAAAAGGGAAATCTAGTGGTTGCGGCCGATGTGCGGGGTATTGGCGAAACCCGACCGGCGCATCCGGATGATGCCGGGTGCGGACTATTTGGTCACGTGGACGATGCCGAAACCACCATGCAATACATGGCGTGGGAGATGAACGAGTCCCTCTTCGGCATGCGGGTGCAGGACGTCGTGCGGGTCGTGGATTATGCGCTGAGCCGCACGGAGGTCGATCGCGGCAGGGTGCGCGTCATCGGCCAGGGAATGGGCGCGCTGTGGGTCCTTTTTGCCGCTGCCCTCGATCGCAGGATTACGCACGCAGTATGTGAGCGCGGCCTCGTGTCCTATCGGGCGCTGACTTCAGCAGATCGCTATATGCACGGCGCCAGCATCTTCATTCCAGATGTTTTGAAGCATTTTGACCTGCCGCAACTGGCGTCGTCAGTAGCCGGCAGACGACTGATTATTCTGAAGCCGGTGGATGCCATGAAATCTGTGGTTGATGAAAACACCGCGTTGCAAACGTATGAGCCGGCGGCGCAGGCTTATTCCAAGGCCGGCAAGGCGGACAACTTCGTTGTGGTTTGCAAGCCCGCTGAATCATCCCCCGCTGAGCAATACGTGGAATTACTACATGGCTGACGAGGCGAGTTGCGCAACATAAGAACTTCGACGTTATTCGTACTTGTCTTCGGCTTCGCAACCGGACTGTGCGCGCAGGTCCCCGAGTATCCCGCCTCAAAGCATGGCGAGAACTATATGTTCAATTTCTACTTCCCGCCGGCTCCGAGCAGCACCCCATGGGCGCCCGCGTGGTCACCGGATGGCAAATGGATCGCTGTGGCCATGGAGGGTTCGATTTGGAAAATCGATCCGGCTACCGGCTCGGCAACTGAAGTCACGTACAACCGGAAATATCATTCCTCGCCGACGTGGTCGCCTGATGGGAAATGGATCGTCTACACTGCGGATGACGATACCAAGAGCATACAGTTGGAAATTTTGAACGTCGCGACCGGACAAACCCACGCGCTCACGAGCGATCAGCAAATCTACACCGATCCAGTGTTCTCTCCTGACGGCCAGCGCCTGTGCTACGTCTCAACGCGCCCGAATGGCTATTTCAACATCTATGTTCGGCCCGTTCGCGACGGGCAATGGGCGGGCGACGAGATCGCGGTCACCCGAGATCATAAATATCCGCGCGATCGCCTCTACTTCGGCCCATGGGACATGCATATCGAGCCGGCGTGGTCGCGCGATGGGAACGAGATCTTCTTTGTTTCGAATCGCGGAGTACCGCTCGGTTCCGGCAATCTCTGGCGCATGCCGCTCCCGTCGATTTCTGCGGGCACCGACCCTATGGAAAATGCGCAGTCCATCCTGACGGAACAATCGCTCTATCGAACTCGCCCGGATGTTTCTATTGACGGCAAACGCATCATTTATTCCTCGACAGCGGGTGGCGCCGATCAGTACGCGCATCTCTACGTCGTCCCGGCCGCCGGAGGCGCGCCCTATAAAATGACGTTCGGATCTTTCGACGATTTTCATCCTCGCTGGTCGCGGGACGGCGAATGGATCGCATATATTTCGAACGAAGGCGGGCTGCCGCAGCTTTGCCTTCTCGAAACCTACGGCGGCACGCGTAAGAAGATTCTGGTTCGCGAGCGGCACTGGAAACGGCCGATGGGCCGCGTCCACGTCCGCGTCATTGATGAGAAAACCGGAAATCCCACTCCGGCTCACATCCAATATCTGGCTTCCGACGGCAAGTTCTACGGTCCGAACGACGCCTACGCGCGCTTGGGCCTATCCGGCCGTCACTTCTTGCATACCAGCGGCGACTTTTCAGTGGAAATGCTTCCCGGAATCATGACGCTAGAAGTTCTCAAAGGCTTTGCCTATGAACCCGCGAAGAAAGAGGTCAATATAAGGCAGGACGCCACAACGGAAGCCACTATCCCGCTCGACCGTCTCATCGACATGAAAACGCTCGGCTGGTTCAGTGGCTCGACGCACGTTCACATGAACTATGCCGGGAACCTCTCAAACACGCTGGATAACCTCCGCATGATGTCGCGCGCCGAGGATCAGGACGTACTGAATGAACTGATCGCTAACAAAGACAACCGCGTTCTCGACTGGCAGTACTTCGTCCCCGGCGGGGGCGAACATCCCATTTCCAAGAATGATCCGTCTTTGAAAGTCATTGTCGGTGAAGAATACCGGCCGCCGTTTTATGGGCATGTCTTTTTTCTCGGCTTAAGAGATCACCTGATTTCTCCATTCACAACCGGCTACGAGGGCACCGCCATCGAAAGTCTCTATCCCAGCAACACAGACATGTTCCGAAAAGCCGCCGCCGAGGGCGCCGTGACAGCTTATGTTCACGCATTCACCGGTGATCAAGATCCGCTCGAAACCAATCTCGGCGTAGCCAAAGGGTTTCCAGTGGATGCCGCACTCGGAACCGTGCGTGCGCTCGAGTGGTCGCATTCCAGCCGTGCGCAATTGCGCGTCTGGCATGACGCATTGAACAACGACCTGCCGATCGCGCCTGTGGGCGGCGAAGACTCGATCAACAGCCTGCACAACACAAACCTGATCGGAAGCGTGCGCACCTATGTTCACTGGGATGGGCCGTTAACCGCCGATTCGTGGCTTGACGGCCTGCGCAAGGGACACACCTGTTTCAGCACCGGCCCGCTGATGGACTTCCGCATCAATGGCAAGTTCCCCGGCGACGCTTTGCGGCTCCCCGCGACAGGTGGAACCGTTTCGGTTGAAGGCACGATTTGGTCGATCGCGCCGCTATCGAAAGTGGTGCTCTATTCCAACGGACAGGTTGTGAAAGAGCTTCCAACCAGCGGCCATTTTGCATTTCAGATGCCGGTTTCCAAAAGCTCGTGGTACTCGCTTTACGCGGAAGGTCCCGCCAGCCGCTATCTGGATGCGCTCTATCCCCAGGCGGCGACGAATGCGATTCGCGTTTACGTAGGCGATCAGCTCATTCGAAATCGCGAATCAGCCGAGTACTTCATCCGCTGGATCGACAAGCTTCATAAGATGGCGGACGAATGGCCCTGGTGGCGTTCCGACGCCGAGAAGCAGCACGTTTTCTCCCAATTTGATGAAGCCCGCCGGATTTACGAGAGACTTGCGTCCGAAGCCCGATAGCCGAAGCGCGCGCTCATGGGCGCATTTGGGCCCATCCAGCAGCGTCGAACTCATAACAGGACATCACCATTTCACGAGTTCGACCCGCCGGTTTTTCGCCCGTCCTTCTTCGGACTCGTTGGATGCCACGGGTGCAAACAGCCCGCATCCAAACGAGTTCAAGCGACTGGCGGCCACACCATATTTCGCGGTTAATTCTCTCACGACGCTCGCTGCCCGACGGCGGCTGAGGTCCAGATTGTAATCGGGTGTTCCTTGGTTATCCGTGTGGCCCACAACATGGATTTTCATCTGCGGATTCGCCGAAAGTAACTTGACGATCTCTTGCAATGTCGGCAGTGAGTCCGGACGCAGAGTGTTTTTGTCCGTGTCGAAATAAATGCCGTACAGCGCGACCCGGCCGGACTCATCGAGAGAGCGCGACATTTCCAGTGCGTTGACGAATGCCATCCTCTCTTCCATCTGCTCCGGCGCAATCACGACGAGTTCGGCAAGGGCCCGGTCTTTCTGAATCACACCGCTAAGCGAATTCGGAATGACTCCGTTCTGATAGGCCGTCTCGAAGACGTAGTAGTAGTACGTCGGCTTCGCATCCTTGCTCTTACCGACGAGCACGCGCGCCTGATTTTCGTTATAGGCGAGGATTTGGCCCAGTTGATCCTCGTCGGCAATCTGTGTGAGCGTTGGACCGAACCAGCCCTTTTCTCCCGCGCCTTTCTCGTAAAGAGTCGTCAAACCAAGCAGCTGAAACTTGAGCTTGTAGTTACCGGAACAACTCGGCAGGCGAACGGCCGGCAGGCGCGATATGTATAGCGGAGTCCATCCAGCTTCAGGTCCTTCCCGAATAGCGCCAATGTCGGCTCATTCCTATTAATAAACGTCCGGCGCGTGATGGGCGCGGTCGGGCGTCGAAAATGGGCAGCCTTAAGCAATCTCCCTGGAAGTGTTGCAACTTCGGCGTCGCGGATCTGATAGGGCTTTCGGACACGCCACCAGCGACGTTACGCGACGTTACAGATCGCAGCTAGTCTAGCCGAGTTTTCGTAATCTCGGCAGCGTACTGTCGCTCCTGGAACAGAACTCCCCCAGCAGAGCTTGTTGGCCCAAACTGGCCCATTGGATGCAAAAAAGGCCCGGTTTTGGCCCAAACTCAGGCGAGCTAATTGGTTTGTTTTGAAAGAGGACGGGGCCAAGTGCTAGGCCTGCGCTACCTTGACACGGTAGAGGTCGCAGATTCGAGTTCTGCCGGGCCCACATTGTTTTGTAAAGTTAAAGTAGCCTGTCAAATTCCTGCGCCCGCTCCTTATCGGAAGAACCGCGGATCGTATCGGAACACTTCTCCCGGATGTACCCGGATCTTTGAGAAATCCGAGTGCTGCGGATTGATGAGCCAGTTCGATTCAGCCGGGGCGAGAGCCGAAGGCACAATGAGAATCGCCGCACGACGATCACGAACAAACCGGTCGCCGATCGCGGTGAGTGCCGGCAGCACTGGAGTTCGATGCCATTTTGCGGGTAGTTGCTTCGCGGAAATCGCGATTCGTGAGACTCTGTTCGATACCTCCGCAGCGACCACTACGAGATCTTTCGGCGGATCGTCGGGATCGACGTGAACGAAATATTCGATGATCGCTAGCGACAGGTGCTCCGACGTGTATGCCAGACGGACACCTGCGCTCGACCAGCGCCGCCAAAGCGATAGGCGCCTTCGCCGTCCAGCGGTCTTTTGGAATAGGGCTTGCGGAGGATTCGGTAAACGCTCGTCAACTGACGCCGCCGTAGGCAATATACGGCCAAGAACGTTTTCTACCGCTCGCGCTCCAAGTTCTGTATCGATCAATTCGAACGGAGCGCGACCTCCGAGCGCCCGGTTCGGCCGCTTCAACCAGCGTGTTGCCGTCTCCTCGTTGCCCAGATAGTGTTTCGTCAAGGCGATCACCCGTGCGAGCCGGTAGAGACGATCCGATTCATGCCTCGCCAGCCGCCCTTCACGCCTCCGTCGTTGAAGGCTGCGCGCTGATAGATCCAGACTTGTGGCCAGTTCTTTGAGTGTGATGCCGGCCGCCTGCATCACCTCTTTGACCACCGTCTGTGGAAAACCCTCCCGAATAGCCGATTGAAGATCTGTCTCGGTCTTCAAGGGATGGCCCAAAATCGGCTCGCCACCCAGTTGCTCAATCACCGCGTGGAGCTCGTTTACCATTCTGTCGTTCATCCTACAAAAGGCAATTGACGCTGAGGTCTCTCGGCAAGTCCGAGACCTGTCTGGTGTTCCAACTGCTGCGCACTTCACCCAATGGGTGACAAATGCCATTGCTGCAAATATTTGCAGCTGAAGAGGAGCGCTCATATGGCGGCTCTTAACCGCCGTTTTTGGGTTCATTGTAGCGCCAAATGTCGCTTAACGAGACCTAGCTAGCCACTTTGGCAAGCTTTGGCAAGCGCGCCCAACACGGTTCTCACCCCAGTTCTCACCCCTGTTCTCACCCCCCACCCCCCCTTCCGTTGAAATCACCACCGACGCCCCTTTTTATTAAAAGGAAATAATGCGGCAGAGTGAAACACCGGAACGCGACCTGCGTCTCTCGACGACGGGAGGCACGACACATGCCAGGTTTTACTTTTAGAAGCTTGCTATGTGGCAGTTTACTGCTCACGTCTTTCGCCGCACAAGCGCAGATTTATGGCCCCGGCCGTTATGGCGACGATGATCGCTATGATCGCGACGACCGCGGATATCGCCGGGACGGACCGTACTATCGTAGAGGCGCTCCTTCGTTTGAAAGGATCCAGGCGGACCTGAGGTACGCCGAGTCCAACAGCTACCGGAACCACGGCGAAATAAAACGATTCGACAAGGCCAGGGAAGAACTCCGGGAATTTCAGCGCGCCTGGAACTCGGGTCGCTTCGATCGTCATGAACTCGACGATACGATCGGGGCCATACAGAAGGTGGTAGATCACGGCGAGCTGCGCTATCGCGACCGCGAAGTTCTCCAGCGGGACGTCGAGAGTCTCAGAGAATTTCGCACGGCGTGCCGAGACTACGGCGCGCGTCGCTGGTAACCCGACCACGATTTTGCTGCACGAGCGGCGGGCTCGGTTGTGGCGGGTGTATACTGCCGAAGTTCCGGAACGCGCGCGGCGATCTGTAACCGACTCGTGTGAAAAACTGGCGGGCATCAAAAGATGTCACGCCAAAGTCAGGAAACCCCGCGGGCTTCAGGACGTGGAAGGTCTGGAGGACTGATGCCGCAGAAGGAGACACGGCCCGCGGAAGGTAAAATCAGCGGCCAGGCCATCATCAACGAACTGATCCGGAATATGGAGCTCGGCCAGTTCGAGATGGGCTACAGCGTTCTGCTGCCTTGCGTCTTCAGCCTGTATCTGCACCCGGAGGACTATTCGCGGCTGGAGGGCGTGTTCGACCTGATTATCGAGGACGCGAAACGTGCGTTATGCGCGCGAGTAGCGCGGTTAAACAGCCGGCCCTCGATTTTGGGATTGAAGCGGCCCGGGCGCCAGCAAAAAAAGTTCAAGATCGCCGCGCAGGATTGGATTCTCGATTTTCTTCCGGATACGGAGGGCACCATCCCGCTTGGGGATGTCGAGATTCATTCCGAACTGAACGAAACTGCGCAGCCCGGATTTCGAGGGACCAAGACCACCTTGATGGACCGGGAGCCGTCGGTCACCACACAGCGCGCGGCAGCAGTTACCCGAAGATCGTCGGAAACCGTGTATGCCGAGATCCGGTACGAAGATGATTCCGGGCCGCAGCTCTATCTGGTGTCGCAGAAAGAGGTCCGCGTGGGTCGGGGAGGCGACGACCTGCCGATGGACCTCGCACTCTATACCAACGACGAAGTGTCGCGGGAACATTTCGCGCTGCGGCGCGACCCGGCAACAGGGCGGTTCCACATCCTGGACAAGAGCGCCAATGGGACATGGGTGGACGGCAAGCGTCTCAAGAAGGGAGTTGAGGTCGCGCTGCCCGACCGCGCCGTGATCGGCGTTGCCGAGGTGCTCCCGCTCGCCTTCGAAGTCAAAAAATGAAGTTGTTCTTCAGCCCGCATATTCCGTTCGTCGCGCTCTTCTTGCTGTTTGCCTGCGGTTTGGTTTTGGCCCACTGGACCCGGAGGAACTGATCGCTATGGGAGTGACCGTCGGATGGCGTTCGGGTGCTGCCAGCGATCCGGGCCTCGAGCGGACGAATAATGAAGACCAGGTTTACGTCGACGACGCGTCCGGCATCTTCCTGGTGGTGGACGGCATGGGAGGGCGGGCCGCCGGCGAACTGGCCGCGCACACTGCCGTCCAGGTCATTCCGCGCGAACTCCGAAGCTTTCAGGGGGACGTCTCCGATGGAGTGCGCCAGGCGATCACGGCAGCCAACAACGAAATATACCGGCTGGCTCAGGATCGCGACGAATGCCGCGGTATGGCCTGCGTGCTCACGTTGGCGGTGGCGCACGACGATCGCCTCACGGTCGGCCATGTGGGAGACTCCCGGCTGTATCTTGTCTGGAATGGAACACTGCGTAAGCTGACGTCCGATCATTCGCTTGTCGGCGAACTGGAGGACCACGGAGATCTGTCAGAACAGGCGGCCATGGCGCACCCCAGACGAAACGAAGTGTTCCGCGATGTGGGATCGATGGCTCGGCAGCCGCACGAAGAAGAGTTCATTCAAATCAAGTCTTTGCTGTTCCGGCCCGACGCTGCATTCCTGCTATGCACCGATGGGCTCAGCGATATGTTGACTTCGGCCGAGATCGGCTCGTTTGTACAGCGGTACTCCAGGGATCCGACGCTCATGGCTCGAGAACTGATCGCGGCCGCGAACGAGGCGGGCGGAAAGGATAACATCAGTGCCATATTTGTCGCCGGGCCGGAATTCTTAGGAAGCGATTCCGAAGAGGCTCGAGCCAGGGTCAGACACTCCATCACTCAAACGCGAGAGACCAGAAGCCGATGGCGGAACCTCATCACGCGCCTGGCGGGTCTATTTTCCAGTCGCGATGAATGAGTGCTAGCTAGTAAAACTAGAGATAATAGTTAACAAGTAATTGAAATGCTTTGAAATAACTAAAGATGTTTGATCTAGTTGGGCAGTGAATAGGCATTCCGATCTGTTTGCGGATTGGCATTCTTGTTCCGACCTCGCGGTGGTCGTTTGTCCGCATCCCGAAGCGGTTTTGTCGGCTCAGAAGGATGAACGGTATCGTCGAGCTGTTCCGCTGTGAGGCCCATTAAAGCCGCTCAATATTTGCGCCTACAGCGAAACCGGCGCACGCCTGCCACGTCATAAATGGACACCGGTTCCGACCGAACGGAAGCCCGGAAGCACGGGAAGAACCGGAGTTGCGCTCAAGGTCTTTGGAATTTCTAACAAGCGAAAGATCTTGACGCAGGTACGTTAGGGCCCTGACCGTGCTGCACGTCAAGCAATTCGGCAGATACGAGATCGTCTCGAAGCTCGGCAGAGGTATGACCGATGTCTACTTGGCGGTTGACCTTAACGATCACAGCCACGCCGTCCTGAAGATCGTCGAAGAATCCCGCGACCCGTGGACGCAAATCGTGCTGAAGGCCGAACGCCGCGGCGCCCTGCTCCAGAAGCAACTCCACGAGGCCGACCCGCGCTTCCTCGAGATTTATGACTGCGGGGAGATGAACGGCTGCTTCTACGTCGCTATGCAGTATGTCGAAGGGGAGAGCATCGCCGAGGTCCTGCAGGTTGAGAAGCGCGTTGATCCGATACAGGCCGCCACTTATGCCGCCGAAATCTGCAGCCAGCTCGAAAAACTGCATTCGTTTCAAATCGAAATTGACGGGCGGAAGCGGGCCGTGGTCCATGGCGACGTCAAGCCTTCGAACATTCAGATTTGTCCCGATGGCGCGATCCGGCTTCTGGACTTCGGCATCTCGAAAGCGATTACGTTTACGCATGACCGGACGCACCATAGTCTGGGCAGTCCCAGCTACTGCTCTCCCGAGAGGCTTCGCCGGGGACAGGTGGACCCAAACGCCGACCTATGGTCGCTGGGCGCAACGCTCTATGAAATGCTGGCGGGTTTTCCACCCTACCAGGCTCACAGCACCCAAAAGCTCGAAGAGTTAATCCGCTCGAAGCGGCCCCCACGCGCGCTGCCGGACTCCTGTCCAGCCGGCTTGAGAGCCATCATTCGAAAAGCACTCGCGGGGGAAATGCAAAACCGATATGGCTCGGCGGCTGCATTTGAACAGGATCTCCGGCTGTTCCTCGCCAACCGGCTGACTCAGGCTGAGACCGAGAAGCAGCAGGCCTGGGAAGCCAACCCGACGGTAGAAAAAGCGCGTGAGTCGTCCGGGATGCCGTCCAAAACTGCTCGTGAAATCGTGGTGGCGTTCGAGCGAGTGTGGGTGCCGGTGGCTGCGGTGGCCGTCGGTTTGGTGTTAGGGGCGCTGATCTACGTGGAAGCCGCTTTCGCATATCGTTTCTGGGTCGACAGCAAACCTATTCGCGGTTATCACGACTACACACACCGCACTATTGCCGCGATCGATGCCGACTGGAGCTTATACAAGAAACTGGACGAGCGCAATCTGCCTTTGGGCCGATATTCTCCTGTTCCCTGGCTGAGCCACCCGTTGCGGTCCAGTTTTCTGGCGGCGGCAGATGATGTGATCGAGCGCTACCGCAATAGCTCCGATCCTTTGCTCGGCGCCTTCGACTGGCAAAAGGCGAACATCTGTCTGCGCCGCGCGGCTGAACTAGACGGCTCCGATTCGGGTGTGCGGGCGAAACTGGCACTTACCAACGGCTACCTCGCCTTGATTCACGGGCCCCCAACCGAACAGACGGCGTTACGCGCCAGGACCAGTTTCGAAGAAGCGCTTTCCTATCTGCCGCGATCTCCCGACCCGCACCTTGGTTTAGCGCGCCTTTACATTTACAACTTCCGAAACGTGGGCCGCGCCGTGGCCGAGTTCTCCGACGCCGAGCGGTTCGGCTTCAAGGCGGGGCCCCGTGAATTCGAGCAGCAGGCGGACGGGTATCTGCTTCGCGCCGAGCAGGAATTGCAGCAGGCCCAGAGGACCAACGAGACACGAGAGGAAATTTCGAAATATGTTCTGCTCGCGCAGGGCGATCTGGAACGCGCGCGCAACCTCTACGAGCCCATCGCAGGTTTTTCCAATGTCAGCACTAGTTTGAACCGTCTCTATCGCGATCGCGGCAGGCAGCAGACGCTTCAGGCGAAGAGCCAGAAGCCGGCTAATCCTCGCAAGCTTCTGGCCCGGAGGCCGCGTTCATGGCGGTAACCAAGAGCTGGGAACAACGCGCGATCGTGCAAGCCGGACCTTGGGTGAGGACCGCGCCTCCCGAGCGCAGGCATGAGTTGCCGTGGCTTATGGGCGCTTCGCTGATGGTCTGCGCTGGGCTTCTCCTGGTATTTCTCGCGAAGACATCCAATTTTGCCGAACTCTCCGGACGCCTGGACCGCGGAGAGCTGCTCAATCTCAATACGCTCGGCACAACGGAACAAGTGCTCCCATTTCTCGAGACATTTCGTGATCCGGCCGAGCGCGCACTCGTCGCGGAAAAGCTGGTGGCTTACGTACGAACGCACCGTCCACTTCCGAATGTGGGGGCGCTGGCGCGGCTCCGCATTAGCCGGCAAGAGATCGAAAGTGAGCTGCGATGGCACACGCTTCGTGAACAACTTCAGCAGCAGATGGACAGCCAGCAACACATTGTGCACACCGGGCCGCGCAAGGGCGATCTGAGGATCGCGCTCCTGCCGGTACCCAAGCTGAAACAGACTTTCGCGGTTCGGACGCCGCGTGAATTCCTGCTGCAGTTCGCCCTGTGGACCGGACTCTATCTGGCAAGTTTCTATGCGGTGCATTTCCTGTGGCGCCGGAAAATGTTTCGCGGGGATCCGGCTATCTTGCCGGCACTCCACCTGCTCACCGGGATCGGATTGATCCTGGCGGTCAGCTTGCGCGATCCTTTGCGCGACACCCTCGAGTTCAGCAAATTCGCCTGGGGCGTGGCTTTGGGCTGTGCCGCTCTGCTGTTACCCTTGAGCCGTTTTTTCCATGACAGCCGTTTTTCGCGCTGGACCTACACTCCGCTCTTGACAAGTTTTCTGTTGTTCGTGCTGTTATTGACGTTCGGCTCAGGTCCGAGCGGGAGCGACGCGAAGGTCAACCTGGGCCCCTTCCAGCCCGTCGAGCTGATCAAGCCGCTGTTAGTGCTTTTCATGGCCGGATACTTCGCGGCCAACTGGGAGCGGCTGCGGGAATTGCGGGAGAAACGCCTGGTTCCGCACATCCATCGTTGGATCAATCTTCCGCGGTTCTCACAGGCATTGCCGGTGATGTGTGGCGTGGCCTGCGCGCTGATGCTGTTCTTCGTGTTGAAAGATCTTGGCCCGGCGCTGGTGACGGGATTCCTGTTCCTGGTGATGTTCGCGGTTGCGCGAGGGAAGGTAGGCTTGGCGGTAGTCGGCCTGACGCTGCTGGTTGCGGGCGTGAGCATCGGATACAAGTTGGGGCAACCGTCGACCGTAGTGAAACGCGTTTCCATGTGGATGTCACCCTGGGATAACGATGTTCCCGGCGGTGATCAGCTGGCGCATTCTATCTGGGCGTTGTCGACCGGCGGCCTGTGGGGCTCGGGACCGGGGTGGGGCGATCCAGCATTGATCCCGGCTGGCCACACCGATCTGGTTTTACCTGCCATCGGAGAAGAGTGGGGTTTCGCTGGTATAGCGGTTATCGGCCTGCTATTTACGTTTTTGGTGCGCCGTATGTTCTGTATCGCAAGGGACGCCGCGAATGAATACGCGTTGTTTTTGGCGCTGGGTTTAGCGAGCCTGTTTGCGTTGGAGATGTTGTTGATCACGGGCGGTGTGCTGGGTGTGATTCCGCTATCCGGCGTGGTGTCACCGTTCCTCAGCTCCGGCAATACGGCGATGCTGGCTAATTTTTTCGTGTTCGCCGTGATCCTCTCCATCTCGAACCAGGGCTGCCGCCCGGAAATCGGTGTACCATTCGCCGGACCAATCGGTTATCTGGCGCGAATTTTCGCAGTTCTGGCGCTAGTCCTGGTGGCCCGGGCAGCTTATTTCCAGGTGGCGCACGATTGGGAATTCCTGGCGCGCGACGTGAAAATTTTTGAAGCTGATGGCGTCAAGCGGGCGCAGCACAACCCGCGATTGACATCATTGGCTCGCGAAATTCCACGAGGAAATATTTACGATCGCAATGGTGTTTTGTTGGCCACGAGTGACTGGAAGCAACTGGAGAGCCGCCGCGCGCAATATGAAACCCTGGGCGTCTCCCTTGATACGGTCTGCTCGCCCATCGAGAGCCGCCATTATCCTTTCGGCGAGCTCACGGCGCATTTTCTCGGCGACTGGCGCACGGGCGAAAATTTTCACGCCACAAACGCGTCGTTGGTGGAACACGATTCGAACACCAGGCTACAGGGTTATCGGAATTACGACGAGCTCGCGCCCCTGGTACGCTACCGGCATCAGCCCGGCAATTCGGAGATTGAGCGGTTCCGCGGCCGCGACCGGAACGTGAGGACCACGATCGACATCCGTTTGCAACTCCGCGCAACCGAGATTCTCGAACGCCGGCTACGCGCGGCGAAGCATGACAAAGGCGCAGTAGCAGTAATGGACGCGCAATCGGGCGATGTGCTGGCTCTGGTGAGTGCTCCCGCTCCTGCATCCGGCGCTCATGGGAATCCGGACGAGCTTCTGGATCGCGCTCGTTACGCGCAATACCCACCCGGCTCGACATTCAAGCTGGTCACCGCCATTGCGGCGCTGCGCATCGATCCGAAACTCACCGGTAAGACGTTCCAGTGCAAATCGCTTGGAGGCAAACGCGTGGGGACGCAAATCCCGGGGTGGCGGCGCAGCATCCGCGACGATATCGGCGATTCGGCCCACGGCACTCTGGCAATGCGCCAGGCGATCACGGTTTCCTGCAATGCGTATTTTGCTCAACTCGGTGTCTATGAGGTTGGGCCGGCCGCTTTGCGCGAGACTCTGCACTTGTTGGGACTGCCGGATGCAGACCCCAACGAGTTGAAGGCCATGATGCCTTTCGCGGCTTACGGGCAGGGACCGATCCTGATAACGCCCTACAAAATGGCGCGGGTGGCCGCCATCGTGGCTGATGGAGGCGTGGCGCCTCGGGGCCGCTGGGTCATGGACGATGACGGCGCGGGGACGCAACCGGCTCCTGTGATTGTTCCGCCGGACGTGGCGGCGTTTCTTGCGGATTCCATGCGATCGGTGGTGACGAACGGAACGGCCCGCCGTGCTATGAAGGGAGCGCGCTTGAGTGTTGCGGGAAAGACCGGTACCGCGCAACTGGGCGAAGGTCAGCCGCATTCGTGGTTTGCCGGCTTCACGCCCTACGATGGGGATCCGAGCCGCAGGATAGCTTTTGCTGTTGTGGTCGAACACGGCGGGTATGGCGGAACTCTGGCTGCGCCGATTGCCCGAGAGATTGCCGAGGCTGCTTCTGGTCTGGGAATCATTGCCAGCCAGCCGCCGGCCGAGCCACGTGGACCGCAAGGAATCGCGAAAAGCGCATTTTCCAAGTCGCCGGACCGTCAGGGAACTCATACGGCAGCGAGGTGATCATGAGCCTTTCAGACTTGATGGAGAGGCTGGGCAAAACGATTTTCGAAGCGCCGTTTGACGCCGCGCTTGCGCCCAAGGACGCTCCGGAACTGGCGGAAATTCGCCTGGCGGTTCTGGAGAAAGTTTTGAAAAAAGGGCAGCGCGTGGGTGGCAGGATCGTGTTTCCTTATAATCTTGTCCAGATTCACGTGCGGGGGACGAGCGACGATGAATCGTCGTTTCTCAAGAGCGATTTTCTTCGCGGTTACTTCGAGCAAGAGATCAAGAGAAGTCTGGCCCGATCTAATTACCGGTTTCCTGATGACTTGGAGGTGGAATTCCATCCATTAGCTGAGCTGCCGAAACGGGCCGAAGACTGGTTGCGGGTGGAAACAGAGTCACGCGCCAGAAAGGAAGCCGGCAGGGCGCCCCGGCGGACGGCCCGGCTGACCGTGGTCAGGGGCATGGCTGCGCCCTCTGAGATCACATTGAATAAGGAGCGAACCAACCTCGGCCGCAGCACCGAGGTTTATCGGGCGCACGGCCCGTCCCGTCGCAACGATCTGGCGTTCACAGACGAGACTGAGATCAATTGCACGGTGTCTCGCGAGCACGCGCACATTCTCTATTTGAAGCGTACGGGCGAGTACCGGCTGTACAACGATCGCTGGTACAAGCAGGACAAAAAAGACGCCCGCAACTGCGGTCTCTGGATCATTCGCGGCGGCTTGAGCCAGGACGTGCACAGAAATGCGCGCGGGGTAAAGCTTCAATCCGGAGATGAAATCCAGCTCGGCCGGGCCATAGTCAAGTTCCAGTTGAAATAAAGCCGGCTAAGGGCGGCTAAGGGACGACTCAGAATTAACTTCACAGATTGGGTGTAATGGTGTAGCTCCATCGCGGTAATGTGCTGCTGGGTCTGAGAGTCAGCGAGGAGATCAGTTGCGGGCCTGGTTTGAGACCGGTTGGATACTCTTTGCGGTCCAGATAAGCAGTCACCACTAAGCCGGTTTGGGTGCTGGTCGTGCGAATGAAGTTGAGCATCTTTTCATAACTCACCAGTGGCTCGGCAGCCCAGTTCTTGGAGATCTCGGAGAACAGACGATGCTCGATGGGATTCCATTTAGAGGCGCCGGTGGGTTAGTGAGCGACGGTGACGGCGATGCCGAATGGGTTGCACAACTGAGTCTGGATTTCGGTTTTCCAAGCCCACGAAGTGCAACTGTTGCTGCCACCTGAGTCGGCCAGAACCAGAAGCTTGGGGGCACGCCCATAGCGACGCGATCCTTCGCGTTTCCACCAAGTGACGATGGAATGAGCGGCGAAGGCCGGCGTGTCGTGGGAGACGCCAACGCAGACGGTGCCGCGGTTGTTGGGCGGATCGTAAATGCCGTAGTAGATGCCCACTCCGCTGGCATCGGAGCGGAAGTCGTGATCGTTCACCGGAACCGACGAGGGATCCCACTTGGTGCAGGGGTTCTAGAAGTTACCGATCAGTTCCCGTTTCTTC